>CAZKOY010000096.1:0-20553 GCA_964554495.1 uncultured Myxococcales bacterium
AGACGCTGAACAAGGTCGCGCGCTCGCGCCTGTTCCGCGACCAGATCGAGCCGACGCTTTGGTACACCGAAGACTTGGCCCAGCGCGTCGGTCTGCCCAAGGACTACGTGGTTTGGCACTACCATCCCGTGCGCTTTGTCGCCTGGATGAACAGCCAGCTCAAGAAGCAGGCGACGGTCACCGCCGTCATCCAGATGAACACCGGTCCGGCGGCTGCCAAGGTGCTCGACGATCGCGACTCGCTTGAGGGCTTTACCGACGAAGAAGACGAGATGTCGCTGGAGGCCGGTCGTCGTCTCGGCCTGGAAGAGCTAGCCAACGGCTATCCCGAAGAGAAGCAATAAGTCATGGGCGCGGCCGGCTGACCCAGAGTGCAGTCGTACGACGCGTCGATTTTGCGTCTGGCTACGGCGTGGCGGGCGGCGGTGCGGGCTTGATTGGGGCGTCCTCGGCCTTGTTCGAGGTGGGCAGAGCCTCGCCGCTTTGGCACTGGATCAGGCCGTTCGATGTGCGACGAGCGACACACTTGGCCGGGTAATAGGCATAGGTCAATGCCGCTTCGCCGCAGCAAACGCGCCACACGGTCTCTTGCTCGTTCTCGGCGGTGACGTTCAGGTTGTACAGCTCGCAGTGGCGGCCTAGGCGAGCGAACTCGGCGATCGACTCTTTCTTGACGATGTCATCGACGCGGCCGGTGGCTTGGCAGGGGCCGGTGGGCAGCGTGTCATCGACGACGCGCTTGTCAGCGCACGACGAGACGCAGGTCAGAGAAAGCAGCGCTACCAGCGAAAGCGAGGTTGTCCACAGCGAAGCAGATCGAGGCCAGAGCAGAGCATGCACGGTCAGTTCCTCCCGCGCCTACTTTACCGCAAAGCGCAGACGGCAGGCGGCGGCAATTTGTGATCAGGAAGCCTGAAATGCGCGGGGAAACTCGCTATCTTGTGTCCATGTCGTCCGCAGGCGAAACCGGCGCGCTTGTTCCCTCAGAAGCTCTGGGGTCTGCGTCGCCTGCATCGCCGCGGTGGGCGGTGCGACGTCATGACGGCAGTATCCTGCGCGGCGGTTCGGGCTGCGCGGTGATGGCCGTACTCAACGTCACGCCTGACTCATTTTCCGATGGCGGGAAGTATCTTGACGCCGAGCGTGCCCGTGCCCATATCGACGCGCTGATCGCGCAGGGCGCTGACCTAGTCGACATCGGGGCGGAGTCGACGCGGCCAGGGGCCGTATCGTTGTCACCCGACGAAGAGTGGCGTCGCTTGGCCCCTTTGTTCGCGCTGCTCGATCGCGTGGCGTTGCCGGTCGCTCTGTCAATTGACACACGGCATGCTGCGACGGCTGAGCGCGCCGCTGAGCATGGCGTGGCGCTACTCAACCTGCCTTTCCCGCGCGATCTGCTCGCGTCTCCGTCGAGGCCGTGGGCAAGTGAGGGCCGCGCAGCCGGGCCACCTGCGGCATCCGCTGAGCTCAAACGGCTGCTGCTGTGTTTTGATGCCATCGTCGTCATGCACTCGCGTGGGACTCCGGCGACGATGCGCGAGCAGACCGACTACGGCGACAACTTGTGTCAGACTGTGGTCGAGGAGCTGGTAACGATCGCCGCTTCACTTGCGGGGGACGATCCGGTGCTGCGTCGCCGCCTGATCTTCGACCCAGGCTTAGGCTTCGCCAAGACCGCCGAGCAGAGCATTGAGCTGCTCTCGCGGACGGCCTGGCTGCATGCTCAGTTGCAGGCGCCGCTTCTCGTCGGTGCCTCGCGCAAGTCGATGCTGGGGGCAGTCACCGGGTTGCCTGTTTCTTCTCGTTTGGTTCCGTCGGTGGTCGCCGCTGTGCATGCCGCGCAGCAGGGGGCTGCCATCGTCCGCGTACACGACGTGGCCGAGACGCGCGCCGCCTTGCAGCTTGTGCAGGCGCTTGGTCAGGCCAGCCAGAAGCCGCTTGGTGGAAGGCCCAGCACCGCGCCACCAGCGGATCGCAAATCGCAAGCTCACGCGACGGAGGCGCGGGAATGAACCTCGCCGCCGCCAGCTTGTTTCCCGATCTTTTGTCGCACGTGCAAGGCGCTCTACGCGGCTTGAATTCGCGCGATCTTCTGACGACGACGGCAGACGTGGTGATTGTCTACTACGTCGTCTATCGCATCTTGAAGTTGGTGCGCGGGACGCGGGCGGCACAGACGCTGGCCGGGATGTTCATTCTGGGCGGGCTGTTTTTCTTGGCCAAGCGCCTCGACCTGTTCGCGGTCTCGTGGCTGTTCGAAAAGCTGATCGATTACTTCATCATCTTTTTCGTCGTCATCTTCCAGCAGGACCTGCGCCGCGCGCTGATGCAGGTCGGCCAGAACCTATTTACCCGTCACAAGTACGAAGAGACCTATGTCATCGAAGAGGTCGTGCAGGCCGCGGGTGAGCTAGCGAAAAAGAACATCGGTGGCCTGATCGTCATCGAGCGCGATGCCGATCTCTCAGAGCACCTGGGCGAAGTCGGCGTTGAGCTGGATGCGCGCGTCACCAAAGAGCTCTTGGTGACGCTGTTCGTGCCCGATCCTCAGAACCACCTGCATGACGGCGCGGTGATCATCCGCAACCTGCGCGTGCAGCAGGCCGGAGCGGTGCTGCCGCTTTCCGGCAATGTGAAGCTGGACAAGCAGTTTGGAACCCGCCATCGCGCTGCCATCGGCATCACGGAAGAGAGTGATGCTGTCGTCGTTGTAATCAGTGAAGAGCGCGGCGAGGTGTCGCTGTGCTTCAACGGCAATATTGCCCACAGCCTGGATGCTGCGACGCTGCGCAAGGCCTTGCTCGGCCTGTTCCAGAAGAAAAAAGCCAAGGGCAAAGGCCAGGCGCAGGGAGCCAAGCCTGCGAGTGTCGGCGCAGCGACGGGGAAAGCAGTGCCCGTCAGTGCAGGCGCCTTGGGATCGGCCGATGAATCGGGCAGCAAGAAAGTGCCGGCAGAGCTCTTGGCTCTTTTCAGTACGCAGCCGCTTGGCGGCCGGGCTCGCGCGGATGGCGCAAGCTCGACGGGCGCTGGGCAGACAACCCCAAGTCAGGCACCGGCTGCGATGGTCGAATCGTCGTCAAAAGCGGCGGCAAGTGGCAGCGATCCTTCAACGATGCAGACCTCGGCCAAGGCCATGCTAGAGCGTGCTGAGAAAGCCGCCTCGATGCAGGCAGCCAGCCAAGTCACGCCGCGCATTTCCCCAAGCGGTCCTGGGGAATCGCGCAGCGAGCCCGGTGTCGCAGCGAGCCCGACGGGGCATATGGCCGAACAGACGACGGCCAAGTTTCGCATCCCGCTGCTCGATGTGCTTCCGACGACATCTGGTGAAGGCAGCCCGGCCGTGCAGGCTGCGCTGGCTCCGCACGATGCCTCGCTGGCTTCGACTGCTTCACCTGCGCAGGTGGCACATCCTGGAGCGACGACGCCGCAGAGTCTTCCGCCTTCGCCTTCTGTTGATGCCCCGCGTGAGCCGAGCACGCCAACGCCCTGACGACCATGCGCGAGTTTCTATACAAATTCTTTTTCGAGGATCTGCTGCTTAAGATCATCGCGCTGGTGTTCGCGGTGGCCTTGGTCTTCATCGTTCGCACCGAGCTTGAAGCCAGCACCGCGCTGCTTCTGCGGGTGCGCTACGGCGAGCCCCGCGGGCGCCTTCTGATCAGTGAGCCCGCGCCCCCCGAGCAGGTCAAGGTCTTGGTGCGCGGTCCATGGGGCCGCGTGACACGGGCCAGCCGGGCCGCGCTGGAACCTATGCGCATCGACCTCGCCGAGCTATCGGACGGCGAGCTACGCTTTTCGCCCGAGATGGCGCGCGTGCCCGAGGGGTTGAACATCGAGAGCTTCGATCCGCCGAGCATCTATCTGCGCTTCGCCAACGAGGCCAAGGTGGCCCTGCCTGTTCAGTTGACAACGGAAGGTGAGCTGCAAGAAGGCTATCGCCTGCGCAAGACGACGCTCTCTCCCCCGACGGTGGTGATTCGAGGAGCACGCAGCGTCATTGAGAACATGCGCAATGTGCAGACGCGTCCGCTCAACATCGCGGGCTTCACTGGATCGGCGACCGTGACGGCCGAGCTTGGGTCGCTGCCCAAGTACGCGTTTTATGTCGAGCAGCCAGCGCCGCGTATCTCGGTCGAGCTAAATGTCGAGCTCGTCGAAAAGCGCTTTGCCAACGTACGCATCAACACGAGCGGAGCGCCGCAGAATGCACGACTCAACCCCGAGGTCGCGACCATCGTGCTGCGAGGCCAAAGCCTAGAGAAGCTGCAGGATGTGCCCGTGCTGATGGTTGACACCGCCACCGACGAGCGAAAGCCCACTGGCACGACATATATCAAGCGCATTCAGGTGACGGGTCTACCATCCGGCATCGCGTACGAAGTCACTCCGCGCGATGTCGAAGTCACCGTCGTTCGCCCCGCAGCCCCCGAGAAAGAGCCGCTGCGCAAGATCACGCCGTAGTGCGGCCCAAGGCCTGAGTCGTGCAGGCGGTCCCCCCGTCCGCCAGCGTTTGCTAGAACCCGCTCGGCGGGCTCACGCACAAGGCCCAGGCACCCGCGACTCCGACGGCGTCCCAAGCGCTGTGGACGGCCTGCCACTCGCGACCGCAGCGACCGTATAGGATTTCAGCCGCGCGAGCCGTGGCATAGCGCGCAGCCTGGAAGTCGCTTGTCGACGTCAATAGGCGCGCGTTGGCGTAATAGAAGATGCGCATCGCCTTGTCGAGGCCGATGCCGTCGACCACGGTGGGGCTCTTCATGCGTGGGTGGCTGCCGCCCTGCACCATCAGATAGAACGCCAGATTGGCGATGCCGCTGTTGATGTGGACGCCGCCGTTGTCATCCATGCCGATGTAGCGCTCGGCATAGAAGTCCTTGCTCATCATGTCGATCGTCGGGTTCGACATGCTGCGCAGCGCGCCGCCGGGAATTGGGAAGATCGGGCCGACCACGTCTTCCCCGATCTTCCAGGTCTTGTCGGTTGCGCTGTACGTCGTCGGGGGACCCGCTGCGCCGCCACCGGCTGCGACCCAGGCCTCGGCCGTGGCGCCCAAGATGTCGGACATCGCTTCGTTCAGCGCGCCCGATTCGTTCTTGTACACGAGATCCGACGTCAGGTTGGTCACAGCATGCGTTAGCTCGTGGGCAGCGACGTCAAAGCCCAGCGTCATTTCCTTGAGCAAGAAGCCGAACAGGCTGCCGTTGCCGTACAGCATGATGCTGTATGGAGCGCCGACCCAGGCCGCATTCCCGCCGTCGCAGCCACCCATGCCGGTGTCAAACGTCGCCATCACCGACGACATCAGCTTGGCCCCCATGTCGTCATAGCTGTCGCGGCCGAACGAGTGTTTGTAGAACCAGTACACGGCGCCGCTGTTGTTGTAGGCGCGTAGACCCGGCATATCCATGGTCATGCCGCCCTCGCTGATCACCGGCTTTCCGGGCAGCTCGGACCCGTCTTTGACGCAGACCTTGTCGAGGCTGTACACGTCGCGGTTGAGCGCTTCATAGACACGCGACAGCCGCTCTTGCACGCTGCCATCCTGCGCCGAGACATAGATCTCTTCGAGAGCCCGACCCTTGGTGCCGAAGTACTCAACCACCGCGGCATAGACCAAGCGCGGCGTCGTGCCGTCCACATAGATCGCAAGCTCGGGCGTGCCATGGGTCTGCGTCTGCAAGCCGGGGCGCGACAGCGTCGACAGCGCGACCTGTACCGCTTCGCTGGCTGACAGCGTCGGGCGAGCGTCGATGGCCAGGTCTGGCGTCAAGCGGCCATGAATCGCTTCGATCACGCTATCGCGACCGAGCTGCACGATCACTTCGCTGCCGAGCACACGCAGATCGCCATGGCGCTGCTGCAGGCGGACCAAGCGATTGCCCGCGTCATCGAGCTGGTTCGTGCGCACTGAAAACGTCGTCCGTGGCGCCAAGCGATAGCTCGATCGCAGATCAGACAGCAGCACCTTCTGGGCCAGATGGGCGGCTGCGCTTCCCGCGTCCATGCCGGCGGGCAGCGTCGATCCAGTCGTCATGCGGCCCGAAAGAAAGCTGGGCGTGCCGTCGTGTGCCAGCGTCGCTTCATCGAAACCGAAGCGGCGGAATTCGCCGCCCCGTCCGTGATCCGTGGCCGGCGAGCCGCAAGCCGCCAGCGTCGTGAGGCCCAGCGATAGGCCCAGCACACCGAGCGGCCCAAACGACCGACAGGTTTTGCGAAACAGCGAGAAGGACATGAGGGGCTCCTTTATTCGAGACGAGGTCAAGCAGGCCCGCGAGGCTGCGGCCAAGCGAGCCGCTCTGGGGGAAGGGACGATGTGCGCGGATAATGGACCAAGGCTTCACCGTCCGACAAGTTCCTCATGGCGGCGAGGCGGGCGGGGGCGGCTCAGCAAGCGGCGGTTGGGGCTGCGGTGTTTGATCGCTCTGGCGACGGAACTGCAGGAAGCGCCCCATCCAGGCGGCAAGCTCGGTGGGCGACAGATGAGAAAATGCCTTGCGATAGACGCTGGGTTGCTGTTTGGCCGTCGCGAACATAAAGCGCGTAAAGGTATCGGCGTCGACGCGATCTTGCAGGAACGCGGCATACGGCGCTTGCCCAAAGCTGGCCAACACGCCAAAGGCCGTGTCGAGCAGGCGGTTGATCCAGTCCGGGTCGTCGACATTCAAGCTGGGCGCAAGCGCCGGGGGCGGCATCATCATCAACGTCAGACCGCCCATGACCTTGAGTGCGGGTGGTTCGCTCCACAGCGACGACAGACGGGCCTGCGAAAGGTCGTTGTCCGACAGCGCCTGCACCAGCCCCTGCGCGATCGGTCGGAACGAGCGGACCATCGATCCGAAGCCGCAGAACGTAAGCGGTGAGTGACGGGCCGCTGCATCGCCGACCAGAAACACCCGCTCGCCCGGCGAGGTCGGCATCGGCCGCAGGCGCGTATAACCCGGAATGAAGCCATACGTCGGCCGCATGAGCCGTAGCTCGCCTCGCTTGTAGCGCGGCAGCGTCGCAAAAAAGCGCTCATACAGCGAAAAAAGTGGCTGCTCTCCGGCCTGGATGCGCTCGATAAGCCGCCCGCTGCGCTGATAATAAAACAGATAGATCGTCATCCGCCGCGACAGAGCCCCCGTCGCTGCCGCGCCACTTTGTGGGCCGTTGACTTCTGCCTCCGTGGGGGCGGGGAAGCCTTCCCAGATGTGCTGCTCGCCGTCTTGCACGCCCTCGGTGGTGACCAAGATCTCACCGACTTCGGGGTCTAGCTCGTCTTTTCCACGGCCGAGCGTCAGGTTGTCCATGACCCCGCCCACCGTCGGACACAGAAGATCAAAGGCGGCGTGCGGGCTCTGTGTACCGAGCGCGTCGATAAACAAGCCGGCCAAAAGATCGCGGCGTCGATTCGGATCGGATCGCGGCGCGATCGCGACCGTTATTCCCGCTGCATGCCGTCGGTATCCCACCAGCGTGTGCTGCTCGATCAGCGTCGCGCCCGCCGCCAGGGCTTTTTCGCGCAGCGCAGAAAGCAGCGCTTCGGCATCGACAACGCAGTCGAGCACGTCGCGCACCAGGTGATCCGCGCCCTGGCCAAAACGGCACAGGCCGACGCGGTACTGCATGCGCACCAGCGCGTGAACCTCGTCGCGCGTAAACAGGCCCGATTCCCACAAGGGGGCAAGCTCGGGTCGCGAGATGTTCCACTCGCGGTGGCCGCAGCCGATGGCGCGGCGATCAAAGACCGCCACCCGCAGGCCCGCTTGGGCCAGCGTCGCGGCATAGATCAGCGACAGCCCGCCGCCCGCCATCACGACATCGAAGCGATCGCTTGAGGAAAGCGGCCGATCTTCGCGTGGGTCCAAGCGCAGCCGACGTGGGATCGACGAGCGATCAAACAAGTTCCGCCCCACGGCTTCTTGGGCGCGCTGTCCCAGGCTCGCTTCAAGCTGAGCCAGATGCGAAAGCACGTCCCGGCCGGCAGGCCGCGAAAGAAGCTCGGCACAGGTGCGCGGAAACCGGCGCCGCAGCGCCGCAACGTCGAGTTCGGACATCACAGGCACGTCGTATCAGATGCCACGCGGCTACGGAACCTCGCTGGCACCCACGCCGCTTCCGGCTTTTGCCGCTTCCGGCCGTTCGCAGCGGCGGGAACGCGGTTTGAGCGGCCCCAATCGGCAAAGTCGCTGCGCAGAACAACGGGCAATTGTGAACCACGCGATTCTCTGAAGTTATGAGAATAAATAGATTAATAAAGAAGCTACTTAGCCCCGCATCATGCGCATGAAGTCTGCTTCGAGAGCCTGGAATTCTGTTCGCCAACACTCCTGAAGTGCAGGCGGTAGCGCCGCGAAGCGATCGCGTTCCTGCCGCAAAAGCGCTTGATAGGAAATAAACGGCCGCGCCGCTTGCTGCTGATGCCACCAGTCATCATATTTATCTCGTGAAACTACCCAGCGATTGATATTGACAGAAATTGTGACCGCTTCGACGTAGTGCCACCAGAACCTTGGCACGTATACCAGTTCTCCTTCGGCAAGCGTGCAGTCGAAGCCCTGGGCCTCGGCAAACCTTGGATACTTGTGCATATCGGGCGCCAGCGGATCGATCGGACTGGCCCACATCCCGCGATGAAAATATGTCGGATAAAGCACCTCGTGCTGGGTAGGAGCAAAGAGGATGAAGCGCTTGCGGCCAATTAGCTGAGCGTTGAAGTTGTGATGCGGGTCGTTGTGGATCGTCGAGCGCTGGCGGGCCGCGCCAATCCATAAGCGGTATTCGCTTACAGACGCTCCTGGCTGCCAGCTTGGGAAGCTGCAGCCCGATAGCAGACGTTCGAAGCCCTGTGCGGCGGTCAGATCCGCGGCGATGCGGATGTTGCCCGCGTAAGGTGGCCGCGCGCCGGTCACCGCCGCTTTTTCGATGGTGTCGACATAGGCGCGAAGCTCCATCGTGCTAGGTCGTGTCGCATCAGCGGGCTGCGGCGAAAAAAACGCAAGGAATTCATCGTCGGTCGGGCGCACCGGCACGCTGACGTGGCCAAACTCTCGGACTAGACCACTCATCGTCCAAAATGGGATAGACGAGTTCCCATTCCTTGATTGGCAAATGACAACAGGCCGTCCCGTGGCGGCAAAGTGGCGCTCAAAATCCTCGGCTGAGATCGAGTCTACGCGCTCGATGGGTGTGAGCATCATGCGAGCATCTCCAATTGCCCTGCGCACCGCGCGAACTCAATGCGTCAATGCAGCATAGCGCGGGGCCAAAAGCAGGTGCAACGCCTGTTGCTTCTGCCGCAAGAAATGCTCTATGCCTCCCTGGCGAGGCAAGAATGCGCTTAGGGAAAAGAGGAAGGGATGTTCCGTTCTTGCTGAAGAACCTCGCGGGCATGGCACCAGTCGGTCCCGTCGCACAGGGGTGCCATGAGCCGCGTGCCGAACAGCAGAAGTCGCCTGCGCAGGGTGCTTCGCCCTACGCGCCGCTGGTGGCTCAGGATGGCAAAGACGCCGCAGGTACGCGACCAGGATCGCTTAGGATGAAGGGCATGCAACGCGCTTTTGCCGACGTAGCTGCAGTGGAACCAGCGGGACCCGCTATTCTTTGCTAGCGTGCGGTAATGGCGTATTCCCAGTGAGGATAAGATCAACGAATGGCCATCCATCCGATCTATATCGCAGCCCTGATTCCAACTCTGCTCATCCTTTCCGTGGTCGGAGGAATCCTGCTCTACCGCTCACCCAAGAATGAGCGTCCGCTGCTTGGGTTGAGCTTCCTGCTCGAACTTCCCATGTTCTTTGTCTGTACGTATCTCATCCGCAACCCCCTGAATCATCTGACCGAATCGCTCATTCCTCTTTCCTCGCCGGGCGGATTGTTCCTGCGCAGCTTCCAGGCGCCGATCTTCGAGGAGCTGAGCAAGCTCTGGCTGGTTCTGCTTTTGGTCAGCATGCGAAGGATGCACCGCGACAACGCCATTCGAATCGGGATGGCCATCGGAACCGCGTTTGGCCTAAGCGAGATCTGGGGGCTCGCCTTCCACATTGCGCAAGATGCTTCCCTGGCCGGCCGGCCCTTTTACTACTTTGGCGGCTTTATTCAGGAGCGCGCCATGGTGGCCCCCTTGCACGGCATCTTCCTCGTCGCTACGACCCGCCAGATCGGCCGGGGGCGCTCTGCGCTGGCCCTTGGCCTTCTGACGGAGTTTCTTCTGCACTATTTTCTTAATTTTCCAATCTTTCTCGCCATGCTCGACATCGGACACCTGGGCCGGGCAGGCTGGCAGATTGTGTTACTTATGTACGTTAATATTTATTGGGCATTTATGCTGGGACTCTTGGCTTACTTCGTCTATGGCATGGGAAGCTTCAAGCGCGGCCCTACGCGAGCGCGCTGCCCAGGCTGCAAAGAAGTATATGAGCGTCCGTTCTTTCGCTTTAACCTAAGCGTACGGACGAGCTATGAGCGCTGTTCAAAATGCCGCAAGTATCATGTAATCAAGGCGGAGGATCTTGTCGATACAGAGCCCCAAGCGGCGGGCAGTCGTGCGGCTCAGCCGTAACGGCCCGATCCCTTGCGGATCGCGTAAGTGCCACGCGGGCGGATTCGATTTCAGGAAAGCAGGCTGGGTGCTAGCTTGGCGAAGCCTTGGGGGGGGCCTCGAAGGCGCCGAGCGGCAGCGTGCGATAGCGATTGAAGACGCGGACTCCCGACGGAAGCTCGCCAGCGGCGCGCACGGCCATGACGGACAGGTGCGTACACTCGGCTCCCAGGGTCTTGCGGTGCAGCTGTTCGATGCGCGCGGTACATTCCTCTTTGGTAAGGGAGGGATTTTCACGCTGCAGATACGCGCCGAGGGGGCCAAACATCTGCGACCCTTCCACATAATCGCTACGGCTATCAATATAAACTTCAATTGATAGTTTCTGCAGTGCCGCATAGCGCTGAAGGTCTGCGACAAAAAAAGGTTCCTTCACGGACCCTGGCAAATCGGAGACGATGTACGCGGTTCCGCCGGGTGCCACTATGTCATCCAGTCGTGATATCAACATACGGCAGTAGTCTTGCCCATCGAGTCCAGGTCCCTTGGCATAGATCGGAGCCTGTAGCTCTTGCGGCAGCGCAACGAAAGGCGGATTGAAAGTCACCGCCTTATAACGTTTTCCTTGCGCTAGCGTATCTTCATAGCGCTCAGTGCGGATCTCGACCGTCTCGGTTCGGTGGTTTAGTACGCGGTTCAAGTGAACCAGACGCAGCGGTGCCGGCGCGATGTCGGTTACGGTGACGCGATCGCTGAACAAAGACAGATACAGGCCAACCAGGCCTGAGCCGGTGCCCAAATCGAGGACTGGATCAGTGCGCTGGATAGAAGCCGTGTCAACGTAGTAGGCAAGCAGCAGCGAGTCTGGACCGAAGTAGACCTCGTGGTTTGAGTTGCTCGGAAAATTGACGCGCGCGTCTTCCAGCAACGGCATGCCGGCAACCGAGATTAACTGATAGGGACCCATGAACAGCAGTCCGCCTTCACGCCGGAGCAGGCCGACCGCGATCAGTCGATCGGCGACTCGCTGCTCCAGTGAGGTCAAACCCGCGTAATCGACAGGTATGCCAATCATGAGACATGCTGCAAGGCCAATCGCCGAATACTCGCCGGTCAGATAGGAAGAAAAGTCAGCGGCCGAGTCGCGCGTCCCAAGTCCGATCATGCTGGGATTTAACCCATAGAGCTTGACCGAAACGATGTACTTACTAAGCCGAGTGAAGCCAAATTGATCAAGATAGCTGCGTAGCGCGAGAAGTGCCGCTTCGGTGTCTTTGTCGATCATCGCATTGCTTCTTTCAGAGCCTACCGAGCTTTCAGTGAGGCCAACAGCTGGTCGGGTTGGGGCGTCTCCATGACGAGTGTGTAGCCTTCCGTTGTTGGGATGAGAAGGCACGGTCCGCCGTTATGAATGTACATGTAGGCCGTGTTGCCATCCGCCATGTGGTAACGGCCAAGCTTGACCTGCCCCAGAGCCATTCCGCCAGTCCGCCGAACGGGCTTCAGATCGGGCGATTCACCAAGTGAACCCACGCGCGCTTGGTCGAGCTTTAGGGCAGTGCGGGGAACCGTACGGCCGTAAACCGGTGCCGTGATTACCAGGTTATCACCTTGTAGCGAAAAAAGCATCTTGCGCGCACCATAATACATATAACCAATCATGCTAACGACGAACAGCGCGAACAAGACAATCACGACTGATATCAGTAACCAGGCAGTGGGCAACCAGGAAGGTTCGAAACCTTGTTTATCCATCATGATGCAAAACCCCTTCCGAGAGTTTAGAGTGAACTAAGTATAGCAGACACAGAACGCCGTTTCACAGAGGGACTTGCCTTTTTCGGGCCGGCTCTCCTTCGTTTGGAGCTTCCGCAGGGCGCAGGCGCCTACGCCAGCAGGGGCAGGCGCCTCGGCCCAGATGTCTTGGGGCGCGACTCAGGCATCGACTGATCGAGAGCCGGGCTCGGCCCACCGAGGCGGGGCAGTACGCTGAGCGCGCGTTGCCGGCGGTCGCGACAGATCCATCGGCGGTGCTGCCAGGTCGCAAGCAGCGTGTGCAGCAGCGTCGGGTCGACAGTCGAAAACTGGCCCTCGATCTGCGGCAGCGAGCGTACGCGTTCAAGGTAGCGGAACACCTGGGCCGCAAGACCTCGCAAGACCGACTGCCCGGCGATGGCTCCAGGGCGCCGATCTTCAATGATGATGCAGTCGCCGTGATCGTAACAATACGCGGTACTTGGGGACCAGCTTCGGCTCCATGCGAACGCTCGCTCGACGAAGCGACGCTGCACGTGCCACAGCGTTTCGTCGTGGAGCATGTCGTGATCATATTCAAAGACGTAGGCAATCCGATTGAGATCAACCTGCGGATCGGGATATAATTCCATATAATATGGCATAGGGCGAACGTCACGTATGCCATAACGCTCTGGAGTCTTGTGGTAGGGGCTGAAACGCTCTAGGCGACAGGAGACAATTCCTGCTGGTGGCGGAAGGTGTTCAATATAGGGAAGAAGATTCAGCATCTCCTCGTAATCTTCGGGGCGATCGCCTGGGTTTCTAACCAAGATATTGTAAAGCACAGCGATGCCCGATTCATAGGCATTTTTGATAAACTGCACCTGCCCCAATCCAGTAGTACCCTTGTCCATGCGCGCCAGTATTGCGTCGCTAAACGACTCGATTCCCCCTTGAACACTTGCAATGCCGCTTGCGGCAAGTACGCGCACTTGATCCGAACGAAGGTTGCTCTTTGTTTCAAAGAACATCCTCAGAGGCCGTTCTTTTTGGCAAGCCAGTGAAGCCAGCCGCGGCAGAGGATCCTTTAGGAAACCCAGGTCAAGAATATTATCGGTCGCTTGCAGAGATTCCACTTGAGGATAGCGATGGTAAAGAGTGGTTATTTCTTCGTATACTCGCTGTGCTGATTTTTTGCGATATTTAGCATTGATTCCACAAAATGAGCATAGGTGTTTTTCTCCCCACCAACAGCCTCGCGAAGTTTCAAAATATATCTGCGGACCGCGAAGTAGACCTGCTGAACGCCCCCAGTCGCTGGCGGCAAATTGTTCAAAAAAATCGTCGTAGACTGGCATCGGCAGAAGGTCTAGATCGCGCAGCGGCTCTGGAGCGGGTGTGTGGATGAATTCGCCTGGAGCCCATGGATCGCGGCCGGCGATACCAGGGACGCTCTTAAGCGGCCGGTCGCCGCGCATCGCTTGGATTAGAGGGACTAGGACCTCCTCTCCTTCTGCGTGGCAGACTGCGTCAAGCTCGGGAAACGATGCGGCGAGCCCTGCGCCTTGCATATCGAAGCAGGCTGCTCCGCCCATAATAATGCGTACGTTGGGGCGAATCGCTCGCAACCGCCTGGCAATGGCTAGGGACGCCGGTACCTGAGTCTCAAATGTCGCTGATAGACCGATCACATCATAGACAGGATCGGCCGCCTTACGGATACAGCGATCGATGCACTGCGCTGCGAGTTCCATATTCGCGAGTGCTTGTTCGATAATTTCCGCGCGATCCATGTCCAAGTCGCTGCAGCGCACGGAGGCGCGCGGGAACCGAACCCCGTGTAGGTTGTAGCCATCCACGTAGTGGCGCAGCAAGGACTCTGCGGCGTTTTGTCGACTGACCTGCGGATAAAGGCAGGGCAGAAAGAGCCACGGCGAACAATATTCCATTATACGTGTCGCCGTAGTCAGCGGAAAGAGCAGGTTTCCATAAAGATTATCAATTAATATACCGGCTCGTTCTAGGATAGGTCGTAGCGTTCCCAATGCCAGGCTGGAGCTGCTTGGCTCGTGCCACGGTGGGCTGATAAGAAGGACCTTGTGCGTCGAACGCATCCCCATAACGTGGCCCCAGCATAGCATGGGCATCGAGCGATTCGATCCGCGGCCGTAGTCCTGGAAAAAAACCTGTTGAATTCAGCAGATAAACGTCAGCGTGACCGAACGTGCAAGGGTAAGGCGTAATGAGCAAAAAGGGCTGGGCAGCCTACATTGACCATTGCCAAGAATCGTTGGTACGCTAGACACACGCTTTTCGCTCTACATCGGTCGTAGCTCCGATGAAGAGGATTGTGGCCGCTCATGCCAACTGCGCTAGTCGACGTCTGCTGTGCGCCGCCTGTCGGCGGCAGTGAGGACTTTTTTCCATCTCCAGGACTCCTGCGGCTTGGTAGACAGCTGGCTCGTGGCGGCGAGGAGCTTCTGTACTACCGGCATCGCTATCATCCGGTGGCCCAAGCCCCCGCGGACGGATCAGAGGCCGCAGAGCCCGAAAACGGTGTGCCCCTCCCACTCGCAGAGGCTGAACGTGTCGTAATTGCCGCATCTGGCCCTGGCTGGGAAGGAGGAGAGACCCTGCACCGGGTGCTTCGGCAACACTACGATCAAGCCGGTCGAAGCAGCGTCGAAGTGACACTGGTTGAGCCATGCGAGCTAGCGTCCGTTGAGCGGCCCGACTACCGACGGGCAAGTGGACATGTGCGCCGGCAGGCAGAGCTGGATGCGGTCCCCTGGTGGTCTCCCTCGCATCCCTGGGCGGACACGGAGCCCCCGAGGGAGGGCTTGCTGGAAGTAGGAGCGGAGGCCCTCAACGAAGTGATCGAGCGTCGGCGCGCAGCGACTGCCAGCCTGGCAGGTGCCATGGGAGCGTCGCTGCTCTTGAACGACTCGTCTGTGCCGCTGACCATGGAGCGGCTGCGCGAGCTTGCGCAGCTTGTCCAGCATAGTCTGGACGAACACAAGACGCTGATTCAGTTCGACTTGCACGTGTGGCCGCATGAGCTTGCGCGTGATCCTCGTCTGGTGGAGCATCTTTCCCTTCTTCCGCTGCAGTCGATCACGTTGCTGGCCGGGAGCTTCAACCCGCTTATGGCAGTACGGGATCCGCGAACCCGTTCTTTGGATGTCGTGCGAACTGCGCTTGGCCTCCTTGGCAGCGCCGGTCTGTCGCACCTTGCGTCGGTTTCATTGGTCGTCGGTTTGCCCGGTGAGCGCGCAGAAGATTGTCTCGACGGTATGAATCGTGCCGTCGAGGCAATTTCGCATGCGCAAGTGTCCCGGCTGCGCATCGCCCTGCACCTGGGATCTGGCCACGCTCCACGAAGCGCAGCGGAACAGAATCAGCGCTTTTTAAGTCGGCATCCCGACTGGCATCCGATCGAGTACTGCGGGTTGTTTGACATGGCGGTGTTGTTGCAAGGCGCCGTTCCTGGGCTCGTCTTATATGGTCCCGGCCTGCTCCCAAGCTGGGAGCCTTCGCCGGCTGCGCTTTGACGGATTAAGAGCACAACAAATCGGGAACACGGCCCGCCATGCTAGATGCCACCGTCGAAGATCTTCAAGTACTCCGAGCGCTGCCTCGGCTGGTCCAAGATGCAGGCTATTTCGATGTGTATTTGCTCTACGGCGTGATGCACCTGCGTCGAGACGCCCTGCTTCGTGAGCTGGCTGCAGCGCCGCCTGCGCTACGAGCTCTGATCGAGCTATTTGCGCTCGGCGGCGCGGTCCCGGCGGACAGCCTGGCACCGATCCTGTCTTTCGCCATCCAGGACAGCCTGCGCCGCCTTGGCATCCTGCTTGGAAGCCCCAGCGGCGTTCACTGCGGCGAGCTGACGTTGTTGCCGTTTTGGGGCCGTGCGGCCTTCGTACCGACACCGCGCCGCAATCCGATGGCGTTTTTTGGCGATGATGTCGTTGGACTCCTCGCGCGGTTGGCTCCGGCTGCCTCGGCACGCGCGCTTAACTTGCATGCGGGACCGGGTCTTGCGGCGCTGCGCTTGGCCGACAGCGGTACCAACGTCGTCGCCGTGGAAGAAAACGCTCTGGCGCGAGCCTGCGCCGAGCTCAACGCGGTCATGAACGGGCTAGAGCATCGCATCGCGGTATTCGATGGCGATGCGCTGGCCAAACAGCCGGGCAGTGGCACCTACGACTATGTCGTCGCCAACTTGCCTCCGCTGCCGTTCCCTCAGCGGCTCTTCGTGCCGGCCGACGATGCCAGAAGCCAGGCAAAAGCAGCGAGCTTGTCGCCGACGGAGCAGTTCTTGGCTTCGCTGCCAGAGCTGCTGAACGAGTCCGGCCGCGCGCAGGCAGCGGGTGCTGGTCTGGGTGACTCCAGCGGACCTTCGGCCGTCGAGGAGCTCGAAAAGATGGCACGACAGCATCAACTGGCCATCGTGATGACGGTTCCCTGTCATGCCGTCCTTCTGGCCGATTCGCCTCTGGTGGAAAACCTGGCGTGGGCTTGCCACTCGGTTACAGGGCTGACGTTCGAAAACACACGCGACCGGCTGCTGCTTCATCTCGAACAGCTCGGTCATCGTCATCTATATTTGTTCTACATTCTCGCTCGTCGGAGCGCCGGAGCCGCGGGCCTTACGGTATGCCGGCACGACACGCTGGGACGAGGATTCTGGTTTCGCTAGGAGAGGTTCATGCACGATCCGGTCGTTCTGTCCGAAGCGTTTGTCGCTGCACTCAGCCGCAGCCAGTTCGCCCAGGCCATCGCGCAGTGTGATGATGCCGTTCAGGCCAACCTTCCCCTGGTAGAGCTGGTCAGCTTCTGGAAGCGCCTGGTTACCAAGGTAGGGCGCTTCGTGTCGTACGAGCCTCCCAAAGAAGTACGAGACGACGCGCATCCGGCATATCGAATTTTCTATGTTGACTGTCGATTTGAGCGTGGCACATACACAATCCAGCTGTGGTTTAATCAGCAATCTAAAATTAGCGGTATGGTGCTCGACAATACCCGGCCGATACCGTAGGGCCGTGGTTGCGCAGGACCCAGCGAGCAGACTCCCATGATTTTCACGGCTTAGATGAGGGGTGCCGCAGCGACGGTGAACTTCGCTACAATCAGAAGATCAGAAGCACCGCAGTGAGGTAGCCATGGCCGATCTGAATAAGATTGTCTCCGAGCAAGCCAAGATTATGAACATTCGTGCGGTCCCAGTCGTCGAGGAAGACACGGGAAATGCCTCGACTGATGGCAAGGCCGTCTATGTGAACCCACAGTTCATGTCAAAGATCGAGAACTCGGCGGGGGAGGGCGGCGTTCGCTTTGTCCTCAGCCACGAGCTTGGCCATATCGCCGCGGGAATGGGTGGCGGCCAGCAAGCCGAGCTCGATGCTGATCAGATGGCCGCGCGAAGCGTCGCAGCCGCTGGCGTCAAGCGCAGCTCGATCCAAGCCGTCATGACGCACCTACCCAAGGAGTCGAGCGAAAGCCACCCCGGTGCGGGGGCTCGTGAAGATGTGGCGCTCCAGGCCTTCCAGCAAGAAGGCCGTTACCTCGACGAGGAGGAGCGCGTCTCAAAGAAGAAGAAGCTTCACAAAGAAAATCGTCGCGAGTCCTAAGACGACTTGCTCTCGCCCAGCCGGCTTGATCAGCGATTCAGTACCCAAGCCGAGTCAGCTCGCGCTCGACATAGAGCTCGCGAGCGCCGGGCAAGAGTACGCGCAGGAGGGGCTCGTCATCCCTGTTCCCGGCTCGCACCGCACCGCCACGCTGGCTTTCATATAAGCGCAAGGCCACGCGCAGCTCACCCATGATCAAGCGCTCAGGAAGAACTTCTCCGTCGATCACACCGAGCAATGTAGAGGCCGTGACCGCCGTCTGAATCTTGGCGAAACGCTCGGGATCGTCCGGGAGCCAGCGCAGCGGGGTCTTTCGCAGATCCAAGCAGCGCGTATCGATCGCGCCGTCGGGATAGACGATCTGCAAGCGCCAGAGCACAGCCAAGCGCGCCATGCGCTCTCGCCAGGCCTGCTGATGCGGCGAGGCCAGGAGCAATAGAAAAGTATGGTCAAGAAAAGCGGGCACGCGCTCGTGCAGCTGCGCTTCGGAATAGGCCTGTCGGTTCTGGTCGCGCAGAGGCGGGACGCCGTGCTGCGGAAGCCAGTGGTACGACGGGCCTTTGACGTCGCCGAGCTGCTTGGCCCAGGGGTTGTCACAGCGCTGCAAGCTCAGCTCGCTGTTGTTCGAGCGATGCAGCTCGACGGCTTCGCCATGTTGCAGCAGCAGCCCGCGAATCTCATCGGCTGTGCAGTGAGCGGCCACGTCGGATAAGAACTGGGCCGGCGTGACAGGAAAGCCGCGATCGTTGAGCCAGCTATCGACGTAGCGAAAGCCGCAAGCTCCAGGGGCCAGCCAGCGTGGGGCAACGTCAAGTGCGCCGGCTACGAACGCACCGTAGTCCTGATGCGGGAACGCTCCGCCCATGGCATCGACCGATAGGTCCCACTCGACGATCGGCTGATATTTCGCCAGCATGAGATCGGGGCGACCCAGGGCCGACTTGACCCAGGCCAAGATCGGCTCGTTGGTGTGACTATCGACTTGATTCCAGCAAGAAGCTCCGTCGGCGAAGAAGAACATGCCCATCTCTGGAAAGGGCACGTCGCTGGGAGTCGGCACGAGGCGCAACGGACCCAAGCGCACCTCATCTTGGCCGGGAGACATAGGGCGCGGTCGTCGAAACCCCATTCTGCCGAGGACCTTTTCGATGAGCTTGGCGCCAGCGGGATAAAGGAACTCGGCATCGCGCCGAATGAGCTCCAAGCTCTTTACATCGAAGTGGTCCGCATGCTCGTGCGAGAGGATGGCGATGCTGCAGCGCTCAGAGACGCGCTCTAAGTCGATCTCGACCGGCGGATCGAAGCACAGCAAGTCCGAGCAAAAAGGCACCCGCAGCACCGGGTCCATGATGCAGTGCAGCTCACCTGCGCTGACTACCGTCGTAGCGTGGCCGACTCGCGCAATTCGCATGGCAATTCAGCATAACGCAAAACGAGCTCGCATGGGCCTCGTGCCGCAGCCTCCGCGCCGGGCGTTCCAGCGGAAGATGCGAGCCGTACTTCTGAACTGTCGCATCGGTCGCGAAAATGGACCCCTTTTTCTTAGGATCGAAGCTCCTTTTTACTCCATCCTATTTCCCTTTGTGGAATCGCTGAAGGCGAGAGTTTCCCGATCAGCGCGCGGCCCTGAAAGAACAGCGCGCTAGGTACCCGGAAGCGCCGTGCCCTCGCTGCCTGACTGCGCCGCTCGCGTACGGAATAGGACCCGCAGGGTCGAGCCAGGGAAGCATCCACGCAGGTTCCAGCTACTGCGATGGTGCCAAGCCGGTTGCTTCCTTTTTCCTTCTCGCCGCGACGAAGCCATAGACCACTTCACCGATGCGCCCTTCGGGGACTTTCAGCTCGCGCGAGCTGCCCCACGTCCACACCCGGAACAGGTAGTGGTCATTGATGCGGGCCACCTTGCTAGAGAGCCTGACCACATGGTTCGAGCCGGGCAGCCAGCTGGACTCGCGCGGTTTTTGCTCGGCGACCGGGGCTGAGCTGGGCGAAGGCGCGTTGTCATCCTTCTCTTCGGGCTTGTTCTGGTCCGGGCTCTGTTGGGAAGTGGCAAACGGATCCCTCTGCGCGGCCGTATAGAACTGAAGTGCCTGAGCCTTGACCGCCAGTACTACTTCAGAATTGGCTATCTCATCCGTGGGTTCTGCAATCACTTTGAAGGATGGCTGACCTAAGCCACGGAGGCTGCTTGCTGTAGCGACGATTTCATAGCCCGACTGCCGGTACCAGGACTCGATCTCGCTCAGGCTCGTCATGCCTGAGACTCCTGCATGCAGCCAGCGCACGCACGAGATGGGCCCGCTCACTCGCGGGAAGTGGCGCAGCTTGTCCCAGAGCCGACGATTCTGACTCGAACGCAGACTGCCCATGGCCACCCAGTCCACGACATGAATATTGCGATGGTCTTTCTGCTCGCTCCCGATGACCTTTTCCTTGGTGCTATCGGACGGCTTGACGACTAAGTCGCCGATGCTGCCCTCGCCCTTTCGCAGCAAGTCGAGCACGTACTCAACGAAGACATCAGGAGTCTCGTACGCGGTCGTATAGAGAAATGCATTGGCGCCGCAGATTGGGTATTGGCCCTGGTTTAGCAGGAAAGGCCTGTCGATGATGTCGTCCAGGCGCTTGGCGATCTCTTGGGCATGGCCTTGGGCACTGACAAAA
>CAZKOY010000097.1:0-20517 GCA_964554495.1 uncultured Myxococcales bacterium
GTATATCCATGGACATTCATCACCACCCGTATACCAGCCATTTCCACTGCTCGACGTTGGACAGATAGATGGTGTGTAGCTTGATGCCGGCGGCTTGGGCGGAGGCGCCGATGGCGATGACGGTGCGCTCGCCGTGCAGATCGCCGACGCGTGAGACGACGCGGCGCTCGCTCATCAGTCGATGGATGTGCTGGTACAGCGTCGGATCCGAAAGCCACGTTGCGGGCGCGCTGCGCCACTTGTACTCGCGCTCGACGGCAAAGTGGTTCAAAAGATAGCCGCGATAGCGCAGATAAACGGGCCACAAGCGCGTCGCCTCGGCCGCATCCCAGCGTGAGCGCAGCGCGGCCTGTACATCGGCATCGCGTCGCCCAGTGAGCAGTGTCGACAAGTCCGCCGCCGTCGGAGCAATCGGGATCAGCGCGGCATAAATGCGGTGCCAGTCGATGACGTCCCCGTCGATGTCGACCAACCACATGACATCGGCGCGAGCCACCGCGGCCAGCGTGTAGTTCTGGTCGGCCCCGACGCCCAGGTAGCCCCCGCCGATGCCGCGCAGCGCCGAAAAGAACAAGTCGTGACGACGCTCGTTCGACTTCAGGAAGTGCAGGCGGACGTTGTATGGCTTCTCGTTCGGCGGCGCTTCCAAGTGTGCCCGCGCCACCGGGGACAAGAGCGCCAGCGCCCCTTCGGCATAGGCCATATGCAGCGCCGAAGCCGAGCCACAGGCCGCCACCATCGCCAAGGCCCAGAGCCAGCGCTTTGCCCCCGCCGCGAGCCTGCGCCCGTCGGCTGTCCGCTTGATTCGCCCCCTCATGCCGATCGCAAACAATCGAATGCATGGAAATTATGTAATAAAAATCACTATTAATTGAGTGTTTGTTTTTCCTCGTCGCTGCCATCGCGGACCGCGTTACCCTCGCGCGCCGTTTACGCAGGACGCTTTGCGATGTCTGAACCATCCTCCTCGTTGCTTTCGCGCTCGGTTTCGGCGCGCTACATCGACCCGCTGAGCCACATCTGGCTGACCGCCGCAACTGAGCTTGGGCTTACCGTTCGTCGCAGCCCGCACGGCTATGCCACCACCGACGGCCAAGGCCACCTGAGCATCGCCCCCGACAGCGAGCTAGATGCCGACGACTGCCTGGCGCAGATCATCTTGCACGAGCTCTGTCATGCGCTGGTGCAGGGACCGCGCAGCTTTGCCCTGCCCGACTGGGGCCTGTGCAACGACATGGACGAGGCTGAAAAGCGCGGCGACTTCATTCGCGAATACGCCTGCCTGCGCGTGCAGGCTGCCCTTTTGCGGCCGCACGGGCTGCGTCGCTTGCTGGGCCCGACGACGGACTTTCGCACCTATTACGACGGGCTGGGCCCCGACCCGCTGACCGACGGACCGTATGAGCCATCGCAGGGGCTTTCGCGCGAGGCGCTGGCGCAGGCCATGCGACCGCCGTTTCGCCGCCCGCTGCAGACGGCACTGCGCGCCACCGCGGACATTCACGTCGCCCTGTCGCGAGGCCTGGCCAGCGACGGAAAAATCTATGACGCCGAGCAAGCCCTGGGGCTGCCTGCGGGGCCGCTACCGACGCTGTGGCGACAAAGCCCTGCCCCAGCGCGTCACCCAAGCGGCCTGCCGATGAGCGATGGCATCTTTGCCGCTCCGACGGGAACCACGTGCGAAACCTGCGCCTATGCCACGGCACCTCTGCGCGGACGCGGCGCGTGGCGCTGCCAGCTCAGCTCGGACTCGGACGAGCCGGGGCGCCCCATTCCGGCGGGCGCGGCGGCGTGCGCCCTGCATCGCGACCACCTGGACTGCCAGCGCTGCGGGGCATGCTGCCGTCACGCCTATGACTTGGTCGAGATCTCGCGGCGCGAGCCAGTCACCGTGCGCCACCCGCACCTCGTCGAGCAGAAGGGCAAGCTGCTGCAGCTTCGTCGCAACCCCGAGCTACAGCGCTGCGCGGCCCTGGCTGGCCCCAAAGAAGGCCCCTACGGCTGTACGATCTATGGCGATCGGCCAAACACATGTCGCGAGTTCACTGCCGGCAGCTCTTCTTGCGTGAACGCCCGTCGCCGCGTCGGGCTGGAATGTGGGCCCAGCACATGACGCGCTCGGGCCTTTTGGCGCTGCTTTTTGGGCTTGCGACACTGCCCGCGCCGGCTGTGGCGGGGCCGAATGCGCCCCTTGTCCGCGTGCCAGTACCCAAGCCCCGCGACGAGCGCATTGTGTCGCTGGGTCCAGCCCAGGTGCGCGAGCTAGCCGGCGAGGCCACGATGCGGGATGCCCAAGTGGCTGGCGCGCCATCACCCCTTCGCCCGCTGACGATGGGAATGACGCTCTCGGCCGGTGCATGGCTGCGCACATCGAGCCAGCCGGCAAGCCGCGCCGAGCTGCGTTTTTCCGACGGCAGCCTGCTGCGCCTGGGCCCCGATACCGAGGTGTCGATCGTGGCTGCGCAGCGCCAGATCCTGCTGCACCGCGGCCGTGTGCTGGTCGTCGCCGATCGCATGGTTGGTGGCATCGCCGTCCTGACCGCGACCCGCGCCTTTCTGCCCGAGGGAACGACGTATCTGGTCGAAACCCTGCCCGCAGCAGGCAGCGCTCCTGGCATGAAAAACCCAGGGCTTGCGCTGCGCGTCCTGGAAGGCGCCGTCTGTGCCTGCGCCGTCGAGACTTCGTCCCCCAGCAGCGCCCCCGGCAAGCCCCTTCTGCGACCGCAGCCACGGCCGACGCGCGAGCAGATCGTGCTGCCAGGTGAAGCCTGGACGACCCAGCCCAGCCTCACTCCAAGCCTGCCGTCGCGGAATCGCCCGCCGATGGCCATCGATCTCGCGACGACGCTGCGCAGCGATCCGCTGCTGGTGGCGTTTTCATCGCCGCTTCCGACGCTGGCCAAGATCAACGAGCTTGCCGAGCAGCAGCGACGAAAGATTCTTTCAGGGCGCAATGCCCGGCTGCGCCGCGAGATTTATTGGCAGCGCCCCCCTCGAACGCCGCTGCGGCTGCCGGCCTTTTTCGCCGAACCAAACAGCGTCACCGTGACCTATGAATAGAAGCTCGCAGCGACGGCGCAGAGCTAGGGCTTGGTCGCGACGCGAGCGGTGACGACGTACTGATCGGGCAGATCGACCTTGGCAAGCTCAGCGACAAGGCCCGCGGCTTTGAGGTCCGCCATGATCTGCTCGGGAGCCAGCTTGTGCTTGCGAGGCGGGCCGCGCGGGCTATCGAGCTTGAAGTCGACGATGAACAGCGCCCCCCCAGGACGCAGCGCCGCCGCCAATTTTTTGGCAAAGGCCGGACGCTGCGGCACGTGATGCCACACATCGACGATCAGCACGCGATCGACGCTGCTTGCTTCCAACGCGGGATCGTCGGCGGTGCTCTGTCGCGTTTCGACGTTCTTTAGGCCCTCGCGCCCGGCACGTTCCTTCATGTGGCGGACCATGTCGGCTTCGATGTCGACGGCCAGCACCTTGCCCTTGTCACCGACGGCGCGCGACAAATACGGCAGGAAATAGCCGGTTCCGGCGCCCAGATCGACGACGGTCTTGCCGGCGATATCGCCCAGCGCCGCGACGATCTGCGCTGGCTTCTGCCAGGCCTCGCGCTCGGGCCCTTCAAAGCGCTGAACCCAGTCGGCGGCTTTTTCAAAGCGATGCGGCATGCCTCCGTGCCCATGGTGATGCCCGCTCGTGTCGACGGCCGGCCCATGGCCAGCGGCTGAGCCTTTGCCATGGCCCCCTGCGTGGCCCGGCGGCTCGGCTGGCTTCGACGAGGTCTTGGCGCTGGCTCCCTGAGTGGGCGGCACGGGGGGAGGCTCGGCAGCGACCGGCGAGCCAATCAACAGAAGCGCGCTCAGTGCGGCGTGGGCTGGGTACAGATGGGAACGCATGAACGGACTCCTTAGCTGCGGGGAAATAGGCGCTCGATCAGGCTTTGGCGCTGTGCAGGCAGCGGCGCTTCGACGGTCAGCCGCGCGCCACCAGCGACGGGAACTGCGCGGGCATCTAGCTTGGGCAAGCGGACGCGATCGGCGTGCAAAAAGTACCCCTGCAGATCGGCGGCGGATAGCGTCGCCGCGGGCGGCGCGCCGTATAGCTCATCCCCGAGCAGCGGCAGACCGACACAGGACAGGTGAGCCCGCACTTGATGCCGTCGGCCCGTCGCCGTATGCGCTCGCAGCAAGGCCACACCGTCGCCGCGCCGCAGCACTGTAAAGCGCGTCTGTGCGTCGAGCGCGTCGGGGTGATAGACCTGCTCGGGCGTCTCGGCCGCGATGACGCGGCGGTGGCGATCGGTGCCTGGAGCCGGCAGCAGTGGCTGCGTCACTTCAAACTCGTCCTGCGCTGGCTCGCCGCAGACCACGGCGAGATAGGTCTTTTCAACCTGGCCCTCGCGAAACAGAGCGCGCACTGCATGCCACGCCGCGCTGCTGCGCGCCGCGATGACCGCGCCGCTTGTGTACGTGTCCAAGCGATGACAGACGCCGCCTTCGCGCGCTTCTGGGCTGGCCTGAATACACTCGGGAAAGCGAGCCACCAAGGCCGAGGCCAGCGTGCCGCGCTCGCCCGGTCGCAGCGGGTGGGTGGCGCAGCCGGGAAGCTTGTTGACGACGACAATCAGCGCGTCCTGATACAGCACCGAAAGCGGAAGCTCAGGCTGTGGCACAGGCGGCGTACCGCGCGGATCGCTGGCGGGCTGCGCAAGCTGAACGCGCTGGCCAGGCTGCACCATGGCGCCCTTGCGGCCAACACGACCGTCGATGCGCACCTGGCCTTCCTCGATCAGGCGCACGACCGCGGCGCGCGACAGCCCGGTGTGACGGGCCAGGTACTGATCGAGTCGCATGATTTCTTCGTGAGCAGCGACGGTGAATTGGGTCTCAGTCATGGGGGTTCCAAAGGGGGGAAAAAGGGGCTTGGGACGACGACACACGCTTGGCCGCGAGGCCGTGTCGCGCATCAGATCAGGGAAAGCAGGGTGGCCTGAACGCGCGCTCCGACGGGAAGAGGGCTGTTTCCAGGCGGAATATGCAAGAGCGCATTTAAGCCAAGCATCGAGCGCAGCATGCCCGAGCCCTGCCAAGCGAGCGGCGTGGCCCACAGCGTGTCGCTGGTCGAAGGCGTCCCAGAAGACGCCGGATCGCTGCGGCGCTCGACGCGGGCGCGCGTGAAGTGCAGGCGGCTGCGATCGGGCTCGATGGGCTGGGCCAGCGTCACCCAGGCGCGCGGACGCTGCACCGCGGACTCGGGCAGGCCACACAGGCGACGCAGGGCCGGGCGCACGAACAGCTCAAAGCTGACCATCGACGAGGCGGGGTTGCCGGGCAGGCCGAACCACAGCACGCGTCGGAACCTAGGTTCTGTTCCTTGGTTAATATACGAAAACGTCAGCGGCTTCCCCGGCTTCATCGCCACGCGGGAAAACTGCTCGACGGCACCCAGCTCGGCCAGCACATCGCGCACATAGTCGAACTGGCCCACCGAGACGCCTCCTGACGAGACGACCACATCGGCCATGAGCGCCTCGGCAAAGGCAGCCCGCATCGCAGCCGGATCGTCTTTGACGATGGGCAAAAGGCGCGGCTCGCCGCCGGCTTCGCGGATCTGCGCGGCAAGCGCGTGCGAGTTGCTGTTGGGGATCTGGCCAGGGCCCGGCACGACGTCGGCTGGCACCAGCTCATCGCCCGTCGACAGCACGGTCACCTGTGGCCGACGATGGACCTCGATCAGCGTGCGGCCGACGGCGGAAAAGACACCCACCTCGCCGGGGCCCACGGGTGTGCCGGGGGACAGCAGAAGATCGCCGGGTCGGATGTCCTCGCCCGCGCGCCGGATGTGCTGACCGAGCCGGGCCGGGCTGCGAAAACGGACGAGGCCGTCGGCTTCCTCGGACTCTTCGCGCATGATGACGGCGTCGGCGCCTTCGGGCACAGGGGCGCCGGTCATGATGCGCAGACAGGTTCCCGGCAAAAGCGGCTGGCTCGCGGGATGCCCGGCTGCGACGGTGCCCCGAACCGGAAGGGGCGATCCCACGACGACATCGGCGGCGCGCAAGGCATAGCCATCCATGGCCGAGTTGTCCCAAGGCGGCAGCATGCGACCTGCGTGAAGCGGCGCGGCCAAAATGCGCGGCACCGTCGACGACGCAAGCTCGTGCAGATCGACTAGCTCGCTGCCCAGGGGGGCAGCCTGCAAAAGGATGGTGGCCAAGGCCTGCTCGGGAGAGAGCAAGACATCGTGCGCGGCGAGCGGCTTCATGGCTGGTGCCTCACTTTCGACATGATGCAAACCCCACTCCTCAAGTCATGGTGCGCTGGGCGGGCCGATGGGCGTCGACGATCAGCCAGGCAAAAGCAGGCCGACCAAGCGCGGCAGGGCATCGGCTAGCTCAGGCGAAAGATCCGGCGAGAGCTCACCCAGGCTCTTGGCCAGCGTCGACAGAGTGTCGCGCAGCAGGCGCTGGGTGGCGGGCGTCCACAGCGTCGCGAATTCCGCTTCACCAAACGAGCGCGAAAAAATTCGCTCGCGCAGGGTGTCCACGATCTGCGCCACAACGGCTGGCCGTGGCTGCGCCGGCCCCAAGACCGCCGCCTCGTCGACAAGAGCGGCACGCAGTGGCAAAAGATCGCGCCGCGACAGCGGCACCAAGGCCGGCGGACGCAGAAGAAGCAGGTTGCCAAGCAGCGTGCCCAAAAGATCGACCAGCAGTACGGCATCGCGGCCAGGACAGGTCTTGCCCAGCGTCTCGACGACGTGCTCGCGACGCAGACCCAGGCCGGTGCTTAGAAGCTGGCTCAGGCTGGAAAGCTCGCCGAGCAGCGCCGTCGCGCGTCCCAGATCGCGCAGGCTGGCAAATGGACGGGTCGCGGTCGATGTCGGCTCTGGCTGATCACCGTCGAGCCACAGGCTGTACAGCGGACGCACAGCAAGCAAGGCCGCAAGCGGCTGCGCCCAGCGCGCAGGCAGGCTCTGCACGCGCAACGTCAGCGCATGGACCTCGGCGGGCGTGCTGACTCGACTGGCATCGCTTGGCGTCGCTGCGGGCCGCGACAAAAGTCCGTCGCTGCTGGCCAGCAGCAAAAGAGCGAGCTTGCGCGGCTGCACGGTCAGGCTGTACCCGACGCGGAACAAGTGCAAAAGCGAGACCTCGCGCAACACCTCGGCGGCGCTACGGACGTCGACGGCAAGCGACTCGTTCTCGGCGGCGAGCGGCGACTCAGACACTGCCGGGCCACCGGCCGCAGCCTGGCCCATTTTGCCGGCAGGCAGCAGGCGAAGCTCAAGCCCCAGCGAGATGTATCCGACGGTGCGGCGCAAGGTCAGGCGCAGCGCATCGACATCGCCTAGCTCGACGCGATCGGCCGAGAGCACGCGGTTGCCCAGCACCATCAGGTGCTGTACCAGAAGCGCCCGCTCGGGCTCGCTTAGGTGAGCGACGGCGCGAGCAAACGTGCTTTCGTCTTCGCCCAGGCCGGGCACCGTACGCAGAAGCGCCCCCGAAACGGTGTCGCTGCCCGGCAGCACGTGAACAGCAGCCGGTGGAGACGCCCGCAGCGCGGCGGCCAGCGGCTCTAGTTCCGACGGTGGCGCGGGCTTGTGCGGGTCGAGCAGCAGATACACTTTCAGCGCTTCGTAGTACTCGATGTACCCCAGATCGGCCATACGAGCGCTGCGGAAGCGATATGCGTTCTCGGCGGTCTCGGGCCCGACGTCGTACCCGGCGCTTTGGACGATGGCCCGCGCAAGCTCGGCATTGCCGCGATACAGCGCATCCAGCAAGCGCTGAATCTGCCCGATGGCGTCGCTGGGGTCAGCGTCGCTGGGCTCGGCGGCGCGGGGCTCGGATGCAGGCCCGGCAGCCGGTGCGGGCTCTTGGTCTTCGTCTGGAAGAGCGG
The DNA here is from genome assembly GCA_964554495.1 of uncultured Myxococcales bacterium. GTDB lineage: Bacteria > Myxococcota_A > Polyangia > Palsa-1104 > JAEUJZ01 > JAEUJZ01. Next base: position 7,905 of record CAZKOY010000097.1, read on the forward strand.
CCGAAGGCGGCAGGATGTCGACGCGGAACATGCGATCCGGCGTGTCAAAAAACACACCCTCGGGCTGATCCGGTGGCTCTTCGCTTTTGTAGATGTCATAGACGCGGATACGCGGCCCAAGCAGGGTCGTCCACAGCTCAGAATCCAGGCCCTCAGCGACGACAGCGAGCTTGCCCGGACCCAGCTCAGCCAAGGCCAAAAGCCAGGGCAGGACGCGCGCCGGATCCAGCCGATCGCGCTCCCAGCCGTCCATGTCCAAGAACGCCTGCACCTGCTCGGTCGAGCACAAGGACAGCACATCCAGCGCGTCGGCCAAGCCCAGAGCGCGAACGAACAGAAACAGCGGCTGTACAGGCGCCGACCGCACCAGACGCGGCGCGTCGGGACGCTCAAGAAGATGCTCAAGAACCTGCTGCGGATCCGGGCTCTGCGCCAGCCACTCGCCGCCGCTGGCATAAAGCGGCGTGATCGCTTTGGCCGGTTCCGTGGATGAAGCAGACGCCGGGCGCGACGCCGGACCGGCAGACGCGTGGCGCGAGGCAGAAGAGGAAGGCGGAGCAGGTCGCTTCGGCATGGCAGGCAGACTTAGTAGCGCAGCGTCGAGCGCACGTCGCGGATGGTCTCGTCGAGCGTCTCGCCGGGATCGCGGCAGGAAAAGCCCAGCTCAGCGCGGGCCAGCGACGAATCGCAGTACCAAAAGACCTGTCCCATCTCGAACGAGACGCGATCGACGGGCGAGGTCTCGCCGCGGTGCTGATAGACATGGTCGACGGCGCGGGTGATGCGGTTCAGCCACGAATTCCAGCCCGCGGGAACGCGCAGCCAGGGGCCTTCAACTTTGGCGATGCGCCCCAGGCGTCCGAGGAATTCGGCAAAGGTCCAGTTCGGTCCGCCAAGCAGATAGCGCGCCCCCGACCGCCCCTTGTGCATCGCGGCCACGCAGGCTCGGGCGGCGTCGCGCACGTCGACGAACGAAAGGCCTCCCGATGGAATCGCGGCGATTTCGCCACACAGGAACTTGCGCACGTCTTCCGTCGAGGATCCACGACGATCACCAGGTCCCAGAAGCAGGCTGGGGTTTACGCAGACGATCTCAAGCCCCAGGCGCGCCCCCAGATCCAGGGCCAGCTTTTCCTGATAGATCTTCGACAGGTAATACGGCCAGTTCCCTACAAGCTCGACGGGATAGGGCCAGGTCTCGTCGGGAATCGGTGCGGCTTGGCGGCTGACCGCGATCGTTCCCGAGGTGCTGGCCAGGACCACGCGGCGCACCCCGGCCCGCTTGGCGGCGTACAAAAGGTGACGAGTGCCCTCGACGTGCAGGCGCATCATGTCCTGCGTCTTGTGCGGATCGCGCGACACCAAGCCAGCCAAGTGATAGACCTGACGACAGCCGTCGAGCGCAGCCAAAAGCTCGTCGGACACCGCGTCATCTGCCGCACCGCGAGCCGGGGCCGCATCCGATCCAGCCGCCAAGGACGCAGGCAAGACATCGCCGCTGTACTGGGACACGCCCAGCTCTTTCAGCGTCGGCGTTGGCTTGCGCACCAGCACTCGAACCGACTGTCCGTTTTGCCGCAACGCGCGCAGCACATGCTCGCCCAAAAAGCCGGTCCCACCGGTTACAAGAACAGGATGGTGTCCGTCGGTGTTTGCGGTCTCTTGGATAGTCTGTGCGCTCATGCCGGTTCCCAGTGCGGGCGCGCAGCATATCAAGCGTCGTCGCAGGGGCAAGACGCTTTTGTGGCGCAGCCCGACGATCGCCCTGGCAGGCGCTTCATGTCGACGTGGGAAGCTGGCTTGACGAGCCGCGTTTTGCGATATCGTCGTGTCGCAGGCGGAAAGGTCGATACGCAGATGGCAGTCCGGTCGTTTTTCTTTGGTTTCGTGACGGCAGCCGCGCTCTCAGCGGGCGGGTATTACTACTATCTGCAGAAGCCGGATGCCGATCCCTGTCGCGTCTGCAGCACCGGCACCAAGTGCGCCGCAGGGCTGTGTGTGGTCGCGGTCACGCCGCCGCAGCCCGTGCCGAAAAAGCGTGTCTTTCGGCGGGGCTCGACGGGAACGGTCGGCGCAGTGGCGACCGCCGGCAGCGGTGCTGGCAGCCCACCGCCCTTGCCGGGCATCGAAGGCTCCAGCGAGCCCGCGCAGCAAAGCGAGCCGCCACCGCCACCGCCACCGCCCCTGCGACCGGAAGAAAAGCGCCTGATCGCCGTCGGGGACAAGCTGACCGGCACCGAGGTCCTAAACCTTGCCGAAGCGAACAACGGTGCCGAGCGCGAGCTTTCGCAAGAAGACATCGACGCCGTGTTCCGCCCCAAGCAGGGCGCGATCATCGGCTGCATCGACGATGCCCGCGGCGAAGCGCAGCTAGATGGCCAAATCACCGTCGCCTTTCGCATCCGCAGAAGTGGCGACGTGGCCGGTGTGCGCGTCGAGGCACCAGCCTATCTGATCAACCACGGCCTGCTCGACTGCTGTCGCCGCATCGTGTCCGGCCTGCGGTTCCCGCTGTCGACCAAGGCGCAGATCGTCACGTATCCGTTCTCGCTGCACTGACGGCGCTGCGCTGTGCAGACAGCAGGCGGGCCTTGCGACTATCCTGGGTCTATGTTTCACGCTGCGATGCTGTCTTCTCGCTTGGGCCTGTGCGGTGCGCTGCTGCTTTCGGGAGCGCTGGGCTGTGGCGCCCAGCTTTCCCGCGTTGGAAACCCCGTCCAAGCCGCCGCGGGGCCGCCGCGCATCGACCGGCTGACCGACCTGGGCAGCCTACCCTTACCGACGCAGGGACCGCTGCCCGAGCGACAGGCCGACGGGCTGTTGACGCCGGGCGAGTGGGTCGCTGTCCGTGGCCAAAACTTGGCGGGCTCGCTCGATGCCCGACTGGCCGGGCGCCCGCTGCGGATCGGTGGTTATCTGGCCGATGGCGGCGTGCTCTTGCAGGTGCCGCGCGGGCTGCCGATGGGCAAGCAGGTGCTGTCGATCGACAACGGCAAAGGCCGAGCCGAGACGCCCGTGCAGACCGCGAGCTATGTCATCGCGGCAGATGCCGAAGGCAGTCACCTGGCATTCCGTCGCCTGCAGCTTGAGACCGACGAAAAAGGCCCGCGACTGGGACTTGCCGACGCAGCCAGCTTAAGCCACTCGCGCGCTCGCTTTTTAGCGCTGTCACCCGACGGAGGAATCCTGTACGCGCTGTCCGAGGCGACCGCGACTGGCCCGGCAGCAGATGCAGCGAGTCCCCGCGATCCGGCGGGTCGATCGGCGGGCGCAAGCAGCGTCAGCCAGGCATCCCTTTTAGTCGTGCAGATGGGGGCGAAGCAAGGGCCTGCTGCCGTCGCCAGCCTGCCGCTTGTGCTGCCCGGCGAGCCCACGGCGATCCGCATGAGCCCGCAGGGCATTCTGGCCATTGCGACAGCGCGTGCGGTGACGCTGCTCGCCACGGCCGAGACGCCGCTTTCGCCGCGCATCCTGCAGACGCTGGGCTTGGTGAGCGAGCCCGAGCCGCGAGCGCTGACCGCCGGGGCCTTTGTAAACGGCGGACGGACCTTGGCCTTGCTAGAGGCCTATGGCAACGACGTGTACTTCGTCGATCTGGCGACGCCGACCGCCCCACAGCCGCGCGGCATGCTGAACCTGTCTGGCGCCGTGGGCGAGCCGTATTCGATCGACCTTGCCGAGACTCCCGACGGCGCGTCGCTGTGGGTGCTGCAGGGGCCGAACTTTCGCCTGGCCGGCAAGCGACTGCGCGACGGGCTGAAGGGAGCCTGGGGCGCCGCGACGACGCTGCAGTGGAAGCGAGCCGGACGTGCGCTGGGCGGCGTGGTCGCGCCTGATCGCGGCGCATCGCACGCTCGGCTCTTGCGGCTGGTTGTGGGGCCCCAGGGCACGGATCTGGCCGACGAGATCGCGCTGCCGCCAGCGCTTTTGCCACTGGCGATGACCGCGACGGCGGATGCGGTGCATATAAGTGTGTTGCACGGAGAAAATCCATTCCAACACGTAGAAGCGTCGCTGGCCGGCGTCGAGCGTCTGTTTTCGGCGCTGCGCAGCACGGTGCAGGTCGGGCAGGTCCTGCGCGTCGACGCGCACAGCGGGCAGATCCAGGTGCAGACGCAGGGGCTGGCGATGTACGGCGAGCTTGCGTCCCTGCCCGGCGGAGGGCTGCTCATCGGCACGCTGCGCTTGGGACCGGGGTATCTGCCGCCGCGACTGACGCTGGACTTTGGCTTTGAGATCAGCGGCGGCCCGTTTTCCAAGCACCGCGAAGTCGCCAATACCGCCCTGGGCCTGGGTGATGCGGTGCAGCGCTTGGTGCCGCCCTATCGCATCGATCGCATCGCGGCGCAGTGAGTCCACAGGCAAGGCCGCGGCTCATTCGTCGGGTCCCGTCGCGCGCTGCCCAGCACCGCAGCGACGAGGATGAACGTCGTCAGCGGCGCAGCAGCAGAAAGACGAAGAACAGCACGCTGGCCAGAAAGAAGCCGGCGGCAGCAGCCAAGCCGATGCGCAGCGTCGACACATTGCCGCTGCCGTCTTTCTGCCGCACAAACATCGAGGTCAGGATCGATCGCGGTTCGCCGCCCGCAGGCGCCAGCGAGGCCGCCGCTGCCGAGGCCAGAGCCGGGGCTGGATTGGCGCTCGGCCCGCTCGGGCTCATCATGCTGGGGTTCGGCGTCGGGACGTTGTGTTCTTCCAAGATCGCGCCCAGGCGTGTCGCGACATCGGCCATGGTCGGCCGATCCCCCTGCGTCTTTTTCAGCATGTCTTCGATCAGCGCGACGAACGCCGACGGCGTCTCGGGGCGGCGCTCTTTCAGCGGCGGTGGCGACTCGTACAGGTGCGCAGCGCGCAGCTTGTCACTGCTCTGCGCGACGAATGGCGCGGTGCCGCTCAGCGTCTCGAACAGCACCACGCCCAGCGAATAGACATCGGCTTTTCCGTCGACGCGCGCTGCTCCCAGCCACTGCTCGGGCGCCATGTATTCCGGCGTTCCCAAGGCCACACCGTCGCGCGTGCTGACGGGCTGAGCGCCTTCTTCCTGATGCTCGGCCTGAAGCTTGGCCAAGCCAAAGTCGAGGATCTTGACGCGCTGCCCACCCGGCACCGTGTCGTCGCGCAACAGCATGATGTTGTCGGGCTTGAGATCGCGGTGGATGATCTTTTTGCGATGCGCCGCCGACAGCCCCGTCGCGATCTGCCAGCCCAGCCGCGCCACTTGCAGCGGCTCTAACAGGCCGAAGTGACGGCGCAGCGACTCGCCCTCTAGAAACTCCATGATCAGAAAGGGCATGCCGTCGGGGAACTGGCCGTGGTCGTGGATGGCAACCATCGACGAGTGACGGATCAGGTTGGCGGCCAAGGCTTCATTGAAGAAGCGCTTCACCAGATCCGGGCTCTTGCACCAGTCGGGATGCAGGACCTTGATGGCGACGCGACGCTGCAGCGTCTGGTGAACGGCTTCGTAGACCTCGCCCATGCCGCCGGTGCCGATGCGACGGACGATGCGATGGTTGCGAACGACTTGACCTTCTTGCAGAAGCGGCGGCATGCGTGCGACTCGCCGAGGATCTGCGGGATCGGGCGGGCATCCCAGGGCGGCGATGCGGCCATTCTGCCACAGTCCATCCGGCCTGGATCTTTACGCTGCAGAAGCCGGCGTTGTGACAGCGGGATCAAGCTGAGCGCGCACAACCGCCACGGGTGCATCGACGCCGCGCACCGACAGCAAAAAACGCGGACCGATGCGCAGCCCGACCAGCGATGGATCCGATGGGCGCTTGGCCAGCGCCTCGCCCAAGCTGGCCGGCAGCACGATGTCGCCGGGGTGGGCCTCGCGCAAAAGACGCAGACACAGTCCCAAGGTGGCGCCGAAATAGTCAATCAAGTCGCTGCCCGCCGGAGTCACCACCTGCGCCGTTCCACCATAAATGCCGATGCGCAGGCCCACACCCGTCGCCGCGTCATGGCAGGCGCGCAGCCGAACAAAGGCCAGCTGGGCTTCCGCGGCCACCTGTACGGCGGTCTCGGCGTCGGCAAAGGCGGCGAGCAGGCCATCGCGCTCGCGCCGCACAACAGTGCCGATGGGCTCGATGATGGGCGCCCCTTCTTCCGTCGAGGAATCGGGCTGGCTACGCGGGCGCTCGATAAGCGATCGCAGAAGCTCGAAGTGTTCTTCGCTGAAGCGAAAGGCGTCGAGATCGCCGGCCTTCTGCTGAAGCTCGACCAGCCCGACTAGCTCGGTGTGCAGAAGCGCCACCTGCGGCACGGCAAACAGACGCCCCATGGGCAAAAGCTGCGCTTGCGGACCGCTGCGCAGCAAGCGCCGAAACAGCGGGCGCAGCGTCACGCTGTGGGCATCGCACAAAGGCCGCGGTGCATCGCTGCGCAGAATGGCAAGGTGGCGCGGCGTCGTCGATTCGTGGCGGATGTGCAAGGTGCCGCCCATCGCGACTTCGATCTGGGCTGGTTGGATCGAGTCTCCGACGCTGGCTTGGGCTGCGCTCTGCCCCAGTGTACTGACGTTCAAGCGCGCCCGCAGACCGCCGCGAACAAACAGCTCATAGTCACCCGGAGCCCGCGGCACCGACACGGCACACTGACTGGCCGCCGGCAGAAGGATCTGCGCTTCGATGTGCGGTGTCTCGGCTGGTCCCCCGACGGCAAAAGCCACCGCTTTGTCCGCGCCGTAATACGCCACCTGCGGCCGAAGCGCATGCGAAACCGCGAAGCTGGCCTCGACGCGATCGGCCAGGCTGGCTTCGATCGAAAGCTCGCAGCGAGGACAGGTGGCTATCGCAGGCAAGTTCGCCAAGCAGGCAAAGCGCGCGGCGGGTCGACGACAGCTTGGACAGATGACATCCCAGTGCAGCGTAAACAGGCCGTGTGCCGCACCCGCTAAAAAGGCATCGAGCAGTGCCCCGCGCGCCGCTCCCCAGGCATCGGCCAGGGCGTATGGATGCAGCGTGTCGTCGTCGAGATCGTCGAGTAAAGCGACGTGCTCAAGCAGGCGATCGAGCAGCAGGGAAGAAGACTCGGAGAGCGCGCCGCGCGCCGCGCTGGCTCCGGCAGTCAGCTTTTGTGCATCAAGCGCGGTAACCCGCCGCAGCAGCCCGCCGCCCCGCGACAGATCGGCTGCGATCCGCGATAGCGTCCACAGCCAGCGACGCATGCAGATCTCACCGAACAGTCGCAGCAGCGGTCGAAGCGTCGAGCTGCGCGGCGCAAGGACTAGCTCGATGGCAAGGCGCGTTCCTTGGTGCAGGGCCGAGAGCGCAAGATGCGTCTCGATGCGGCGCAGCGGCCCCCGCGGATACTCGCGGCGCAGCACCAGCCGCTCGGCGGTCTGCCACTCGACCGGAAGCTCCCAGAACCCCAGCCCCCCCCACGCGCGCTCGGAGAACATCTCGAAACGAGCGGCGCTATCGGGCTGGTTCAAAAGAGGCCGGTACGTGAGTGGGACTTGACCGAGCGCGCGGTGCAACCGCGACGTATCCGCGAGAGCCGACCACAGCGCCTGCGGTGCCGCTGCGTGTTCAAGCTGCCGTTTGAGCGTGATGGGCTCCATCAACCAAGGTCTGCTCTTGCCCTAGTCCCCTAGACCGACGCGGTGAAGCGATCAGCCTAGTTAGGCGCATCTATTTTATCGCGGATTGAGCAGCTTGCGGGGGTAGAGATCGACAAAAAAATCGCGCGAATTCGCGGACTTGCAGTGGACTAGGCGCGGGCTTCCGTGGACGTTCGCCGGGCTGGCTTAGCTGTGGCTTGGGCGATAACGCGGGGAAAGCGGCGGCTCTTGGCTTTTTACGTCCTCGATCGTCTCGCCGCGGCGCAATAGCTCGATGCTGCCGTCGCTGCCGAGCATAACGACGGCCGGGCGAAGCTGACTAAACTGCATCCACTGCGTGACGTTGTATGCGCCAACTGGCTGGATCACGACGCGGTGTCCGGGAGCCAAAGGCGGCAGCGGCAGACCAACGCGCAGCGTGTCGATGTTCATGCACAGCGGGCCGAATAAGGACGTCTCTTCGATGGGGCCCGCCACCGGCTGCGCGGGCGTCACGCGATGGCGATACCAGTGCGCGGTGTAAAGGATGTTCAGTCCCGCATCCAACACCAGGCCGCGGCTGCCCAGACTGCCTGCACCCCCAGCGGTGCTGGGCTGCGTGCGACGCCCGACGACGGTGGCGATCAGCGATCCGCTGTCATCGACCAAGTGGCGACCGCTTTCAAGCAATAGCTGCGGCCAGTCGTCGATACTGCCGCCTAAACGATCGCCTAAGGACTCGCTGAGCTCTTCACAAAGGGCGCTGGCAAACGGCGTGATGTCGGGGCTGTCGGCCGAGCTGTCGGATTCATTGAACGCGCCGGTCAGCACGTTGCTCGACGGGAAACCGCCACCCAGGTTGAGGCTCGACAGGCGATACCCGCACAGCGACTCGGCGGCCAAGAACAGCTCGCACAGGCGGGCCGTGGCTTCGCGATAGGCCTTGGGTTCGCTGATGAATGTGCCCAAGTGACAGTGCAGACCCGCGAGGCGCAGGTTGCTGTTTACAGCGATGCGCAAGATCGCGTCCAGCACCTCGCCGGAATCCAGACTGAAGCCGAAGCGCTCCCACGCGGTGCCAGACAGGGCCGGGACCTGCATGTTGACGCGCAGCCCGATGGCAAGCGGCGGCAACGGCCGATCGCGAACCAGAGCTTCGATCACGTTTAGCTCGTCGAAGTGGTCGACTTGAATGAAGGCGCCGTCGGCGATCGCCTGGGACAGCCAGGCCCGGCTCTTGTGCGCGCCGTTGCACACGATGCGTGATCCTGGAAGGCCCAAGCGCCGCGCCATGGCGTATTCCAGATCGGACACCACCTCGGCATCCCAGCCCTCTTGATGCAGCACGCCGCAGATCGCGTCGAGATAGTTGGTCTTGTACGACCAGCCAAAGCGCGTCCGCGGATAACGGCTGGCAAAGGCCTGACGAAACGCACGGGCTCGCGCTCGCAAGCGCCGCTCGCTGAACACAAACAGCGGCGAGCCAAAGCGCGCCACCAGATCTTCGATCGCGATGCCATCGATCTGATCGATGTATTGATGCTGCGCACCATCGCTGGGCAGGCGATTTCCGATCGCCATGTGATGACGCGTGATCTGCGGCGCTTGGTACGGCAAGCGCGCGGCCTGGCTAGTTGGGGCCAGCGAAAGCGGGTGCAGCTCATCGGGCTGCGGCAGAAGCTGCAGCGGATTTCCCGGCTGCGTGTCGCGCTCGCGAGGGCGCACGGGCCCCTCGGGCAGGCGCAGCATGCCGTCGAGAATCGGCGCGATCTGCACGGTCTGCGGCACAAGCGCCGGGTCACTGGTAGCAGGCAGCGGCTGGCCTTCGCGGCTTCGCAGTTCGAACTCGCCGCGCTGCACCATGGCTTCATAGATCGCAAGCTCACAGGGCAGATCGATCGATCGCCGCAGCTGCAGAACGCCCGAGCGATAGCTTTCAAAGGGCGTGACCGGCTCGCCCATCGCCAAGCGCACCACGGCAGCCGGCAGGTTTTGCCCAGCCACGGCGGCTAAGTGAATCCAGGCCGGGAAGCGCGGGTTGATCTCGATCAAATACAGCTCGCCGCTGTCGCGATGGCGCATCAGCTCAAGCTCTAGCGGTCCCGACCAGCACAGCCCGGACACGACGCGCTGCGCGACGCGGATCAGCTCGGGATCGTCAACGGTCAGCGCGCCCCAGGCCTTGCCGCGATCGTCTAGCTGCAGCTTCTTCATCGGCACCACACCGACGAGCTGCCAGGCCTCATCTGAAAGAGCCGCGACGTCGAATTCGGTGCCGGGAATGAACTCCTGCAGCACCACTGGATAGCCCCAGCGACCTGCGTGATCCGCGACGGCCGATGCCATGTGATCAAGGCTGTGGACGACGGTGGCGCCATGCAGGTTGCCCTTGACGACAAAGGGCAGGCGCAGCTTGCGGCTCTTTTGATACGCCTCGCCCACGCTCTTGACTGCGATCGAGCGCGGCACCTTGACGCCCGACAGCGTGCTGACCACTTCAAGATCGGTCTTGCTGCGACGCGAAAACGCCGCGGCGCTCGGCAAGAGCAGGCGAATGCCCAGCTTGCGCAGCTCGGGTAGAAGCTGGATGTAATGGCCCAGCTCGGAATCCAGCGTCGGAATGATCACGTCGATCCGCTCGCGAGCGTGGATGTATCGCAGCCGGGCCAGCAGCGCCGTCGGCCCCTGTCCGGGATACGGCAACAGATAGCTGGCGTCGAGAAGCTGCGGGTCATAGCTCGCGGGATCCAGCGGATCGTACGAAAAGCCAACGATGCGCAGGCGCTCGCCGCTTTGGCCCGCGACGGCAGCGGATCCCGCGTGGGCATCGTCCCGTCGCAGGCACTGCAAGACGGGCAGACCGGGGGCCAGCGTACCGACCACCGCCAAGCCCGAGACCGCGACACACAGGGTGCGCATGGAGGCGCTCATGGCGCGTCCTCCTCTTCATCGGGCTCGAAGGATGGGCCGGGTGAAGCGCCGGGTGTGCTGCGGGCCGAGGACGCCGCGTGATCGCGCGGCAGCTCAAGCAGACCGACGTCGAACAAGCGCGCCAAAAACAGCTGCGCATCGCGCTGCGCCTGCAGATCCGCGACGGCAAAGCGCGCCACGAGTACGCGCCAGGCATCGATCGGCGGCACGCCGCGCAGAAGCGCCTGCAGCAGGCAGCTTGCGGTTTCGTTGAGCGAAAACGTCTCGCCATCGCGGGCGTTGAGCAGAAAGCCCGATGTACTCAGCTGCAGGCGAGGAACCAGGCGAGCGCCCATAAAGCGCGTCGGCAACGTCCGACTGGCAGGTGTCGTCATGTCCGTGGATTCTTCCGCGCAGCCGCCCGAGGTAAGAACCGCGGCGACTGCTTCGTATCTAGGCTTAGGAACAGGCGTTTCCGATGTTATCAGCACGCCGCCGAGGCTGTCTGCCCATTTTTCCCCAGGCGCAGCCCGGCCCCTTTTTAGCGGCCCGGCCAAGAAACCAGGCCAACGCAGAACGCGACGAAAGGCGGCATGGGCGGCCCCGTCCTGCGTGATATCATCGGATGGGCACTCAAGAATTCGGGAGAAGGAAGCACATGCGACGCATGCAAAATGGTCTCGGGCTGCGCTGGGCGCTGTCCTCGCTGATGGCAACTGGCGCGGCGGCTGGCCTTTCGCTGTTTCTATCGACAGGTGCTGGCACAGGCTGCTCGTTCTATCTGCCTGAGCGGACGGTCTGCACTGGGGATGCCGGCTGCAAGCCGACGGACATGGGCGCGACGGTCGACATGGCCAAGGACCCCAACGATCCGTCGGGCATGGGTCCGTACATGGTGGCCTCGCTTTCGGCACCGACGGTACCCTTGGGGATCAGCAAGCTCAGCCTGATTGGTCCCAGCGACGACGGAGCTTCGCTTTCCAGCAAAGAGAACACCTATCCCCTGGTGCTGATGGCGCCGCCTGAGTTCGGCGATCCAGCGCTGATGCGGCCCTATGCCGATCGCTTGGCCAGCCATGGCTTTTTGGTCGCGCTGTTCCAGTCGATGAACGAGACAAACCACGTCGCCTATCGCGATGCGGAAAAGCAGCTTCTGGATACCTTCCTCGCCAATGCGACGCAGCAGCACATCGACCCGCAGCGCCTGGGCCTGGTCGGCTACCAGCTCAGCGGCAAGATCGCGGCATCGCTCGCGGCCAACGACACGCGCATTGGCGGACTGTTCCTGATCGATCCGGTGGACTCGTTCGCGGCCAGCGGTCCGATTGACGGCATCGATGCGCTTTCCAAGGTGACGCTGGCGGGCGGCGCGACGGTGGCTCTGCTGGGAACAGCGCTTGCGACCACCGGCAACCCACCCTGCGTGCAGCAGTCGCCGCGCTTGCCTAGCTATCAGGATTTCTACAGTGCAGCGCGCGCACCGGCCGTCGGCATCAGCTTCGGTGGCGCCAACCTCGCGGACTTTATCGAGGGCTACTACGACACGGCCTGCTACAAGGACTCGACGGCGTCGCGCACGCGCACGCAAGACCTGGGCAAGAAGTTCATGACCGCGTACTTCCAGTGGTCGCTCAAGGCACGGGCCCGCTCGCGCGAGTACCTGCTTGGCAACGACTTCAACGCCGATCAGCAAGCGGCGATGCTGATGCGGCTCAGCAAGTAAGCCCAGCAGGCCGTCGCGCTTGAACTGCAAGCGCTCTTGCTTTCGCGCCTAGGACAGCTTGCCGGGATAGGGTCTGCCGTCCTTGTGTTCGAAGCCCCCAGGCAGCGCCCGCAGATCGATGTCGGGATACTCGCAGACATCCTGTTCATCGTTGCTGCCGACTTCCAAAATCACCGCCATTTCCGTCGAGCGGTTCTGCAAGTGATGGCCGTTGGGCTCGCCGTGCGGAAAGCCGGCGCAGTCGCCAGCGCGCAGGGTCTCTTCGCCGCCATCTGTGACCAAGACCACCTCGCCCTGGACGACAAAGACGAACTCATCTTCTCGACTGTGATAGTGACGCTGGCTGCTCCACTGGCCGGGCGCAAGGCGCAGCAGGTTGACGCCGAACTGCGACAGCCCCGCCGCCAAGCCCAGCCGCACGCGCTCGCGCTTTT
>CAZKOY010000098.1:0-15358 GCA_964554495.1 uncultured Myxococcales bacterium
CACGCCGTACGCAGGCGCCGGCACGCCGTACGCAGGCGCCGTCACGCCGTACGCAGGCGCCGGCACGCCGTACGCAGGCGCCGGCACGCCGGGCAAACCCGCGGGGACGCTGTACAAATCGCTGGAAACACCGTACAAGTCCGCCCGCACACCGTATAAACCCGTGAGTGTGCCGCACAGACCCGCAGGTCTGCGGTACAAACCCACAGATAGGGCGAGGCGGAGCGGGTGTCAGGCCTTGAGTGCGGCGGTGTCCAAGATGCGCTCGCAGAGGGCGGCAAAGGGCAGCCCCGAAGCGGCGGCGATCATCGGCACCAGGCTGCGCTCGGTCAGGCCAGGCAGCGTGTCGACTTCCAAGCAGACGGCGCGTCCGCTGTCGCTGAGGATCAAGTCCGTGCGGGTGATGCCAGCGCAGCCCAGCGCTCGGTGCGCGCGACGAGCCAGGCCCCAGACTAGCTGGCGCTCGGCAACCGAGAGCGCGGCCGGGACGTGGTACTGCGTATCGCTGCGCTCGTACTTGGCGGCGTAATCATAAAAGCCCGCGGCCGGCCGAATCTCGACATCACCCAGCACGTGCCCGTCGAGGACCGCCACCTGGATCTCGCGCCCACGCACGTATTCTTCCAGCAAGATGCTGCCGTGCTGCCGGCCGGCCAGCGCCAAGGCTGCTTCTAGCTGCGACGGGTCGGTGACGATCGAGATGCCCACCGACGAGCCCTCGTGCGAGGGCTTGACGACGAGCGGCAGGCCCATGCGCGCGACATCCGCGGGCCCGCGATGCACGCACCAGCGCGGCGAGGCGATGGCTTCCTGATCAAAGACGCGCCGTGCCGCCGCCTTGTCCATGGCCAGCGCCGACGCCAACACCGACGATCCGGTGTACGGCAGCCGCGCGCACTCAAGCAGGCCTTGGACGCAGCCGTCTTCGCCATAGGTGCCGTGCAGCGCCAGAAATACGACGTCAGTGCCGGCCTCGCGCAGGCTGTTCCATAGGTCGTGCTCGGCGCCTCGCCAGTCGAGGTCGACGACGTCATAGCCCTGGCTCGACAGCGCCGCTGCCACTCGCTCGCCCGACTGCAGCGAGACCGCGCGCTCGGCGCTGGGTCCACCGCGCACGACGGCGACGCGGGCGCCGCGATAGCGTCCCTGCGGCTGCAGCGCCGAGCGCGGCGTGGTCTGGCTTGCGGCCTGGGTCATGGGGCGTCTTCCCCGAGCAGGCGAACTTCCAGTTCGAGCGCGATACCGAAGCGCGAAAGCACAGCGCTGCGCACGTGCTCGATTAGCTGCAGGGTGTCGCGGGCTGATCCGGCGACCAGGGTGCGCCCGCTGCGCTGCGGTTCTGCCTCGTCGAGCGAGGGCTGAGTGGACGGATCGGCGACCTGGCTGGCGACGTTGACGATCCAGTTGGCGTGGGCGGTGGCGACCTCGGCGCTGCCGATGCGCGTGCCTTTGAGTCCGCAGGCCTCGATCAGGCGACCGGCGAAGTCGCCCGCTGGGTTCTTAAAGAAGCTGCCAGCGTTGGGAACGCCGTGGGGCTCGCGGGCCTTGCGGCGCTCGCGCAGAGCGCGCACGTCGGCCTCGATGGCGGCGCGCGGACGCGGACGCAAAAGAAGCTGGCCTTCGACGATCACCTCGTCCCGCGGCAGAGCCGAGCCGCGATAGACAAAGCCGCACTCGGCGTGCGAGTGCAGCACCTGCGATCCGTCGGGCCGCAGGCTGCGCACCTGCGTCGTGACATCCTTGAACTCGCCGAGATAGGTGCCGGCATTCATCACTAGGCCACCGCCGACGGATCCGGGCACACCGCCTAGGAACTCGACGCCGCCGAGATCGCGCCGCGTCGCTTCTGAGAGCAGCTTGCCGGTCGAGACGCCTGCCTCGACGAAGACCTGCATCGATCCGGGTAGCTCGTCCGGGCCAGGCAGAAAGCGTAGGCCGCGCAGCCCTTCGCTGCTTATCACGACGCCGCGGATGCCGCCATCGCGCACCAGCAGGTTGCTGCCGGCGCCGACGACATAGCAGGGCACCGACGATGCGCAGCACCGCGAAAGCACGGCCTGCAGGCAGGCGATGCTGCGCGGCGTCACCCAGATATCGGCGGGGCCGCCGATGCGCAGCGTCGTGTGGCGGAACATCGGCTCGTCGAAGCGCACCTCGCCCTGGTCGGCAACGACATCCGTAAGGGCCTGACGAAAGGCCGAGGACCGCGCCAAAGACGCGCCCGCCGGGAAACCCGGTACTGAAGAAGCGCCCGCAGGCGCCGACGACACGGAGGACACGGACAGGCGGGGCTCACTTGCTGGTGCGCGTGATGAAGCCGGCGGCGATGTCTTTGCCTAGCTCGCCCCCGGACAGATAGGTCTCGGCCCGGACGTCGCCGCGCAGGTGGCGCAGGAAGTACGCCGTCACGTAGCGGATGGCGAGGCGGTTCGTGCGCTCTTTCATAGCGGTGCCACCAGGGCAGATCGAGCAAGCCAGACCGCACAGATCGATGAAGTCGTTGTGCGCGGCACCGACGACCGTGATGGCAAAGGCCGGCGATGGAGAGGACGCGAAGAGAACTTCATAGTTGCGGGCCGCGGGCGTGCAGGGCATGCCGCCCCCCTTTGAGATCGTCTCGCCGACATAGGCGATCGGGACGCCGCTCGGCAGCTTGATGCGGGTCAAGAGCCCCTTGACTGGCAGCGACTCGGAATCGACGGGATCGAGACCAAACACGGCCTTGACGCGCGGATCCGCGGCGGCCACGTGCAGGCTGATCATGCCGCCCAGCGAGTGCCCGACCAGGCCCAGCTTGTCGGAATCGAGGCGCCCCTTGACGCGGCTTGAGTCCGGGCCCGTCGGCTTTTCCAGCCAGTCAAGAAGCTCGACGGTGTTCGTGCGGTACGTGGTGTGGTTGACCTCGTTTGGCACCTTTTGCAAGACAGCAATCAGGCCATAGCTGGCCAGCCGCTGCCCATAGTTGGTGAAATAGCTCGTCGCCAGCGTGAAGCCGGGCGACAGCACCACAACCGGGAAGGGCGCATCGCGCAGGGTCAGCGTCGTGCCGTCATCGGACGGGCCGATGATCGTGGTCCGCGTCGTCCCCCCCGTCACTGCGATCGGTACTTCCAAGACCGCAGTCTTGTAGGGCCCTGGCTTGTCGATATCGATCGGCGATCCCGCGGCATCGGGCGGGCTGCTGAGATCAGCGCCCGCAAGATCGGACGGCGGCCCGCTGAGATCGACTCGCGGATCGTCCATGGCCAGATCGGGGGTATCGCTGCCGCGTCGACACTCAGGCCGATCGCTGTCTTCTGGGCAGTACGCGGTGTTGTCGCCGATGCACGACGACTGAACGACAAGCGGCAGTGCGAGCGCGAGCAAACTGGCCAGGCCAGTCCATCTAGAACGAGTCACGGGCCACAGGCTCGTGGGCAGGCGGAACGACATCAGGGCCTCCTTGCGTCGGGACAAAATCAAATGCAGCAAGCGGCGTCAACCATGAGATAACGTCTGCTCATGATGGCGAAGGCCGCAGCGACGACAGCGACGCCGCAGCCGCTGCGCATCTGCATGCTGGCGGGGAACCCGCTTTTGTATGACGGCCGCGTGCTGCGCCATGCCGAGACACTGGCCCGCGCAGGCCATGCCGTGACGCTGGTCGGCGTCTTGGGCCCCAACGATCCGCCGGCCGAAGGCGCGGTGCTGCCGGGAGTGCCGAACCTGCGCGTCGTGCGCATCGACCGCAGGCGGGCGGGACTGAGACCGCGGCTGCGCTGGCTGACATCGGCGCTGCGGCGACGGGTGGCGGCGCTGGGCACGTCGCTTTTTGGTCTGCGCTGGCCGCTGCCGCAGCTTTGGGTGGCGCCGATTGCCGTCGAGCTTCTGGCCGCTGCGCTCGATAGTCAGGCCGATGTCTTCCACGCCAACGACCTGGATACGCTGGTGCCAGCGGCCTGGGCGGCTTGGCTGCGCAGCACCCACTTCACCTACGACGCGCACGAGCTTTACGCAGACGAGCGGCCCAGCCTTTCGCCGCTAGAGCGATCGGCACGCGCCCACGTCGAAGGGACGCTGATCGTTCGGGCAGCGGCCTGCTTTACAGTGAACGCGCTCTTGGCGGATGAGCTTTCCCGTCGCTATGGCATTGCGTTGCCCATCGTCCTGCACAACGTGCCGGCCAGCGTGCCGCGCCCGCTGCGCGCCTCGGTGGCCGCGTTTTCCGTCGCACGACCGCTGCGCTTGCTTCTGCACGGAAGCTGGGTGGGGCTCGATCAGCCGGGGGTCGACTCGGCGCTGGCGGCGCTGGCTCAGGTGCCGTATGCGGTGCTGACGCTGCGTGGGGGCGTGCGCGATCCGGCCGGTCTTGCGGTGCGCATCGCGCAGCTTGGCCTGACAGGCCGCGTGACCGTAAAGCCGCGACTGCCAGGGGCGGAAGCGCTGGTGGCGGCGGCCATCGCCGAAGAACACGACGTCGGTCTGTCGGTCCACCTGCCCGACTGCGAAAGCCGACGCCTGGCGACATCGAGCAAGATCTTCGAGTACCTGATGGCGGGGCTGTGCGTCGTCGCTGCCGATCAGCGGGGAAACCGCCACATCTTGAGCGATCTAGCCGAGCGCGAGCCGGTGGGGCTGTTGTTTTCGCCGGATGATGCCGAGTCGCTGGCCGACTTGCTGCGGCAGATCGCCGCGGATCCGGGACTGCTTCAGCGACGGCAGCATGCGGCGCGACGGCTGGCTGAATCGGTCCTGTGCTGGGAACGCGAGCGCGAGCGGCTGCTTGCCTGTTATCGCCGATTGGGCGAGGCGGGCAGTCCCTCGACCCACCACAGCGCGAGGGCGCAGAGCTCTAAGTGACCGTGGAACAGCGCGATGCGAAAGTACCGATCGCGGGCCGCGGCCAGATCGAACAGGCCGTACGCGAGCAGGCTCAGCATGACCAGCGCCGCAAGAACCAGAAGCGGTGACCCAATGTCGCGACGCAGCGCGGCAAAGCTGGCGCGAAAGCTGCGCGGCGTCGGCCGATCACGCGTGACGTCGGGCACCAAGCGCAGCCAGATGGTGTAGTGGACGGCCTGGGCAAAGGCGAACAGAAGCACGACGCGGGTCGCTTTTTCGGGCAGAAGATACGGCGCCAAGACCCAGCTGACCCCGTCGAGATCCAGGGACTCGGACCCGGAAAACGCCGTCAGCGCAGCGGATCGTGCCGACAGCAGGCCGGTCGCAAGCAGGGTGCAAATCACCAGGAACAAGGCAAGCGGCAGGCCGCAGCTTAGGATGCGCGAAGGCGGCGGCGCACCGACGGGCGACGGCAGCTTCGACAGCCACAGCGACAGAAACAGCACGGCGATGAAGTTGTGCGCATGCGCCATGCCCAGATCCAGAAAGTACCAGTCACTGCGCCAGCCAAGCGCTGCCACCGCCACGACGACGAAAAGACCGCTGAGGCGACGCAGGCCGTCGGCCAGGCGCGTTCGATCCGTCGGTGCCCGCGACAACAGCAGGGTCGCAGCCGTGGCCGCCAAGCCCGCCCGCATGCCGAAGCCCAGCGCCGTGCCGAGCAAGCCCAGCGCGACCGGCAGTGCCAGCCACAGGCGTCGGTGATAGCCGGGCTGCAGGACCAAGTAACGGACATCGGCGACCAAGTGCGGCACGCCCAGAAGCAGCGGTGAGACGGCGAGCAGCCATAGCGGCATGCTCCAAGTCAGAAGCAGCGCGGTCAGCATCGCTGCCGATCCGAAAAGGCCGACGCGCAGGGCTGGCTGGCGGATCAGGATGCGGCCGAAACCGCCGAACAATGCCAGGAACAGACGCAGAAGCCCGGCGCGCACTGCATCCAGCAGCCCAAGCGGCCCCGCGAGAAGCAAGCGGGCGCGCGGAAGGGCTGTAGCCATGGCTGCAGACGCTAGCGGCTGGCGGTGCCGCGGCGCAAGGCCCTGCGGTGACGCGCTGCGCCTAGCTCGTCCCCCGCGGCGGCCAAGAGCGTCGGTGCGTACAAGGGCACGGCTAGCTCGCTGCTCGCTTGGTTCAGCGCCGAGACCGCATGCTCGGCGACCGGCGTGCCGGACAGGTGGCTGATCGGCGTATCGGCTTCGGGCCAGCGGCTGCCCGACACGCCCGGCCCGCCCATCGGCAGCACCAACCCGGCACAAAGCGGAGCCCCGCGATCGTCGCTGGCCGGCTCGCTATTGCTCTGGCTGCTGCCCGGCAGACGCATGGTCAGCGACCAGACTTCGATGTGCAGTCCGGCCTCGCGCATGCGCTCGGTCAAGGCCATGGCCTGGCCTGGCGTCGCAGGTCCCCCCTGCACGACGTGCAGAACATAGCCGGCCGATTCCAGCGCATCGAGGAAGACCAGGCCGTTCTGGCTCTCTTCTGCCTCGCCCTCTTCCGCTTCGTTGCTCTGCAGGCCATCGCTGTAGCCGGTCTGATACGAGCTGTTGTCGACCAGAACGACGTCGCCAAACTGACACGGCGCACCGTATCGCACGACGCTCAGGATGCGGGCTCGCACGGCGTCGATGCGCTGCACCCAGACCCGCTCGATTGAGTACGGCCCCTGCGTCGGCAGCGAAAGCTGCGCCAGGCCCAGGTCACCCCCGGCCGTCCGCGGCGCTGCTGCGCTGCACGTCTGCATGGCTTCGCGCGCCGCGGCGATGCGTCCGACGGCAGTAAGGGCAATTCCCAGGTTCCAGTGAATGGCTCGCTGCAAACCCGTACCCTGCCCTAGCACCGACGCCAAGCGACCGCCCTTTAGCCGCAGGCTGGCCGCCGCCTGTTCCAGCATCTCGGCCGCCTCGCCCCAGCGTCGCATGTGCTTGTACGCAAGACCGAGGTTGTAAAGCGGCACCGGCCACTGCGGAAGCTCACGGTGCGCCGCCAACAGATCGGCCAGCGACTCATCGTGCTGCGCCCGCTGCGCCAGGATCACGCCGCGCAGATTCAAAAGGTACGCGCGCTGCTCCTTGCTCTGCGCCTTGGCTTCCTGGCCAGACAGGTCTAGCTCGCCTAGCACGCGGCTTATGAGATGAACCGCGCTCTGGCTGCGGTCGCGACGAACCAGACGCCATACCGTCTCGGCAAGGGCACGCATCTGCGGCAGGAGGTCCTGTGGCAGCGTGCTCGCAACTGACCTGGGGCCCATGGGGTGAGCATACCCCGGAAGCTCGATCTCTGACTACAACTTATGTGTTCAAAAAAACAATTTTGTTTTGCTTACTTACACCTCATTCATGGCCTGTGTTTCGTGACCATGCGCGGCCATTCCCAGCGCATTCTTCGTCGCTGCTTAGGGCGCTTCGGCTAGGGGCGACAGCTCTCGGGACACGACACGCGATAGATGCGGATCGCGGCGTCGCGCTCGGGGTCGAGCAGCGCCCAGGTCCCCGGCACGAAGACCGGCGTCGACGGTCCAAGCTGCACCGCAAGCTGCAGCGCACCGCAGTGGCCAAGCTTCTGGATCACGGGTCCAACCGTGTCGTCCTGCGCTTCGACCAGGAAGTCGGCGCGACACAAGGTCGTGGGGTCCGCGGTGGCCGCAACGATGGGCACCCGCCGTTCCAGGAAGCCATCTTCAGGGGGCGCGGTCAGCATGCTGGTCATGGGAAAGCCCGCGATAACGCCGCGCGGCGAGGCCGCAGCGAGCCACGCGGTCGCCTGCTTGTACAGACGAAGCTGCTCGCGATAGGCCATGCTGACCTCTTGGTGAGCGTTGTCGCGACGGAACCACAGGCCGTTTAGACCCAGGACCAGCAAGGCCAAGACCACTGCCATCGCCGGCACGCGCCACAGCCGCGAGAGCTGGAACAGTCCCAGGGCAGACAGCGCGCACAAAAGGGGCAAAGACGGCAGCTGATAGCGCGGAAGCGGCGTTGGAAACAGAAACGGCAAAAGGACAAACGCCAGCGCCGTGATGCGCCGCGGATCGCGGCTTGGATCCTCGCTGTCGCGCCCGTGCCACGCAGCCCACAGCACGGGCAGCGCCGCCAGCACCAAGAACAGCCGCCCACCCGTCACGAAGTTGTGCAAGAGCGAGGCCGGCAAATTGCCCGGCCCGACATAGCCCGAGTAGATCGACGGCAGCACCGCTCCGACGAGAAACCGCTGAGCGAGCTGCCACGCCGCCAAGACCGCAAGCGGAACGATCACCGGCCACAGCAGCATCGCATGATGCAGCCAGCGTCCAGCCAGTGGGCCGCGCTGCAGAATCGTCCGCAGCGACTGACCCTGCTGCCACAGCAGCCACAGTGCGGCGGGCACGCAGACGAAATAGGCGCTCTCTTTTGTCAGCACACCCAGCGTCGCCGCCACGGCAAAGCCGCGCTTCTGCCCGCGCAGAAGAAGCAGCCAGGCGAGCGTTGTAAACGCGGTCGCTGGCAAGTCGCTGTGGACCAGCCCGCTCTGCGCGTAGAACGACGGCGTGGCAACACACAACACCACCGCCAAAAGTGCTGCAGTACGCGACCCCGACAGAGCGCGCGTAAGCAGGTACAGCGACGGCAAGATCGCGGCGCAGAACAACAGCGTGGTCAGGTGCATGGCCTGCCGCGACGCGCTAATCCAGTGCATCACCGCCGCTAGCGTGCCGGTGAAAAGCGGCGGTCGCACAAAGCCCAGCTCGGAATAGCGCGACAGATCCAGGCCGTGCTGGGCAATAAAGCGCGCCTGCCCGACATAGCAGCCCAGCGCGTCCCACAGGTGCGGCTCGTCGAGCGTCGAGCCTTTGAGCAGAACCAGACCCAACGCGCAGGGCACAAACAGCGCCCCCCACGCGAAAAAAAGACGGGAATGAACAGGCCTCATGAGCTGGAATCCTGGGTACAGGCGGTGGGCGAGCAGCGAGCCGCGACTATGGTGCGGTTCCGACGGCAGATGGGCTGGGCTTGGGCACCGAGGCTGGCGACGCTAGGCGGACGGTCAGGCGGCGCTCGCGCAGGACCAAGCCGAGCACGGTCATCGTCAGGCCTCCGGCCTGCAGCACGCCATCGATCACCAAGAACAGCGCCGTGGCTGAGTTGGGCACGGGCTGGCGAAGCTGCAGATCCAAAAGGAACCACGGCCCAGCCAGTGGAATCCACGCGAAGCCCGACTTGGACAGATCCCCCATTAGCAAGCGATCGGCGGTGTACGAAGCCAGCAAGAGCGCGCCGCCGAACAGCGCCATGTTGTATCGCCGCTTATAGACGACGCGTGGCGTCGCCAAGCTCGGCTCGGGCAGCGATGGCGCATCTGTCGCGACTGCGGCTGGCTGAACACGGGGTGCGACCGCTGTGCTGGGCTCGGGTCCGTCCGTGGCTGGCCGGCGCTCGGCATCTCGGTGGTCTGCCGCTGCTGCACTGGGGCCCGGCGAAGCGACTGCAGACGGGCTGGCGACCGGACCCGGCAGCTCAACCGGCCCATCGTCCTTGGCCCAGGCTGTTGCCGAAACCAGGCTAAGAGCGAGGCAGAGGAAGAGCGGGCTCAGTACGGCTCTCATCGCGACGGCGTGCGCTTTCCAGCAGCAAGTGAGTGACCGGGATGTCGAACTCGCTGTCGACGGACGATGCGCTCTGAGTGGCCGTCTCATCGGCTGCCGATGTGCCGCGAGGCCGCGAGGTCGCGAGGCTCCGCGTGGCAAGCTCTTGCGGCACGCTGACCGGCATGCTGGTGAAGTCAAAGTGGCCATCGGTCCAGGTGAGCAGCTTATAGACGACATCGATCCCTGTCAGCGTCGTAGCAGCAAACAGTCGCGCAGCGATCACGCGACCGTCCCGAACGTACAAGCGTGCGCTCTGGCTGCCACGGCGTAGCAGCAGGATACCGCTCTTGCGCTCCATTTCGATCATCGTGAGCAGGCTGGCCAAGCTTAGCTGCGAAAGCGATCCATGGACCCCCGACACAGACAGCCCCGGCGCGGACAGCCCCGAGCTTCTGTGCGAGACGCCGCGTCGTCGCTGTACGGCTTGTTCCAGGACGGCATCCAGCTCAGCGAAACGGAAGGGCTTTTGCAGATACGCGTCGGCCGGCAGCAAGCGTAGCTGTTCGTCGTCGGGCGGCAGGGTGGACAACAGCACCACCGCCCCCAGCGTGGCTCCACCCGCAACCAGCGACGAATCGAGCGCTGGATCGGGGATCCGAACCTGCCGCAAGAACGCCAACAGCGAAGCGGTCGGCAGTCCGGCTGGCTCGCAGACGACGACATCGGGCAGAAGCAAGCGCAGGCTGGTCTGTGCGGCTTCAAGGTCCGCAGCCTGATGCACGACATGGCCGCGGCGCGAGAGCACGCTCTTTACGGTCTGAAAGGTCCAGGGATCTTCGTCGACTAGAAGCACACGCAAGACAGCCATGCGCTGCATTGTATGCCTAGGTACCCAACGTCAGGCCAGTTTCCGGCAGAGCCTCGACGAGAAGCAGACCGCGCCACCGCCCGACGGCGAGGCCTCGCACGGCTAGGCTACATGGATGGCACGTAAAAGATGACGTCGCGCTCATCGAGATCGATGCAGCCTTGCGCCTGCACGCGCAGCTTGGCGCGATAGATCTGCGGCTTGCCTGACGGCGGTGCGAAGTCGTTCTTTGCGTCGATGACGAAGCGCAGGCTGGATCCAGGCGTGACACCTACGAAGCGGTCGCCAAAGGCCGTTGGGTTCTTTAGTCCCGCCGGGCTGCTCGGCGCCAGGCCATCGATCGCCCGCACTGCGCTGATGAAGTCCGCCGTGGTGCGCGTGCCAGGCAAACGCGTGCCGTCTTCGCTGGTGGTGCCACCACTCTTGCGCGCTTCGACGTCAAAGGGAGCAAACTGCACAAGCTGCGTGATGCCTGATGTGACGGCGGCGCTCACTCCGGTGCCGTCGGTCTTGGTTTTGAAAACCAAGGGGCACATGCCTTCGGCATTTGGGGGCTCGCCGATGGAGCCGACCCCGGTGCAGCACTGCCCGGCTGCGCAGCCCACCGGACGCCCACCCGGCCCGGCATCCCAAGCCTGCGGCGGCACCACAGCGCCCGTGCCATTGGCAAAGGACAGAAGATCATAGGTCGCCATGCAGCCTTCTTCTGTGCCGGCCACGCTGGAAACACCCACGACGCGGGCGCACAGGTTCTTAAGCCCAGACAAAGTCTGACTGCGCGTGTGGGCTGCCGTGGCCGTAGCGCCGCTATAGTCCAGCGTAGCGCCGAAGCAGGTCCGCGTGGACTCGCCCTTGGTATGGAACGAAGCATCGCTGACTACCGCTACAACGGGCATGGCTCCGCTGCGGAAACCAGCGCCGCCGCGTCCCATGCCGGTGTACGGCGGAATATCGACCACGCCGCTCACGACGTTGCCGGCGCCGGTCGCGATCTGATAGAGCGCCTCCATCTGCCCCTCGGGCGAGTCCCCGCCGCAGCCGCGCGGTGTCGTTCCCTTCAGCAAGTTCCCGACCGCGGTCTGCGTCTTCAAAAGGTCGGAAGTCATCGCCTGCAGCAAGATCAGCGGCTGATCATCCGGCCCGCCATTGCAGCCCGGTGAGCCATAGGATCCCGATGGGAAATCGTCGATGGCGCCCACACCAAACCAGGCATCGCGGGCCGCAGCAGCGCGAACGGCAGGCAGGACGGTGCTGGCCAAGCCGGTCCTGATGCTGGTGATCTGCGGTCCCATGCTGCCGGTGGTATCGATGGCAAAGAAGGCGTCAATCGACTGAACGCGACTGCCGCTGCTAATCGTTGTGCTCATCGTGCCACCGCCATATGGCAGCTTCACAAACACATCCTGACTTGACCCGCTGGTGCGCAAGAAGACCAAGACAAGCTGGGTGGTCTGCGAAAGCTCGACGCTGCCCTCGCGATACGTGGCGGTCAGGTTGACGAACTGCACCTGCGGTGTGCTGCGGCTGGCGCTTTCGAACTGGCTGCCCGTCATGCTGCCTAGGCTGGCGTCATCCAGCGTGAAGACGGCGCGGCTCGACACATCGGCCACCGAGCGATCGGCATAGCGCGCGATCACCTTGAAGCTGCGTGTCGCGGTCTTGCCCAAGTCGATGAGGATCGCCGGTTCCTTTGGTGAAAGCTCCAGCGACTTGAGGACGCGCGGACGTGCCACGTCGGATCCGAGCGCGGGATCCGCGGCATCCGCCTCCTCGCTGTGCAGAGCCTGGTTCAAGCTGCTTGGGTCGGACGTGCTGCTGATGCGCGAATCGCCGCAGGTCGGCAGCGTGGCCAACATCGCCATGGAAATCGTGGCTACCTGAGCCACGCCCGGCCGCGAATTCGCGGCATGGCTTGAACGAGCGCTCGCGTCACTTCCTCGCGCGGTTCTTCGCTCACTCTTTCGTTCAAACAAACGCATAGGGGCCTCCTTTTTCGCGGCACCCTAGCACAACGCTGGCGGCGTCCTGACACGACGAGGGCTCGCCATCCCGGACGACAAACAGACCCGCACGCGTACCGCATCGTCAGGCGCCTTGCGCATCGCAGGTCGGCGCAGAACGCACCGGCTGCTTATCAGTCTTTGGACTGCGTGGAAGGTGGCGACCTTCCGCCGGGCGCCGGCAAACGAATCGGCTGCAGATCGGGTTTGCTCGACGTGTTTGAGCGCGGGGATGTGGTGCTCACGCGCCCAGAAATCGACACGTCATCGCGTGAAATATCGCGACGCGATCGCCGACTGGGAGGCAGTGTCAGCTGCTCTCCCGACGCCTTCGCTTCCAGACGAATGGGACGGTAATAGCCCGAGCTGGCGGCTGCGGTCTCGTCGATTTCCAGCGGGCCTTGCGCTTCCATCGACGACAAGAGCTTGGTCAGGTGTTCCATGTCGCGACGCAGCTGCTCAGACGATGCCCGCAGGGACACCGCTTCGCCTGCGTGTTGTTTGGCCAGCCGATCAAGATCTGCCATGGCGCGCCCGACATGCTCGCTCTGATGCTGTTCGCGCACGTGGATCTCGGATGCATCGTCGAGACGCTGCTTGATCGCAGCCACCTGATCGCGCACGCGAACCAAGGCCTCGCGCAGATCGTTGTTGAGCTTCGTGACCTGCGCCATCTGCTGCAACAAGCTGGCCGTGCGCAGTGGGGGACGGTTGCCATCGCTGCTGCCTTCGTTGCTGTTCAGCAGTGCCTCGGTGCGGCGAATGCTGGTGGTCAGAAGCGCCATCGCCTGATCGGTCGCATTGCTCACTAGCGACAGCGAGATCGCACTTGTCCGCGCGTCGCCGAGCGCCAGCGTCGTCTGCTCAAGCGACTTGATTAGCGGAGCCATCGTCAAGCTGACCTCGTTCAGGCGCTCTTCCTGTTTGGCCGCCCCGGCAGCCAAGCTGTTCGACGATCGCTCGACTGTTCCAACGGCCAGGCTCAAGTGCCGCACCACGCGCATCGACGAACCCACAAACGAGTTCAGCCGCTGCGCCGCCATGTTGAAGGCACTCGCCAGGGTCCCGATCTCGTCCTTGCGGCTCGCCAAGTCTTGCAGCAGCGAGCGGGTGCGCAGCAGCTGGCCCCGCCCAAGCTGTTCGGCCGCATCTTTTAGCTGTTCGACGGGCCGCGTGATGCGCTCGATGCTGATCACGACCACCGATAGCGCAGCCAGCAGCACCAAAGCCAGGATGCTACCGATCTGACGCCAGAGCTCTGCGACCAATCCCCCCGGCTGCAAGAAGGGCACTGCGACGATGAGCGCTGCGTGTCCAAAAAGCGCGATGCGCACGCGATACCGTTCAGACAGACGCTTGCTCTCGGGGCTCCATGGGTCCGCGAGTGCGCGGGGCTTGGGCAGCGCCTCGCTTTCCAGCGTCGATACAGCGATCTCACCCACGACCAAGGTCAGCTGAGTGTCCGTGCCTTCGATCAGCGCAGCAAGGTCCGCGCGCCGGACGCGATAGGCTGCCACCAAGTGCCCCGCCCACAGCTCGGTTCCGATGGGTACGCGAAACACGTCCCACAAGGAATCCCCGACGGCCAGAAGCTCGCCGTCTGGGCCCAGGGCTTCGTGCGCCGCGCGCTGAGCTATGCGGCTGGCTTCCGCCGAATCAAGAGCGCTGTTGCCTGCGATGGCCACGACCTCGCCTTGTCGATTCGAAAGCGCCAAGCAGTCGGCCCCAAGCCGCTGTGCCGCGATTGCGAACGTAGACAGTTGATCGTGATCTCCCGCCAAAAGAAAGGCGCGAAGATAGCTGCGCTGGGCGAAGGCTTCGTACGCTTGTCGGCGATGCTTTCGTTCGCTGCGCCAGCGCCCAACGACGGCGCGCTCTGCCGAGTTGACCGTTCGGTCAATCAGCGGGTCTGTCGTCTGGCGCAGCGTACGCGACAGCAAGAACGCACCGAACAGACCAAACAGGATCGAAGCACAAAGAGCAGCCAGAAGAAGCTGAGTGCGCAGGCGCATCCGCTTACCTCGCCCCCACAGCAGCGCTGGCCCGCGCCGCGCTGGCAGGGCTGCCGCTTGCTACGGCGGGAGGATGCGCAGGATGCGCGATGCGGAAGTGCAGCGCGCTGCGCTCGCCATTTTTCACATCGACGGAAAGCACCGCCTGGCCCAGCTCAGGAGCATAGGCCACCGCACGATATCGTCCGACCGGAACACCCGACAGCGCGAACGAACCCTGCGAGTTGCTCAGCACCACCAGGTTCGAGGGTGCAATAACCACCGTCGCCTGCATCACGTCATGCATCGAGCAGAAGACATCGACAATGCCTGGCCGATCGAGCACGACGCTGCGCGACTCGCCAACCGACATCGGTCCCAATGACATCGGCTTGGTCGGTGACACAGAAAAAAGGCTGTGCGTCAGGTAGTCGTCGTTGTGGATGCTCAGCGTGGTGCCAAAAGGCAGCACCAAGAGCTCAATCTGCGAATGGGCGCTGCGCATCGAAAGCGACGCCCGATCCTTCCCCGGAGTGCCGGGCCCCGCGATGTTCTCGAAATAGATCGCGGCACGCTTGGGAATGCTGCCGTCGCTCAGGCGCACATCCCCAGCGATCATTCCGCTGCCAGGGCCGGTAGGCGGTGGCAGTGCAGGTGCAGAAGGAACAGCAGGTGGCGCGCTCGCTGCGCTTGGTGCTGCTGCGCTTGGTGCTGCTGCTGCGCTTGGTGCTGCTGCTGCGCTTGGCGCTGCTGCTGCGCTTGGTGTCGCAGCGACGGTTCGCGCAGGTGGCACGGCAGGTGGCGCGACTGGCGCGACTGGCAATGGTGAAGCTTGTACTGGACGCGCGGCAGCCGCAGGAGCAGAAGGAGCAGAAGGAGCAGAAGGAGCAACAGCAGAGGGCTTCGGCGCAGGCGAGGTAATGGATGGATTGCTACCCGATGGCCCAAGCACAAGCGGGCGCGGCACATTGCCGCCTGGGGCGCTTGGGCTCGACAGCACCGGCACCGCTACGCGTGGCGCTGCCGTCGCTGTGTTCGTCGGCGCGGTGTTCGCGGGCGC
>CAZKOY010000098.1:15458-20305 GCA_964554495.1 uncultured Myxococcales bacterium
GTGTTCGCGGGCGCTGTGTTCGCGGATCCCGGTGCGCGCGACGGAACGGGCTGGACCGTCTGCGCCTGGGCGAGGAGGCTTGGCAAGAAGCCCACTAGCAGCAGCGGAATGAACAGCCGGCGCATTGCTACTCATGGTATCGCAAAGCAGCCTCGGGGCGCAGGCAGCGAATCGCAGGATCCTTGAGGAAATGGAGGATCGCTTTCGGCGGCGCAGCAAAAGCTGCAATACCTACAGCGCAGGAGGGAAGAGCGTGTCGTTGATCGTGCTCGTGGTGGGTGCATTGCCCACGAGCTGATAGGCCCCGCTGCCGAGCTTGAGCTCAATGTCCATGTTGCGAACCTGCTGCGCACAGCGGACGACGATGATCTCAATCGGCACCGGCCCGGCGGCCAGGTTGCTGCTGGGTGCGTCGGGCGTCTTGTCTGGGACAAAGGTCAGGTTGTGAACTTCAAGGAACAAGTCGTTGGTGTTTGTGCTGCCCACTTTGTCCTGAATGAAGACCCACAGACCGTCGGTGACATCGTCGTCCTGCTCGCGCATCTGAAAGGCACCACCGGGATGGTTCACGATGCCTTGGTACTGCACGAAAAAGTTGAACTGATCGGTCAGTGTGGTGCCGCCTAGATCGCTGAAGCTGGGCACGTCGGTCACGGCGAAGCGATTTGCGCCACTGGCATCGCGCCAGCGCAGCAGCTTGGCCCCCGCCATCAAGTCCGTACCAAGCGGCGCCTGTGCGCTGCGCCCACGCGCGAACTCAAACAGCGGACCATAGTCGGGTGCGCTGACGCTGCTTTTTCCGCAGTACGCGTCATACGCTGCGCCGGTCGATGAGAACACGCGCACCGTCGCAGTCAGGCCATCGGTCGGCGCGGGCCAGGCGCCTTCGGTATAGGTCTCGGTGACACCGGGGTTGTCCATGTTGACAAGCTGCAGCGTGCGCGGCGTTCCCGTAGCCAGCGCCACCTTCCACACCTCTTGCTTGCCGAGCGGCCGCGCCGGATCCATGCCATCGGGAGCCTGCGTGATCGTCGAGCGCAGCGTGCTGCCATCGTCATCGATCGAAAACACACGCAGCTCGCGGCGACGCGCCGGACCGAACGGATTGCGAACCTCGGCCCACAGCAAGCTCGCGGCATTGAAGCGCAGCTCGATCGCCCGCATCTTTCCGCTGCGCTGCTGCATGCCGTTCCAGGCGCTGGTGCCCAGAGCGCTGGCCAGCACCTGCTTGGGCGTCATGCTGGGGTCGGTGCCCATGTCCATCATCATCGGATCCATGGTCATGCTGTTTCCACCGCAGCCAGCCGAGACGATGGCTGCAGCCACGATCGAAAGCACGCTCACGCTTCGCCGCTTGCGGCGCAAGAGCAGCACCCCAGCGGCCAAGGTCAGCAGCGAAAGTGCGAGCGGACCCGACGAGGTCTGCGCTGCACCAAGCTGACAGCTACAGCCGGTGGCCATCGGCGGCGGCATGACGGGCGGTTCAGGCAGGCCAGGCACGACGATGTTCTGGCAGCTTGGCATCTCGCTAGCAAACTGCGGAGGAAAGGCGCGGGTCGGTGATCCGCGATGTGCTGAGTCGCTGATCAGCGATGGCGTGTCAACCAAGCCGCAGCTCATGGCGCTGGGCATGCTGCTGAACATCGAAAGCGAACCATCGTGGCACTCGACCGGGCTATCGCCCTTGGGCTGCGCCACATAGTCCTTGTCGCTGCGCACCGAAAGCGATCCCGTGACGTCGATGCCCAATGGAAAGATCGGGCCGCGCAGATAGTCGCAGACGGCAGCTTGCGACCAGGCCAGCGTGTGCGACGCGTCGAAGGACGCAGGGCCGATGCCACCCAGGACGTCACTTTCCCCAATCGGCAGGCCAGCGGCGTGGTTTGCCAGCGTGGCAGCCGCAATATTGAACGCGTGTCCGAATAGCCCGCTGTCATAGAAATGATCGAGCGTTGTGCCGCTCAGCCCCGGCGCGGCATACGACTTCAAGCGCATGTCGTATTCGGCCAGCACCACATCAAGCTGCGCTTTGTACTGGCTGGTGAGATCGCCGATGAAGGTCTTTGCCTTGTCGATCACATAAGCCTTCAGAGCGTCTTTGATGGGGCGCACAAAGGGTTCGAGCAGCGTCTTTACGATGTTGGGAATCGACACATTGATCCCGACGGCCTGCAGCGCATTCTGCAAGCTGAGCAGCCAGTCCGGCACGACCGCGTTGATGACGACCTGATAGTCCAGAGTCGTGATGCGATCAGACCAGTCGACGAGCGGCTTGAACATCTGATCGATCTCGGCCGCGCTGATATCAAAGCCCTCGGTTCCTGACGACGCCCCGCCCAGTGGCGCGTTGAGCTTTGCCGACAGGGACTCAATGGTGGCCAGGTACGCAGGAAGGAAGCCGTTCAAGTCGTCACGCAGCTTGTCGCTGATCTTTTCCAGCGCCGATGGCAGCGGTCGCCCTTGCGCATCTTGTCGCGGGGCCAAGAGCGCGACGTACGTGAAGTACTTGGCATACAGATCGGCGCAGGTAACGGTGCAGTTTGTCCCATCGTCCGACGTGCCAAGCTTGCCATCAGCTCCCGCTGTGACCCGAAGCATCCCGCCTTCGGGCGTGCTGCGGTTTTGCATATTGCTCACTGCGGTCATGATGTCGGTCGTGATCTGCTGCCGCGCTTGATCGATGCGCTGCAGATACACCGGAGCCAGCACCAAGTGATCAGCCGGCGCGATGTCCAGGCTCTGCACGATCGTCACTAGCGATGCACTCGGCTGCGCTGCCACTGCGGCGTCGAACTTGGCCTTTGCGTGATGCGCCATAAGCTGCCACAGCGGGCTGCTCGTCGATAGATACGTGCGCTGCAAGAAATCCTTGGGCAGCGTGTGCGTAAGCTGTCCAAGACTGAACGCTGCAGCGTCTTGTTTGAAGGCCGCCTTTTGAATCATCGACTCAGCGATGATGTGGCGAACCACGTTGCTGTAGTTGGTCTGCCGTGCCGCCGTGATCGGCGTCAGCGTGAAGGTTTCGCCCGACATGAAGTTCACGTAGTGATGCGCCACTGCGTCGGTCACACCATGCAGAAAGCAGCCCATGGCATAGGCTCGCTCTGGATCTGTCAGTGCCAAGTCATAGAGCTTCTGGCACTGCACGAACGGCTTCTGCCCGATGGCATGCGATGGATCGGTCATGCCAGGAAACGCCATGTTGTCTGGGCCTACCGCGCCGGCACGAAAGGCCAGCGGATTGTCCATGATCGCCCGCTTGTCTACGTCGCTGAGGCGCACCTCATGGCTGCCAAACTTCAGGCGAATGGCGCTGCCGTTTCCGGCAATCAAGCCCTCGCGCACCTTGTTGGCGATCATCATGTGCAAGCGCGTGGAAAACGCAGCGGCCGGCGATGGCGCGGCAAGCAAGCAGGACGCGATAGCTACACCGAAGAGCCCAAAGGACGGAACATGCAAGGCCCGCTTAGATCTGTGCATTCGATCATCGTATCAGACCCGGCACCGTCGCTGCGCAGCGATCACAGACGAGCTGTTCACCCTTCCAGGCGACCTGCTTAGCGGACACAAGTCATGCGTAGATGGGTTGCGTTGGGCTGGCAGAATCGCTCGCGAGCGAGTTGCCGATCAGAGCGGACGTGCGGCTTCTTTGCGCAAGAAAGCCATCAGTGCGTCGTCGAGTGCGCTGGCTTCGATCGGCGGTGCGCCCAGACCAATCGCAACCACCGCACCGGGGATGGTGGGCAGCCCCTGTGGAAGGGTCTTGCGAAGCGGCTCCTGCAGGTGCATGTGCCGTCGAGGCGGTATGGGGCGTAGCGCGACGGGCGTAAGCATCACAGCGCCCTCGGACGTCGACTGCATGCGCAGCCGCCCGGTGTGCAGCGGTCGCACATACACCGGACGCGTCACGCGAATCGGCCGCTCGCTGCGCAGACCGACCGTAACCTGAAAAAGCGGATTGGGAGACGGTGGATAGACCGGCGCGTTCTCTGCCGAGTCAGATCCGACCAAAGGACGAGCCGTTGGCAGCGGTGTTGCTTTGCTGAGCTCAAAGGCCTCTTCTTCCGCGTCGCTGGGCTCGGCCGCCACGATATCGATCATCAGATCGTCATCGCTGTCGATTTCGCCGCTCTCTTTGGATGCGGCCACTGCATCGCCAGGCGCGGCAGCAACCGATGGCGGAGCAGGCACGATAGGCTGCGCCAAGCTCTTGATGCCGAGCCGAGCAGCCAGCGCTCCAGCGTCGGACTTGCCCTCTGCCTTGGCTTCGGGTTTGTGATCCGCCTTGGGCTCAGGCTTGGCTTCGGGCTTGCTCACCGTCGAGGCTGCTGGCTTCGCTTCGGCTTTGAGCGGCGCTTTCACCGCGATGGAGCTGGCTTCAGACGGAAGTGTCGTCGGAACCGCAGCGGCTGCAAGCTGGCTGGCATCGACTACGGCCGACTTGTCCTGCGGGCTAGCCTGTCCGGCACGTGCGAGGACCTCGGGATGGTTGTCAAACTCGCCATCGCGGACGCGCCGCAGCATTGCTTTGTGCTGGTCCTGCATGCGCTTCTGCACGACCGCATCGGACTCCTCTGCGGTGTATGTGGCACGCAGAGACGCCAAGATTGTCCCGTCGACAAAGCAGTGCGTAAACAGCGTCAGCCGGCTGAGGCCAGAGTCCTCTGTCTGCACGTGGAACAGGTGCCCGGCGTGACGGACGTTGTGGTTATAGCCGAGGAAGGGCGGACGCTTGCTCACCGCTCATCAACGTATCACGCAGACGAGGGCCCGCGATCGCAAAAGTAGGTCCGCCGACAGCACCGGACGCGCCAGGCCCAGACATCATCATCCAGACATCATCCAGA
>CAZKOY010000099.1:0-20086 GCA_964554495.1 uncultured Myxococcales bacterium
CCGCTGGCCACCGTCGTCATCGGCGGCATCTTGTCCTCGACGCTGCTCATGCTGATGGCGCTGCCGATCCTTTTGCGGCGGGTGGCGACGTCTGCCAGCAGCGACGCCGTGTCATCGGACCCCGATCAAGCCAGCCCCTGATTGAGCAGCCCACCGCCCATGCCAGC
The DNA here is from genome assembly GCA_964554495.1 of uncultured Myxococcales bacterium. Lineage (GTDB taxonomy): Bacteria > Myxococcota_A > Polyangia > Palsa-1104 > JAEUJZ01 > JAEUJZ01. The sequence continues at coordinate 168 of CAZKOY010000099.1, forward strand.
CCGTCGCTCTGCCGGCCACCTGGACCATTCCGCCACACACTGCGCTCGCAGCCCGGCGCAAACGCGGTAGCATCCGCGCTGCCGGCCCCACGTGGCCCGGCGGGCGGTGAACACCGACATGCTGAACTGGCTCTTTTTTCACGTGCTCTCGGCGCTGTATCCGCGCACCGACGACTTTCCCGGCATCGCCGACACCGGGCTTGCCGAGTTCTTGCCACGCTTTCGACGGGAATCAGCACCGCTGTTTCGGCTGGGCTTTTATGCGGCGGCGCTGCTCTTTGTCCTCTCACCGATCGTGACGGTGTATCTGCCCGTGCCATCGTTCCTGCTGTCGCGGCGACTGCTCGACAAGCACGCCGATCGCATCACGCAGTTCCCGCTGTACCCGCTGCGCTCGCTGCTCTTGCTGCTGAAAGTGGTGGCGGGGCTGTGCTGGGGCGCGCATCCGGTGGTGCGGGCCCGCTTTGGCCTGCCCCCGCTGCCGGCCGATCCGACGGACTGGAGGACGCAGTGAGCCACATCGCATTCCGGGACGAAGACGTCGAGCTAGAGGCGGACTATGTCGTCGTAGGCTCGGGCGCAGGCGGCGCAACAGCGGCCTGTGAGCTTGCCCGCGGTGGCGCACGCGTCGCGCTGGTCGAAGCGGGACCGTGGCTGGATCCCGAGCACTATCCGCACTCGACGTACGGCTCGATGCGCGATCTGTTCGACGAATGGGGCAGCCAAGTGGCGCGCGGCCAGGCGCTGTGGCCACTGGTCCAAGGGTCATGCATAGGCGGAAGTACGGTAATAAACTGCGCAATCTGCGTAAGAACCCCCGACGACATCTTTGAAAAATGGCAGCGCGAGCAGGGCCTGCCGGATCTGCGCGGGCCAATCCTGGGGCATCAAGATGCGCTGGAACGCGAGCTATGCGCGACCGAGGTCCCCGCCGAGAGCTTGGGACGCAGCAGCGCGCTGGCACTGCAGGGCGCCAACGAGCTTGGCTACGCCAGCCGCGTGATGACGCGCTATGTGAAAGGCTGCTTGGGCTCGGGTCAGTGCTTGCAGGGCTGTCGCGCGCAGCGCAAGCAGAGCCTGAACATCAACTTTGTGCCCGAGGTGCTGTCGCGGGGTGGCACCGTGCTCTCGTGTGCTCCGGTCCGTCGCATCGTGTTTTCCAAGAATCGCGCGATCGGCGTCACCGGACGCTTTCGTCAGCCACGCACGCGGCGTCGCGGGGGCGCGTTCACGGTGCATGCCAAGCACGCGGTCTTCGTCGCAGGCAGCGTGACGTGGAGCCCGGTTCTGCTGGCGCAGAGCGGCGTGCGCATGCCAGCGCTTGGCCACTATTTCCGCGCGCATCCCGGCTTTGGTCTGTTTGGCGTGTACGACGATCCCGTCGATCCCAATCGCGGCGCGACGCAGGGCTGGGCCTCGGTGGCGTTTCGCGAGAGCCCCGGCTTCAAGATGGAAACGCTGGCCATCCCGCCCGAGATGATGGCCTCGCGCCTGTCGGGGGGCGGCACGGCGCTTCTTTCCAAGCTGCGCGACTATCGCCACCTGGCCATGTGGGTGATCGCGGTGCGCGCGGAATCGGTGGGCACGGTGCGGCCAGGGCTCTTGGGCAAACCGGTGGTGCGGTACAGCGCCGATCGCGCCGATATGGAACGCGTGCGCAAAGGCCTGGCCCAGGTGGCACGCACCCACTTTGCCGCGGGCGCCCGGCGCGTGCTGCCGGTGATCTATGGCCTGCCCTACTCGATCGGCCCCGACGAGATCCGCGTCATCGAAGACGGGCCGCTGGATCCGCGGGCGTACATCTCGATCCTTTCGCACCTGTTTGGCGGCTGCGTCATGGGTCGCGATCCGGCGACTAGCGTCGTCGACGATCGCGGTCGCGTGCATGGCTATCAAGGCCTGGTGGTGGCCGATGCCTCGGTCATTCCCAGCAACCTTGGCGTGAACCCCCAGCACACGATCATGGCGCTGGCCCGCCACTTCGCGCAGGCCGCCCTGCACGCACGCTAAGAGCGCGCGGGCAAGCCTGACGCAGCAATAAATTGTTTACCTAACGACTCAACGCGTAAAATGGCGGACCTCGGTGCGAAGGGGCCCGGCATGGAAGGTTCGGTTATCGGTAACTATCGCGTAGTGCGCAAGCTCACCGAGGGTGGGATGGGTACGGTCTACGAGGCCGTCCATGACCGCCTGGGCAAGCGCGCCGCGCTAAAGACCCTGCATCCCGAGTTCGCCCGCCGGCCCGAATTCGTGCAGCGCCTGATCGATGAAGCTCGCGCCGTCAGCCTGGTCGATCACCCCGGCCTCGTCGAGGTCTTTGACTGCGGACTCGACGAAAACGGCACGGCGTACATCCTGATGGAGTACCTAAACGGCGAGACCTTGGGGGCTCGCCTCAAGGCACTGCACGGGCGCGGGCGTCTGGATCTTTCGGTGACGCTGCGCATCGGCCGCCAGGTGGCATCGGCACTGGCCGCGACCCACGAAAAGGGCATCGTGCATCGCGATCTCAAGCCCGACAACGTGATGCTGGTCGCCGATCCCGAGGCTCCCGGCGGCGAGCGCGCCAAGCTGCTCGACTTTGGCATCGCCAAGCTGCGCGCCGAGCTAACCGAAAGCGAAGACACGCGCCACGTCACGATGGCCGGCACGCTGATGGGCACGCCGACCTTCATGTCACCCGAGCAGTGCCGCGGCGCTGGTCACGTCGACGATCGCACCGATGTCTACTCGCTGGGCATCATGCTGTATCTGATGATTGGCGGCCGTCCGCCGTTTGTCGCCGACGGTCCGGGCGAGGTCATGCTGATGCACATGACGCATCAGCCGGCGCCGCTTTCCAGCCTGGCCCCCGACGCGCCACTAGAGCTTCTGTCGCTGATTCACCAGATGCTGCAGAAAGAGCGAGGTGATCGTCCCGGCATGGCCGAGGTCTCGCTGCGGCTGACGCAGCTCTGCGAGGCGCTCGACTGGGGCGGCACGACGGGTGCGTACGTCAAGCTCAGCGGCGCCCCTTCGGCGTCGGTCCCGGCCAGCAGTCGGGCCCAGTCCGCGGTGCGCTCGGCGGCGCCCGGCATGCAGCCCCCGCTATCGGGAGCAGTCTGGACCGCTCCGTCGCAGGTCGGCCATGTCGCGCCGTCCGCAGCGCCGGGACGAGCCGTGACATCGACGGGCATGTACAGCGCGCCCTATCCCAGCAGCGAGACCAGCTTTTCTCGCGGCTCGCTGCATCCCATGGCGTATTCCACGGGCAGTCAGTCGGTACAGCCCGTGGGAACGCGGCGGCGTTGGTTCGTCGGTGTGGCCATCGTCACCGGCTTCGTCGTCGCTGCGCCGCTGTGGTGGCTGATCGATCAAAGCGAACAGGGCGAGCCCACGGAACGAAACGCGCTACACGATCGCTCGAACAAGCTGCCGCACGAGTCCCAGGCCAAGAGCACACGCGAAGACAGCCGCCGACGCGAGAGCCCACCCACCGCCGAGCGCCCAGGTGAGCAGGCCCCGGCTGCTGCGCCCGTGGCTGCGCCGGCTGCGACGACGACAGCCAGCGATGGGATGACAAGGCCCGCACGCGGCGAACGCGCTCGCGAAGAGTCGAGCGAAGGGACAGCAGCGACGTCACAGCACGAACGTGGCAAGCCAGCTGGCGAAGCCCCGGAAGGCGGCGAGACGGCCCCGTCGCGGCGACGGAATGAGCGACTCAGCACGCGTGATGGGATCGAGGACAGCGGCGCCACCGCTCGCTCGACCCGGCGCAGCCCCGTCAAAAAGAGCGAGAGCGACGAGCTCTTGGATCTGCTCGACCGACGCGCCCAGCCCAGCGCCAAAGCCAGCGATCGCGTGAGCCCTGCCACCGACAAAGCGAAGCCGCGCTCGGCTTCTCCGACGCGCGCCAATGCGAAGGAGAAAGCCCATGTCGATCCCTCGTTGTTTTAGGCCCGAAGGACCGTCGATCGCGCGTACGCGCACCTGGCCTGCCGTGGCTTTCGCGCTGCTGCTCTGCGCCGTGCCGCTTCGCGCTACAGCCGCTGAGCCGCCATCGCCCGATGACTCGCCCGAGTCAAAAGAGGCCTATGAGCACTATCTGCGGGCGTACAAGCTGGCATCGGCTTCGGCCTATGAAGAAGCGCTGCGCGAGCTTCAGCAGGCGCTGGAAAAAGGCGCACCCAAAGAGGTACCGCGCCGCTATCCCGATTACTTGTTCGCCACTGCCAAGATCTATCAGCGCTTAAACCGCCACATCGAAGCAGTCGCGTATTACGAACGCTATCTGAAGCTGGCGACGCCCACCGACGGCAACCGCAGCAAAGCCGAGAGCGAGCTAGAGAGCGAGCGCGCCAAGCTCTTGCCGACGGCAGGAGAGCCGGTGTTGGCCGCTAGCCTGGCCCCCGCTGCTCTGCCCAGCGCCGATTCGATGGACAGCCGCGGCAGCCAAGCGACGCGCGATAAAGACAGCGGGCCGTTTTACAAAAAGTGGTGGTTTTTTGCGGCCGTCGGCGGCGGCGTGGCGACGCTGATCACGATCTCGGTGCTGGCAGCACAGCCCTGGCAGCCCAAGTACGAAAACCCCGTCGTCGTCGAGTTTTAGGAGTCCATATGCTGCAAAAACCTTGCACATCGATCCTGGCTGGGCTGTGTGCTCTTTCGTCGTTGGCGATTCTGTCGTGCGGCGACCAGCGCGGCGCAGTGCGCGTGCAGCTTAAGGTGCAAGACGACCTGCGCAGTCGCATCAAGTCGCTGCGCATCACGACGCGGACCCGCGCTCGCGAAAACGAGCTCTGGCAGGCCTCGGCCAAGTCCCCAAGTACGACGATTCAGACGAAAGACGGGGCACCTGCCGAGGTCACGCTCTTGCTTCCGGCCAGTGTGCGCGGTCAGATCCTCGTCGGGGTCAGCGCGCTCGACGAAGCCGGAGCCGAGCTAGCCAGCGGACGCGGCCAAGCCAGTATCGAAAACGCCGCCGACACCAGCAAGCTGAGCCCCGTCGCTGTCCCCTTGACGGTGCCGCACTGCCTGCCCGAGGGCTGGTGCTGGTCGCATCCCCAGCCCCAAGGCCAGCACATAAACGGCATATTCGGGACCGCTGCCGACGACGTCTGGGCCGTGGGCAGCGGCGGCGCCATCCTGCACTTTGATGGCATCGGCTGGAACGGCGTGCCCAGCCCGACGACGGCGCAGCTTTTCGGCATTCACGGCAGCGGGCAGCGGGACATCTGGGCCGTCGGGGGCGGCGGCGGAACCACGCTGCACTATGACGGCGCAAGCTGGACCGTCTCGCCCAACCCCAGCATGCAGGCGCTGCGTGCGGTCTATGCGGTGGCTCCGACCAGCGCCTGGGCCGTGGGAGCCGCCGGCACCGTGCTGCGCTTTGACGGCAGTGGCTGGAAAGACGCCAACAACCCCGCCGGCCGCAACCTGTACGGCGTCTGGGCCGCCAGCGCCGACGATATCTTTGTCGTCGGTGACGGGGGAGCCCATCGCTATCGCAACGGCAGCTGGGATGCCACCTTTGCCAGCCCGCCGATAAACCCCGCGCCGATGAGTCCCCCGGCCGAGCTACGCGGTGTCTGGGGCAGCAGCCCGAACGACGTCTTCTTCGTCGGGCCGAGCGGCAGCCTGATGCACTACAACGGCGGCGTCTTCGACAGCGTGACGTCTGTTCCCGGATTATCACTTAACACAATATCAGGAAAATCCGCAGATGACCTGTGGGTCGTCGGCAACAATGGCTCGATCTGGCACCGCTCGGGTGTCGCGGCCGGCGCCGGGGCCGCCATGGGCTGGCGCACCACCGAGAGCTATACCAACAGCTCGCTGAGCGCCGTCTGGGCGATCAGCCGCGACGTCGTGTGGGCCAGCGGCAACGATGGCGCGCTGCAGCGCTGGGACGGTCAGCGCTTCTTCAACGTGCCGCAGCGCGAGACTGCCGCCATGCTGCACAGCGTCCACGCCGCACCCGACGGCAGCGCGCTGTGGGCTGTCGGTGAACGCGGCACTCTTTTGCGCTGGAACGGCGTGCAGTGGGAACCCACGCCCATCGACACCACCGAGACCGTTCGCGATGTCTGGTGCGACGGCCCCGACCGCGCCTGGGCAGCCGGCACAAATGGCCTGCTTCTGCGCTGGGACGGCCAGCGCTGGCAGCGCGTCGACAGCGGCGAGCGCGTCGAGCTCTTGGCCTTGTTCGGCGTCGCGGCCGATGATCTGTGGGCCGCTGGGCGAAGCGGCGTGCTCTTGCACTTCGATGGCTCGCGCTGGCAGCGCAGCAGCACGGTGCAGGCCGCTGACTTAAACGACCTGTGGGGCCGCAGCAGCAACGACGTCTGGGCCGTCGGTAACAGCGGCTCGGTGCTGCACTGGGATGGCCAAAGCTGGCTGCCTGCCGCACAAGGCGCTCCGACGACGCAGAACCTGCTTGCCATCTGGGGCACGGCCAGCGAGCTATACACCGCCGGCACCAACGGCACGTTCTTGCGCCGCGACAAGGACACCTGGCAGCCCATCGCGACGGGCCTGGCCATGGGGACGCACCTGGGCGGCGTGTGGGGGCGCGCCGAAAACGACATCTGGCTGTCGGCCAGCGACGGACGCTTGTATCGCTTCAACGGCTCAGTGGTGACGCCTCAGTCGATCGTTGTGCCGGCCGATGCCAGCGGGGCTCCGCGGCCGCTGTCTCGCCTGCGGGGCACTGCGCAAGGCCAGCTGTTCGTCGTCGGAGCACAGGGCACAGTCGTCGCAGCTCCGCTGGTCAGTACCTGCGCAAGCTGCAGCCAAACCGGCCGCGCCCTGACGCTGGATGTGACGCTGGACGGCTTTTCTGCAGCCTCGCAGATCAAGCGCCTGAACATCGATGTCTTCGGGGCCGGCAAGCGCCTGCCGGGCTCTCCGTTCGAGGTACAGGCCAGTCGCACGCCGTATACGCTGGCCCTGCCCGCTTCGGTCATAGGCCCGCTGTCGGTCCACGTTGTCGCCTATGGCGAAGGCGGAACCGAGCTTGGGGCCGGACGCGAGCAGTTCGAGCTCTCGTCGGATCCGCAGCGCATCGAGCGCCGCGTGAGCCTGCGCGCCGGCTGCAGCGCCGATGGCTGGTGTCTGGTGCCAGCCCCCACGTCGGCCAACCTGATCAGCGTCTGGGGTGCGGCCGACGACGCCGTCTGGGCCGTCGGAGACAGCGGAACCATCGTGCGCTGGAACGGCAGCGCCTGGCTGAGCGAGGTCAGCGCCACCACCGCGAACCTAAAAGGCATCTTTGGCACGGCGCGCGACGACGTGTGGGTAAGTGGCGATGCCCAGGCCAGCAATGTCACGCTGCTGCATCGCGACAGCAACGTATGGCAGCCCGCCTCGGCGCCGCTGTTTCGACTGCTCGGCCTGTCTTTGTTCGGCGGAACCAGCGTCGACCGCAGCAATGCCTATGTCGCAAGCTCGACGGATGCCTCGCTGCTGCAGCTCGTTTCTGGCAGCTGGACGTATCTGCCGGCGCATGGCCAGGACTACGGCTGCGCTCAGGTCTATGGCATGTGGAGCCTGTCCCGATCCGGCAGCGACGTCTTTGCCGTCGGTGCGACCTGCGCCATGCGCATGCGGGCCGGCGCTTGGAGCGCGCTTATGCCCCTGCCCAGCAATCCCCTGGTCGCCGTCTGGGGCAGCAGCAGCGACGATGTCTGGGCCGCGGGCAACGCCGGCACGCTGTACCGCTGGAACGGCCGCAGCAGCAGCGAAGTTCTGCCCCGTCCGACGACGCAGCACCTGCGCAGCGTCTGGGGCAGCGCCCCCGACGACATCTGGGCCGTGGGCTATGGCGACACCATCCTGCACTTCGACGGCAAGGCCTGGACTCCCAAGCGCAGCCCGACCAGCGGTCGCGGCCTGATCCTGTCGGGCGTGTGGGCCAGAAGCCGCAGCGAGGCGTGGATCGTCAGCCAAGCCGGAACGATCCTGCGCTATCAGTCCTAGCAGCGCCCCTTTTGCTGCTGGCTACGACGGAAGATCGACCTTTATTCTTACTTTCGCGAGCGAGCGCGGGTGGTGAGCATGCTCCACAGAAGCAGCACGGCGAAGACACCGCAGGCACCCTGCGCTAGATCGGCGCGATCGTATTCGCCGCGACCTTCCCAGACGATCGAGGCGGCAAAGGCCGCGATGCCGCACGCGGCATAGATGAACTGGTGGCCCAGCGTGTAAAGCAGGCGGGCGCCTTCGTCGACGCCGCGGAAGCGGACTTCAAGCTGGCCGCGCTGGGCGCGCGACAGGAAGCGGCGCAGATCCCCCGGCAGAGCCAGCGCCGTGCCCAGCACATCGCGCGTCGTCTCGACGAGCAGCCGCGACAGATCGCGATCTTTGCCCAGCACGAACTCGCTGATGTACGGGCGAATGACCTGCATCGGTTCCAGCTTGGCATCTAGCTCGGTACACAAGCCCAGCAAGAGCAGCAGCGTGCGTTCGAGGAGGATCCACTCCTTAGGAACGTGGAAGTGCTGCAGGATGTCGCGCAGCGAGACGTTCAGGCGGCGCAGATCCGACAGCACTTCAAACTTCATCTCGGGCCGCACGCGCACGTCGCTCAGCGAGAACGAGTCGAGCTTGACCTCGGCCTGCAGCTTGTCGTGGAAGAAGTCGACGACGCGCTCGAAGATCTCGGGGTCGGCCCCGCGGGCGATGAAGCCCATGTCTTTCATGGCGCTGACCAAGCGCGGGGTGTCGCGGGTGAGCGCGGCCTGCAGCACTTCCACAATGCCGCGGCGCATGCGCGGCGAAAGCTCAGCAACGGCGCCAAAGTCCAAGAACACCAAGGTGGCGCTGCCATCCAGACCGCTGTCCGCTTTCGCCGAGCCAGGCAGCACCAGCAGGTTCCCTGGATGCGGATCGGCGTGATAGATGCCATCGCGGAAGATTTGCTGACAGTACGCAGTAACCACCGTGCGCGCGAGAGCGCTGCGATCGATCCCTAGCTCGTCGAGTCGCGCCAGATTCGACACCTTGATGCCGTCGACCCAGCGCGTGGTCAGCACGCGACCCGTGCAGAAGTCATCGAGCACTTCGGGAAACGCCACCGCAAGCGGCGCGGCGCGCTCACCATCCAGACGCAGGCTGGAATCTGACGAGGCCTTGAAGTTCTCGGCGATGCGCTGCGAGTTCTTGGCTTCAAGACCAAAGTCGAGCTCGGCCAAGATCATGTCGCGGATCTCATGAAACACGGCCTGCATGCCGTGCTGCGGAGCCAGCCAGTGCAGGATGCCGAAGATGCGGCCAAGCGCACGCAGATCCAGGCGCACGATCTCGTCGATGTCGGGGTACTGAACTTTGACGGCGACATCGATGCCGGAAAAGGTGCGGGCGCGGTGGACCTGGCCGATCGAGGCCGATGCAACCGGCGTGCGCGAGAACTCGGCGAAGACCTGCAGCGGGCCGCGACCTTTGAACTCTTCGCGGAAGCGCTTCTCGACGTCTTCATACGGGCGAGGCGGCACGCGATCCTGCAGCGTCGTGAGCTCGCTGCGAAACTCTTCGGGCAGGACGTTCGACAAGATGCTGATCAGCTGCCCGACCTTGATGAACAGCCCTTGCAAGCGCTCGATGCCGCGCAGGATGCGGCGAGCGTTGCGCAGGTGCGTGGCGGTGAGCAAGCGCAGCGCCCGCTCGTCGGAAGCGAAGCGCAGCCGGAAGCGCAGAAAGTAATAGCTGGCGATGACGAAAAAGGTCACGCGGTACGCAAGGAACAGGCGTGAAAAGCCGCGCGGCGCCGCCTTGCGCGCTGTCGCTGGCAGAAGCTGAGCGGACTGCGACGAAGGAGCATCCGCGCGTGGGCTCGGCTCACTCATCTTCGATTGTCGAGCCGGCAGGCACGCCAGGATCGCTGGGTCGCGGCGTGATCTCGTCGGTGGTATCCCCCACCGCACCGATCTCGGGCCGCGAGGTCTCTTCCAGCTTGCGATACAGCGTCTTGCGATCCAGGCCCAAGCGCTGCGCGGCGCGCGTCTTGTTTCCGCCTTCTTCTTTCATGACGCGCTGGATGTACTCGCGCTCTAGATCGGCCAGGGTCAGGTTGCGCTGTACGGCAAAGTCGACCAGGTCGCTGGGCCGCCGCTCGCGCAAGGTGGCGGGCAGATCTTGCGGCGTGATCTGCAGGCTCTCGCACAGAGCAACGGCGCGCTCGATGATGTTCTCTAGCTCGCGCACGTTGCCGGGAAAGCTGTGTGAAAGCAGGATCTTGAGCGCGCTTTGGCTGAAGCCCGCCACGCGCTTCTGGCTGCGCTCGCCCGCCCGCTGCAAGAAGTGTTCGGCCAGCGGCAAGATGTCTTCGGCTCGCTCACGCAGCGACGGCAAGTGAATCTGCAAGACGTTCAAGCGGTAATACAGATCTTCGCGAAAGGTGCCGCCGCGCATGCCGGCCTGCAGATCTTTGTGCGTGGCCGAAATGACGCGCACATCGACTTTTTCAGCGCGCGTCGCCCCCAGCGGGCGGATCTCGCGCTCGGCCAACACGCGCAAGAGCTTGGCCTGCAGGGCCGGTGAAAGATCGCCGATCTCGTCGAGAAACAGCGTGCCGCCATCGGCTTCGACGAACATGCCGGCGCGATCGCTGCGCGCATCGGTAAAGGCGCCGCGCTTGTGACCAAACAGCTCGCTTTCAAGCAGGGCATCGGGAATGGCCGCGCAGTTGACCGCCACAAACGGCCGCTTGGCGCGCGGCGAGTTGTAATGGATGGCGCGTGCGACCAGCTCTTTTCCGGTGCCAGATTCCCCGGTGATCAGCACGTTGACCGCCGAGCTAGCCATGCGGCGGATCAGCGTGAAGACCTCTTGCATCTGGGGCGAGCGGCCGATGATGTTGTCGAAGCGATACGGGCGCTCGACCTCGCGCTGCAGGCGGCTCACCTCTTGTCGCAGGCCGCGCTCTTCAAGCGCCTTGTCGGTCGCGAGAATCAGCGCCTCCATGTTGAAGGGCTTGGTGATGTAGTCGTGCGCGCCCAGGCGTACTGCCTTGATGGCGGTATCAATCGATCCGAAGGCGGTGATGACGATGACGTGCGGCGGCGCAAACGACTCGCCGCGACCGCTGCCCATGATCTCGCGCAGCATGTCCAAGCCATCGAGATCGGGCATGCGGACATCGGTCACCACCAGATCAACGCCACCGCGGCGCACGCGCTCGATGCCGGCTCGCCCACCACTCGCCGTCTCGACGACGAAGCCCTCTTCGCTGAGCGTGTCCTGCAAAAGCTCGCGCATGGCGGCATCGTCTTCAACTACCAGCAGCGTATAGCGACCGCGCGCCGGCTTGGCGATCTCACCCCGCGCATCGCTGGGCGGCGGCGGTGGCGATGCGCGGCCACGGCCCGGCCCACTGCTTGGGATGGCCGGAAGCTTGCTGGTGTTTTTGGGAGGCTGCGCCATGGCGAAAAGCTCGGCCCATCATATCGCCTCTTTTGCGGGCGCCTTGGCGAGATTTTTCGGCGTGTTCGTGCTGATTTCGGAAGTGGGGTTTTCCGCTTCGCCGTCGGCTTCTAGCGCCGGCAGATACACACGAAAGACTGTGCCACCGCCGAGGCTGGCGGGACGCCGCTCGCACTCGATCCAGCCATCGTGATCTTTGACAATGCCCGCCGATACCGACAAGCCCAGGCCACTGCCGCCGCTGCGATCGGGATCCGAGTCGGCGTTCTTCGTCGAATAGAACGGTTCGAAGATGCGCCCGATGTGCTCTTCATCGATGCCAACCCCCGTGTCATCGACGGCCAGCATGACGTACGCGCCTGGCGACGCGCGATCGAGTCCAGGTCGCTTGCGCACCAAGCCGTGAAGTTGAAGCTGCAGGCGGCCTCCTTCGGGCATGGCCTGGATCGCGTTCATGCACAGGTTCAGGCACACCTGCTGCAACTGATCAGCATCGCCAAGAACAATCGGCCGCGGTGGCGGATCGCCGACCTGCCCGCTGTCTGTGCTGCGGTCCTCGACGGGCGCTGCATCCGGGGCAAGAGCAAACGGCTGCAGCGCCGCTGCCACGCCGCGGGTCTGCAGTTGATGTTCCAAGAAATCCAGGGTCGATGCGCAGACCGCGCGCAGATCGACGGGCCCCCGCGCCGTGGCCTTACGTCGGGCATAGTCCAGAAGCTGCTGGATGATCTTGGTGATGCGCTCGGCCTGCGTGGCGATGATCTCGGCGTTCTTGGCGACCGCTTGTGGATCGTCGGCGCGACGGGCCATAACGCGAGCGCGTCCGCCGATGACGTTGAGCGGCGTGCCGACTTCGTGCGCGATACCCGCCGCAAGCTGACCAATGGTGGCCAGCTTGTCCGAGTGACGCAGGCGCTGCTCAAGCTGCAGCTTGGCATCGACACCGGCCAGGATCTCTTCACGCGCCTGGCGCAGCGAGCGCGTCATTTCGTTGAAGCGGTCGGCGAGCAAGCCGACTTCGTCATTGCGCTCGCGCAGGATGGCGCCTGTGTAGTCGCCGCGCGTCACCTCATCGACGCCGGTCACCAAGCGCAAGAGCGGCCGCGTCATCTCTTGCCGCACGGTCAGGCTGACGAACAGCACCAAAAGCAGCGACAGCGAGCCCAAGGTCAAGATGGCGTCGCGCACCGCCCGGTCATACGCGCGCTCGACCTCGATGTCAGGTCGCAAGATGTCGACAGCAGCGACGATGCGGTGCTGGCTGCCGCGCAGCGGAAACATATAGGCATAGACCGGCCGCCCCGATACGACGATGTGCTCGCCATAGGGCTGACCGGTGATCTCGACGCGGCGCAGACGCTCGGCGCGGGTTGGCTCAGCGCGGGCTGCCGGCACGGGGGCGGGCTCGCTGGGACCGGCTGCCGTGCCTGGCGTCGGGGCGGGCGGGCCCGTGGCAGGCGCTGGAAAGGCAGCGCTCTCTTGCGGCTGGATCAGATCCAGGTACACGACCTCGGTGTCGCGCTCAGCCCCCTGCAGGCGACGGATCAGACCCGGCAAGTCCTCGAACAGACCGTCCTGCAGCGCCGCTTGCAACGACACCGCTAAGGCCGATGCAAAGAGCTGCGTGCTCTGCTCGTGCGCCGACGACAGCTCAGCCTTGCGCGCCCGCAGGCTGAAGAAGCCATACAGGCCCAAGGTCAAGATGACCAGAAGGACGGTCAGCAGCGTGACGCGCGTCGCAATGCTCACAGCCGTCCAGTGTAGCGACGGCTATTTCGCGGCGGATGAAAAAACCACGGCGCCGGCTTCTATCGTTGATAATTTTCCCGCCGGCAATTAATGATGAGTCGGAAAGTTCTCAATTAGTTCACGCAGCAGCCACGGGAAACCTACATTTCCTGGGATTCCTCGCTTAGTCATCGAAACACGCTACGAAGGAGCTTATGAATGAATCGCCCGGCGATTCACATTTCAGCGTTTCTATCGGTCCTGCTGCCCGCAGTGTCAGCGGTGGGGGTGATGGGCTGCAGCGCCGATGGTGAGCTCTTCGGATCCCTGCCCGGCAGCATCGGTGCAGCGACGGTACAAAGCCTGACCGGAGGCCCCTTTGGCGAGCTGGCGCGCAAGCGAGAAGCCGCGACAGCCCGCGTGTTTGAGCGCGCACGCAGCAGCACAGCGGCGCTGTCGACCTTCTTGCGGGGCCTGCCCAAGGGCGCGGATCTGCACACCCACCTGTCGGGCGCTGCGTCGACCGAGAGCCTGATCCGCTGGGCCCGCCAAGACGGGCTCTGCATTCGCACAAGCGACGCCAGCGCGGTGCTGCCACCGTGTACACCTGACACCATTCCACTGAGCACCGCGACGATCTCAAGCGAGCTTCAGCGCACGCTGCTTTCGTCGTGGTCGATGGAAAATCAAGCCGGCCCACTGCGCGAGCGCCATCAGCACTTCTTCGACGCTTTCGGCAAGTTTTCAGTCGTGGCCAACAGCCACACGCTGGACATGACCGAGGAAGTGGTGCGACGGGCGGCGGCCCAGGGCGTCGTTCACATCGAGATCATCGTCGGCTTTCAAAGCTCGCAGATCGGCCGCTTGGCGGATCAGATCATGGACAAAGGGGCCACCTGGACCGACGAGTACTTGGCACGAGCGCGCGTCGAGCTTTTGCAGGCTCCCGAGTTTCGCCCGACGATCCTGCGCAGCGTCGAAGAGATCAGCAAGATCAGCAGCGAGCTACGCACGCGCTTTCGCTGCGACACACCACGTCCCGACCCAGCCTGTGAAGTCAGCGTGCGCTACCTGATTCACGCGGTGCGCACGCAGTCGCGCGAGCACGTCTTTGGCCAGTGGGTCTATGCCTTTGAGCTGGCGCAGGCCGACGCGCGGGTGGTGGGTGTGAACTTGGTCGCGCCCGAAGAAAGCCCGATGTCGCTTTCCCACTTCGACGACGAGATGCAAGCGCTGGGCTTCTTGAACCGGCAAAACCGCAGCGAGCCGGGACGGCAATCAGTCCACGTCGCGCTGCACGCCGGAGAGCTTGTGCCCGAGATTCTGCCCAGCGGCGAAGCGGGGCAAGCTCACCTGCGATCGCATATTCGACGCGCCGTGGCCGTCGCAGGAGCCGAGCGAGTCGGCCATGCCGTTGACCTGTTGCACGAGAGCGAAGACGAGTCCAAAGACAGCGACGAGCCTGCGGCGTTCGAGCGCGCTCGCCTGACCCCAGAGCAGCAGGGCAGCGGCAAAAAGAGCCTGCTGCGACAGCTTGCGCAGCAGGGCGTTGCCGTCGAGATCTGTCTGACATCGAACCAAGCCATCCTGGGAACCGAAGGGGATGCGCACCCGCTTGCCACATACCTTGCCGCCGGGGTGCCAGTGACGCTTGCCACCGACGATGAAGGCATCCTGCGCACCGATCTTTCCAGCGAGTACCTGCGCGCCGCCCAGGTGCATCGCTTGGACTATCGCCAGCTCAAGACAATCGCCCGCAACGGCGTCGAAAAGAGCTTCCTGCCCGGCGCCAGCTTGTGGGAAAACGCGCGCAGCTTCGTCCCCGTCGCGGCCTGCGCCAGCAGCGACCCGGCGGCCCCGCAGAGCGCGCTCGGTCCGCCGTGTCAGGCGTTCTTGGCGGCAAGTCCACGCGCCAACCAGCAGTGGAAGCTAGAGCGCAAGCTTGCGGCCTTTGAAGCCACACAGACCAGCGCCATCGCTGTTCCGTAGATATGCGTTTAATTTCCCTGATTTCCGTCGTGCCATTGCAGCCTTGGTTTATGGCCCAACGCCGCAAACACTGCGCTTAAGAATTGCGATTGACCGCTGGCAAGCCGGCGATACGATGCGCGGCATGCGGCGAACCTCTGCTCAATCGTTCATGCATCGCATTCGTAGCGTAGGTGCCTTGCGGCCACCCGGCTGGGCTGCGCTGGGCATCGCGCTGATCGTAGCTGGGGCTGGCTGCGGCAAGCCTCGGGTCGGCGATCCGTGCAAAGCCGACTCGGACTGCACGGCCATCGCAGCCGGAGCCCGCTGTCTAGGCGAAGCCCAGGGCTTCCCCAGCGGTTACTGCTCGCTGGACTGCGCCACCGACCCAAACATCTGCGGCGAAGGCAAGAGCTGTCAGTCCCTCGCAGAAGCCACGCCGCCGATCTGCTTGGCCGGCTGCATGAGCAGCGGCGACTGCCGCGACGGATCGCAGTGCTATCAGGGTGTCTGCCAGCCACGCTGCAAGCAGGACAGTGACTGCCGCTCTGACGGTCATAGCTGCCAAGACGGCGCATGCGCCGAGCGCCCCGGCAAGAAGCCCGGTGAGACCTGCGCCACCGACAACGACTGCCAATACCAAGCCTGCACAGGCGGGCGCTGCGCTCTTTCCTGCCAGCGCGAGACGGCGTGCGATGGCACCCAGACCTGCGCCTTGGATCGCGACGCCAACAAGGTGCGCGGCACCTGCATCGATCGGCGCGCCGCGGGCGGCAAGACGCCGCTGGTTAGCTGCTTGGACGACGCGCAGTGCAAGCAGGGATCTTGCGTGATGGGCGTCTGCTTGCTGATGTGCCAAGACGCCCGTGACTGCAAGGACGCCAGCGACGGAGACAACCCGGCCGCCTGCGTCGAGCTACCGGCGCCTTTGCGCAAGCTGTCGACCAGCAAGTGGCCGCGCATGAAAGGCTGCTTGCCCAGCAATCAAGCGCTGGCCGCCACATACAAGGCCAGCGATACGCTGCTGGTTCCCGCCACCGGCCGCTCGGCCACCTTTGTCGTCCACGCTGCCGATCAAAACGATGGCTTTGAAGTGGGCATGCAGTGGATCAACGACGCCAGCGGCAACGACATCTACGTCGTGCCTTCGCCGACGGATCCCGATGCGTACTTCAAGAATGCGATTCGCCATCAGCCGAACTTGGGCAGCGCGACCCTGCTGCTGTCAGGAGCGCCCACGCGCGTGCCGCTGGCCTCGGCGCCGTATCCGTTCCAAGCCTTTGGCTTGAACCTGATGACGATGCAGAACAGCGAGCCGCAGGTCACGGTCGTCTACAAGCTTGCGGATGCCTCGCCCAAGACCAAGACCACGGGCCGCCTGCCGCTGCGCATTCACATCACCGACATGTCCGGCCTGCCTGGCACCTGCAACATCCGCAACCTCAAGGCGGCCAACGCCGCGATGATGCTAGAGCCGATGGTCCGCAAGCTTCAGGCCATCTGGAATCAGAGCACGACTGGGATCACGTTTGACCCCATCGACTTCATCGACAGCGACGCGCCGAATTCGATCGATGCAACCAGCAACACCAGCCTGGGTCGGGCCCTGCGCGCGGCATCCAAGAACAGCCGCGGCGGAGCGGATCTGGTCCTGGTGCGCGCCATCAATCCCAACGGCGTGCTCGGCATTGCCGGCGGCATTCCGTCAGCCCCAGGCCTAAAAGACAACCCGCGGACGGGTGCGGTGTTTGCGACCAGCCTGCTGTGTCTGATGGGCGCTGGCTATACGCTCGAATCGCTGGGGCAGACCGCCGCGCATGAGCTTGGCCACTCGTTTGGTCTGTCACATGCCATCGAACGCAACAACAAGACCGATCCCCTGGGCGACGGTATGGGCCCGTCCGAATCAACACAGCAGGGCATGACCAACCTGATGTACTGGTCGGCTTCGGGCGGCGAAAAGCTGACGGCTGAGCAGGGCCAAGTCCTGCGCTCGATGCCCCAAGTCCGCAACTAATCGAGAGACGAACATGAGACGACTCACGCGTTCCACGCTGGCGCTTCTGCCGCTTCTTTCGGCGCTCGCTTTGCAGCCCAGTGCCATGGCCACTCCGCGCTACAAGCACCTGTCGCAGCCTCGCTCGTCGCTTTCTGCCAAGAATGCGGCGCAGCTAGAGGCCACGGTGCGCACGCTGATCGATGGCTATGAGCCCCTGGATGTGGAGCACGGCATCGCTCAGCTTGGCGCGCCGGCCGCCGATGTGCTGTTGCGCATCATCCGGCAGGCGAACACGCCCGAGCTAATCCGACTGCGCGCGATCGAAGCGCTGGGCTATGTCCCGACACCGGCTGGGCAAGACTTCCTGCGCGAGACCGTGGCCAAGATCGGCACGACCGACGACGAGCGCGTCTTTACCCTGGCCGCCGCTCTGCGCGCCCTGGGTGGCTTTGGCGCCAGCGAGCTTCCGTCGGTGTCGCTGTTCTTAGAGCACGCAAGCCCCATCGTCCGCGAGGCCGCTGCTGCCGGCATGGCGCAGATGCGTACCGACAGCGTGCTGCCCGCGCTGCAGCGTCGCCTGGCCGTCGAGCGCGACAGCGGCGTGAAAGAGACGCTAAACAACGCCATCTCGCGCCTCGCCGCGGCCCCATCCCCCAGCCAAGGCGTCAAGCGCTAGCGCCTGCCGAGCGGCGCTGCTAGCCGAGCTTCACGACGACGGTCTTGGTCTGCAGATAGGCGTCCAGGACCTCGGCACCGCCCTCGCGTCCCCAGCCCGACTGCTTGTACCCGCCGAAGGGCAGCGCATCGTCAAAGGCGCCATAGCAGTTGATCCACACCGTCCCCGCCTTAAGCTGCTGCGCCGCCCGGTGCGCCTTGCTGACATCGCGCGTCCACACCCCCGCCGCCAAGCCATAGACCGTGTCGTTGGCCAGCGCCGTGACCTCATCCAGCGACGAGAAACGATGCACCGTCAGCACCGGTCCAAAGATCTCTTCTTGCACCACCTGCATCTGCGGCGTGACGTCCGAAAGGATCGTCGGCTGCATGAAGTACCCCGTGCTGCCGTGCTGTCCACCACCGACGACCAGCTTGGCGCCCTGCGCTTGTCCTGAATCGACATAGCGGCGCACGCGCGCAAGCTGCACATCGGACACCAAGGGCCCCATCTGCGAGCCTTCGGCCATGCCGGGACCCAGCCGGATCTTCATCGCCCGCGCCGTGACTCCCGACAGCACGCGATCGAAGACCGAGTCCTCGACATACAGCCGCGAGCCCGCCGTGCAGACCTGGCCTTGGTTGTAAAAGATGGCATTTGCAGCCCCGGCGATCGCCGCATCGATATCGGCATCGGCGAAGATCACGTTGGGCGACTTGCCGCCTAGCTCTAGCGTCAGCTTTTTCAGGTTGCCAGAAGCGGCCTTGACGATCAGCCGCCCGACCTCGGTCGAGCCGGTGAACGCCACCTTGTCGACCTGCGGATGCGCGGCCAGGGCAGCGCCTGCCGTCTCGCCAAAGCCCGGCACGATGTTGACGACACCCGGCGGAACGCCCGCTTCGCAGAGCAGCTCGCCCAAGCGCAGCGCCGAAAGCGGCGTCTGTTCCGCGGGCTTTAAGACCACCGAGCAGCCACAGCACAGAGCCGGCGCCAGCTTCCATGCCGCCATCAACAGCGGGAAGTTCCACGGAATGATGGCGCCGACCACCCCGATCGGCTCGCGCAGCGTATAGGCGTGAAACAGGCCCGGCGGCAGCGCTGAAAGCGGCAGCGAGCGACCTTCGAGCTTCGTCGCCCAGCCGGCCATATAGCGGAACACGCCCGACACCGCTGGCACATCGCCATGGCGCGCCGTCTTGTACACCTTGCCGTTGTCCAGCGACTCAAGCTGGGCAAGCTCTTCGGCGTGCTGGTCGACCCGATCGGCCAGCCGATGCAGCAAGCCAGCCCGCTCGGTCGGCGGCATGCGCGCAAACGGCGCACCCGGCGAGAGCGCAGCCCGCGCCGCCTGCACCGCCGCATCGATGTCGGCCGCGTCGCCTTCATAGATGCGGGCCAGCGGCTCGCCCGTCGCGGGATCGAGCGAGGTGAAGGTCCTTCCCGACTGCGAAGCCACCCAAGCGCCGCCAATCAGCAGCCTGCGGGGCTGCGCGAGGAAGTTGGAAAGCGCCGGCAGTCGCGGCAACAGCGTGGGAGCGGTGTGGTCTTGTGACATCTCGTACTCGCGATGGCAGGAAAGGAACAGGGACAGCAAACCCGTCGTGGTGCGAGCGCCGACTCAGCGCACGCGGAAGCCGTGAAATTCGCCCGTGGCGGCAGCGCGCCAGATGTCGACTTCATGTACGCGGGCCAAGCGCGGACCTTTGCGACACCACAGCAGCAAGCGATCGAGCTGCTCTGGCGTCCCTTCGGCCTGAAGCTCGACGACGCCGTTATCGAGGTTGCGCACCCAGCCGGTCACGCCCAGCTCCATGGCTTTTTCGGCGGCCGTTGCGCGATAGCCCACGCCCTGCACCCGGCCGTGGATGCGCAAGATCAGGCGCTCGAACCCGTCGTGGCTTGCGCTCTTCGCCGAGGCGTCTGCGGTCGCTCCTGCCATGTGTTCGTCGTTGGCAGGCGCAGCCAGCTCGTCCCAGCCGGCTTTTGACTTTGGACCCTGTCGACCTTTTTTGAGCTCGTTCATTCGTCCGCGCTCCCCGAAAAAGCAGGACCATCGACCGCAGGCTGAGCCGCCCCGCGCGAACAGGCCCCAGGCCGCTGATAGGGCTGCCCGCGCAGGCGCTGCAGCGTGGTCTGGGCTCGCCAGGTCCAGTACGCCGTCTGAAACGGCAT
>CAZKOY010000100.1:0-19623 GCA_964554495.1 uncultured Myxococcales bacterium
AACAACCGGAACAACCGGAACAACCGGAACGAGCGACAAACCAGCCATAGAGAAACCGGGAACCGAAAAGGCAGCGCCGCCTGCGACGGACAAGCCGGCTGCCGATAAGCCCGCGACCGAAAAGCCGCAGGCCGAAAAGCCGCAGGCCGAAAAACCCGTCGCTGAGAAGCCCGCCGCTGAGAAACCGGCACCTGAAAAGCCTGCGGCCGAAAAGCCCGCTACAAACCCGCCGCCCGCGTCGGTTCCCTGACGCCAGGGGCCGGCACGTGCTTCCATGGCAGGCCCTCGCTGCCTAGCTTCCGACGCCCCGCGCCGAATCTGCATGCGACTCTTGGGAGTATTGACAGATCTTCCCAAGATACTCCTAAAATAATCCTGTAGTATTCCCAGTATACTCCTACGATATTCCTAAGCTCGTCTCACGGAACAAGAACAAGGAAGATACATGCGCTCGTTCCTCTTGGGGCTCTGTCTATTGGGGATGCTGGCATGTGGTGACAGCGACACGGAAAACCCATCCTGCACCAGCGATGAAAGCTGTCTTTCGGGCGATGCCGTGCGCTGTGAAGCGGGGATGTGCGTCAAGCCGAGGTGTCCGATGGGTGCGCGCTACGTCCCAGGCGGGCGTTATCGTCGTGGCTGCAGCGCGATGTCCGAAGACTGCGAGCCCAGCGCGCAGCCCCTGCATGTGGTCACGATCAGCAGCGGCTTCTGCCTGGCGGAAACCGAGACTACGGTGGCGGAATACCGTCGCTGTTTGGCAAGTGGTAGCTGCCCTGCCCCGCCGGCTCCTGAGACGTTGCAGAGCCTGCGCTGTTCGCCGGATCGCGCGACCTGGACTGTGGACGCGCGGGGCGATGAGACGCTGCCGATGAGCTGCCTTTTGTGGTCCGAAGCCGCCGCTTTTTGCGCTGCGGCCGGGGGGCGCTTGCCCACGGAAGCAGAGTGGGAACGAGCCGCTCGCGGTCGAGACGAGCGACCCTTTCCATGGGGACGCATTGCGGCCGTCAGCTGCGATCAAGGCGCGAACTTCGCAGGCCTGGGTTGCAGCGAGCTGCCTTGGCCAGCCACGATCAGCGAGCGCGAAGGGTCGATGCAGCGTGGCGCGTTTGGCCAGCTTGACCTCGGTGGCAACCTGTCCGAGTGGGTGGCGGACTTCTTCGATGCCACGGCATATGCCCGCTGTGGATCGGCCTGCAGCGATCCCAGCGGCCCCCCCCAAGGCGAGGTCCGCGTGCGCCGCGGCGGCACATTCCTAAGTCCGCTCTCTGAGTTGCGTTCGTTCGCACGGGAATTTCATCGGCCACAGGGTCCCCGGTCAGACCTGATCGGGGTGCGCTGCGCCTTTGCTGCGGCGCGCTAGTGTCGACGGAAGCGGCGTAGAACTGCCGCCGTCCCCCGCGATATGATGAGGATGAATATTCATCCACAGTCCTCGGGGGAACCATGTCACGTCTCGCTCTTACGCTTCGCTTTGGTGTCGCGCTTGTTGCACTCCTCACTCTGCCTTGGCTGGGCCGAGCACACGCCGGCCCATGTCCAAACCTGGCGATCATCGTCGACCGATCCGGCTCGATGCTCGACAACGTGGCGGGCATGCCACCAATGGCTGGCGAGCTATCGCGCTGGCAGATCGCCAAGAACGCCATCACCACGCTTGTCTCGCAGTACGACGGCAAGCTGCCGATTGGCATCTCGTACTTTCCGCGGGCCGGCAATAGCTGCGGTACCAGCAGCTTTAGCGTGAACCCCGGCTATGGCACCAAGCAATCGATCTTGCAGTCTCTCGACAACCCGCAAGTGACCCCGGTTACGACGGCGCTGACCCCAACGTGCGGAGCCATCGACGCCGTAGCAGCGGATCCAGCCATGAAGGATGCCAGCCGCGGCCAGTACATCTTGCTGGTGACGGACGGAGCACCGCGCTGCACGAACACAGTCAACTGCACCTGCGATGCCTGCAACTCGCTGGGCGCGGTGTTCGCAGCCATCGAGTCTGTGCGTTTGGCCAACATGCAGTCACCCAGCATCCACACGTTTGTCGTGGGCTTCGGTGGCAGCTTGGGCACGACGGAAAAGCAGAACCTAAATGACATGGCCAAAGAAGGCGGCGAAGCCAACCCCGATCCCGCTTACGACTACTATCCCGCCGAGACCGAGGCGGCGCTGCTGGTGCAGCTCGATCGCATCATCCGTTCGATCACAGGTGGAGGCGATGCCGGACCGGGCAGCGTTCTGTGCGACGACTCTTGCTATACGAATGGCTGCCCAACGGGGAAAGTGTGTGTACAGGCGACGTGCCAGGGCAATCCGTGTGACAGCCAGACCTGCAGCAACGGCGAGTACTGTTATTCCGATGGCGCAACTGCATCCTGCGTCGCCCCTTGCACCGTAAGCTGCAGCGCCGGCAGCCGCTGCGTCCGCGGTACCTGCGTGGCGGACCCCTGCGGCACCCCTTGCGCGTCCAGTCGAAAGTGCGACCCGGCCACCAAGCAGTGCCAGTTGGACCCAGCGTGTAGCGGCATCACCTGCAAGGCCGCGCAGTCCTGTCAGGCTGGCAAGTGCATCGATGATCCATGCCTGTATACCCGCTGCCCGCAGGGCTTTGCGTGCGTCCAATTTGAAGGCACGTGTCTGCCCGTGACCGACGGCACGATTTCGCGCGGTTGCAGCTGCCAGCTACACGGTGAGCCCACGCACAGCGCATGGGCAGCCCTGCTCGCACCGCTCGTGCTGCTTGGCGCCGCGCTGTATCGCCGCCGCCGCGCGTCCGCTCTGCTCGCCTAGTCTCCCCTCCCCGCAAACTTGGCGCGGACGCGCCATTGCCCGCAGATTCTGTGCGCTTAGGACGGGCTCACTCCGCCATCGAACACTCTCTGACAGAGTGATACGATGACAAAGAGAGACAGGTGTCTTGTGGCTGCTGGCCGGCCCCCAGGATGGACCTGTCGCCAACCCCCTGCACTTAGGAGAACTGCCATGTTGCGCAAGACGCTTATCGGCCTTGGCCTTGGAATGAGCGCGCTCGTCGGGGTGTCCTGCAATTCCGTCATCACGTCGGGAGAAGGAACATGCCCGCCCGAGCAGACAAACTGCGACCCTCAAAACCCCGGTGGCACCACTCCCACCGAGATGACAACCGGCGTTGGTCCGGGCGGCGGCGGTGGCGGTGGTGGAACCGTTCCCTTTGATCCCAAGGGGGACGGGAGCATCGGTGTCTCTGTCGATCCCAATGGCAACATCATCCTGGACCCAACGGCCGGCACCAGCACGCAGTCCTCGGTGATTTGGGTTGCCAACAGCGGCGATGGCACCGTGTCCAAGATCGACACGCGTACGCGCAAGCAGCTGGCCCGCTATAAGACCTTGCCGGGCACCGTCAACTCGGATCCATCTCGCACCACGGTCAGCTTGGGCGGCGACGTGGCAGTTGCCAACCGCTCATGGACCAACGGTGCCGACGGAAACAATGGCTCGGTGGTGAAGATCGCGGGCGACAAAGGCAACTGCGTCGACCGCAACGGCAACGGCCGCATCGACACGTATGAAGGCGAGGCAACGACACTCCCCGCTCCGTTCAACACCTGGACCAATGGCCAGCCTAGCCCCGACGAGTGCGTGCTGTGGCTGACCATGACCAACACGAACGCCGCCGGCACCGTCATGATGACGCGCCCGCGCGCCGCCGGTTGGGACGGTGAGATCACAGACACAAGCCTGAGCCAATATCTATATGTTGGTCTATTCGACACGAGCGAAGTGCTGCGCCTTGATGGGGCCACAGGCAGGATCGTCAAGCGCATCAACGTCGCGCCGACGCAGCCATACGGCTTGGCCCTCGACAAGAACGGCAACGTCTGGGTCATGGGCCGTGAAAGCAATACCGGCACACTGGCCAAGATCGAGGTCAAAAACCCCACACAGCCAGACCTGGTGAAGCGCTACACGCCGGCCGCGGGCTGCAACTATGGCATCACGGTCGACCCGCGCGGCTTGGTCTATCACTCGTTCAACTCGTGCCTGGCGCGCTTCGATCCGGTGGCCGAAAAGTACGAGTACCTGACGGTGCCGGGTTCGAATCAGCTGCGCGGCCTAGGCATCGACAACAAGTACAACCTGTGGGTCGCAGACAGCAACGTCGGCGTCCACCACGTCGATGTCAGCGCCCTGCCTCCGGCCACTGGTACCTCGATGGTGCATCGCCAATCGATCGCGACGGCGGGCACCAATGCCGGCGTTGGCATCGACTTCGACAACAAGACCTGGGTGGTCTCGTACAACGGCAATAGCTCGCACGCATACCAGATCAATCCCGGTGCGCAGGCTGGCCAAGCCACGCTTGAGTTCACGTACAACAGCGCGAACACTGGCGCGCTGAGCAACTCCTATATGTACTCGGACATGACGGGGTATCAGCTGCGCAATGCCTCGCGCGCGGGCACGTTCCGTACGACGTTCCAGGGCTGCCCGAATGGCAACACGACGTGGACCAACTTGAACTACAGCGTGACGGCGCCGCGTGGCACCAAGGTGTCGATCCGCTACCGTGGCGCCCCCACGACCGCCGAGCTAACCAACTCGCCGTGGACGACGGCCTCAGGCACCTCGCCCGTTCCGATCAGCGTGACCGTTCCGATGGGTCAGACGCCGCGCTATCTGCAGGTTGAAGTCACGATGACCTCCGTCGATGCCAGCCTGACGCCGGTCCTTTCGGGCCTGTCCGCGGGTTACACCTGCATGCAGATCATCGGCTAGTCACCTCGCCCAGGCGCCGCTCGCTCGGCGCCGACAGCTCCCGCCACAGCTACGTTCCTTTCGAGTGCCCACGTCGCAGAGCGCGACGTGCAGGCCAGGGGATCTGCATGGGCCAGCCCTGAGCAGACCGCTCTGCGCGCAACGCAAGCGGCTCCGCTGCGACCGCGAGCCCGTCGGTCCATACTGACTAGCGTCGCAGGTTGACGAAGTCGTAGCGGAAGCCGTAGCTATCGCCGTCCGTTGGCGGCGGCAGACGAAGACCACGAATGACGCCGAGCACACACGCTGCGCCGTCTTCGGCTCCATCAATATTGGCTTCGCTGACGCGACCATCGGCCTGCACCGTAAGATCGACAGAGATCTTCGGCGGCGGACTGGCGTCAGCAGGATAGCAGTGCAGTACAGCCGGCAGCGCGCGTCGCATGACGCCATTTACGTTGAGCGCCGAGTCATTCAAGCCAGCGCCGCTCTTGCCAGGGCTCGCGGCAGCGACGGGAACGGGCGCAGTAGCGATGGGCCGCAAGCCGCCCCGCCCTTTCTTTCCGCGCGGCACAAGCCCGGCCGGTTTGCTGCCCGTGCCAACAGCGGCAGTCGCGACGATCGGTGCCGAGTCTTCACCGGGTTCGTCAGCGCCACGTATCGGCGGCAGCTTTTCGGCCCCCGCCGGTCGTGCTTTGGCAACACTCGGCGCCTCGACGGGCGCGCTGCTGCCAGTCCCTTGGGTCGAAGCAGGCGATGCCGCAACCGGGCTAACCACGACAGGCTGTGGACCTGCTATCTGCGCGCCAGTGCCGACGGTGCTGCCCCCCGTGCCAACGCTGTTTGTCGGCGTCGACGTTGCATTGCCAGGTGCGGGCTCGCTTGTCCCGACAACTGGCGAAGCCGATCGCCGCTGCAGCACCGCGTACCCGATTCCGGCAACGATGGAAAGCGCCACCGCTCCAGCCGCAAGAGCCACCACAGCGCCACTTTTCCGTCGCGGGGGCATGGCTGGCTTGTCCAGCACCAGCTCACCACCGCCAACGCTCGACGCATTCGATGTGCGGTCTCCGATCAGCGCCGCCGGCAAGGGGGGGGGACGCTGGCTGCTTGACTGGCTAGAAGCTGACGGAGCAAGGCCCAAGGCCGGTGCAATCGTCGGAACCAATAGCTGTGCCGCGACGTGAGTCGCTTGCCTAAGGAGGGTACGTTCCGCTTCTTCCAGCGCATCCTTGAGCGCTGCCGCCGTTTGATAGCGATCTTCAGGACGTCGTGAGCAGGCGCGCGTGATGATGGCGTCAACCAGCGGCAGCCCCCGCTCACCAAAGGCCAGCGGCGGCAGCTTGGCGGCCATGATCTGCTGACGCTTCTGCTCTAGCCGCTCGGCGTTGAACATCTTGTCGCCAATCAAGCACTCGTACAGCAGAACACCGACGGAAAAAATGTCTGATCGAGCATCGACCAAGTGCGAGTCACCGCGAGCCTGCTCAGGAGACATGTACGAAGGCGAACCCAGCAAGCGGCCTGTCCCGGTGATCTCGACTCCGTCAAGGAGCTTGGAGAGCCCGAAGTCGAGCACCTTGAGCGTCGTGTCCAGCTCATCGGGACCCGGTGAATCGACGCGTACCAAGAACAAGTTCTCGGGCTTGAGATCGCGATGAATCACGCCGCGCCGATGCGCCGCATTCAGCGCATCGCAGAGCTCGACCATCAAGCGCAGGGACAAACGCGGCGAAAGTGGGCCGCGTTCCAAGCGATCACGTAGCGTCTCGCCGATGACCAGCTCCATGGCCAGATATGGCCAGGAATTGGGGTCATCACGAAAGTCGGTGATCGCGACGATGTTGGGATGGCCCAGCTGAAATGCGCTCTGCGCCTCGCGACGAAAACGCGTTCGCAGCTCGGGATTTGAAACCAGCTGCGGGTGCATGAATTTGATCGCGCAAGGCCGCTGCAGGTGCAGGTGAAACGCCCGATACACGACGCCGACGCCGCCCTTCCCAAGCTGCTGATCCAGACGGTACGTGCCGTCCAGCACATCGCCTGGCTGGGGCTGCTTGCGCACTTTGAGTGCGGTTGCCGAATCCACCTGATGTGGGCTCTGTTGCTGATCACTCATGCCGTGGCCCGTATCACCCCTCTTGCCCCAACTAACAAGGCTAGACCTTGTATCGTACCATGCGGCTTGGCTCTTCCGCGGGGTTGTGAGCAACTTCGCAGCCTTAGCACTGCCAAGGGCAAGGCAGACGCGTCACACGCTACCCGGCTCCCGCCAACACAGGCTTCGCAGAAAAAACAGCCTCTAAAGAAAGACTAGCGGCGCCGGCCGGACGAGCAAGCTCGAATGCGGAGTGATCTCTATTTGGCGGCGCGAACCAGGGCCACGCTGTCGCGGATCGCTGCAGCGATGTGCTCGATGTCCGCAGATGTCGTATCGGGCCCCAGCGAGACGCGGATGCCTTCGCGGGCTTGGCGTTCGTCCAGGCCCAAGGCCACAAGCACGCTCGATGGCTTCAAGGATCCAGAGCTGCACGCCGCTCCTGCCGAGACGGCAATCCCACGCAGATCGAGGTTCATCAACAAGAGCTCACCTTCCACCTGATCGAACCCCAGGCTGCTGGTCCCCGGAGCCCGCGAGCCCGCAGGTTGGCTGTCTCCGTGGACTCGCGATCCTGCGATCGTCGATTGGATCTGCGCTTCGAGTGCATCGCGCAGCAACGCGACCTGCGACCAGCGTGAAAGAAGCTGCTCTTGTGCAAGCAGCGCCGCTTCCCCGAGTCCGACGATGCCCAGCAGGTTCTCGGTCCCCGGCCGCAGCCCGCGCTCTTGCTGTCCGCCGTACAAAAGCGCCGGTAGCTCGGCGAGGGATGGGATCGGATTGGGCTGCTTGGGCAGAGCGCGACGCGTGCGGACATACAGCGCCCCGACCCCCTTGGGTCCAAAGAACTTGTGGGCCGATACGCTGAGCAGATCGACATCGAGCACGCGCACCGAGACCGGTACGCGACCGACAGCTTGCACAGCATCGCAGTGAACCAAGGCCCCCGCGGCATGCGCAACCGCTGAAAGCTCGGCGATGGGATACAGGTTGCCGAGCTCGTGATTGCAAAGGGCAATCGTCACAACATCGGCCGGATATTCCTTCAACAGCTCCGCTAAACGCTGGGCGGACAGTCGACCGCGCGCATCGCACGGCAGCTCGCGCACCACACAACCCTGCTGCCCCAGTGCGGCTACAGTCTGTCGTACCGACGGATGTTCAAGGCCGCTGGTCACGATGCGCGCGGGTCGCCCATGCTGCCGGGCCAGAAGCGCTGCCGTGCTGCGCAGCGCGCAGTTGTTTGACTCGGTTCCGCCGCTGGTAAAGACGATCTCGCTGCTGTGTGCCGACAGCAACGCGGCGACCTGCGCGCGAGCCTGCTCGATCAGCTGTCGGGCGCGTCGGCCTTCGCCATGCACGGATGATGGATTGCCAAAGCAAGCCTCGGCGGTCTCGATCATGCGCGAAAGGACACGCGGATGAAGCGGTGTCGTCGCGTTGTAGTCGCAGTAGATGCGCTGCATAGATCGCTATGTGGCAGAAATTCTGGCCCAGGGGAACTTCTGTCTTGCTCACGCAGCACGCAGTGCGTTCGCTCCGTCGATAGATCCGCAAACACCCGACGCACGCAGCACACCGCAGACCGTCGTCTACGGATCGGCTTTCGAAAGCAGTGCTGCGATCTAGGGCTTCAGCGAGCGCCAGGTCGGTGCGCTAAACAGCCAGGTCTCGTTGCCGGAAAGCGACGTGCCATCAGCGGCACGCCCACCGACCAGCAGCGACCCCATCAGCTCGGGTGCATAGGCGAATGAAGCCCCGCTGCGCGGCGCAGGAAGCATGCTCTCCGTGCTCGGTTTCCAGCGATAGTCGATGGGGCTCCAGGTCAGCGTATCCGACAGCGGCGCGCCTGCCGTTGAGCCACCGAATAGGACCAGCGCACCTGCGAACAGATCAAACGTCACTGAAAAATCGCTGCGACGAATCGGCGCCATGTTCCCAGGCGGTGGAACCTGCTCGATGAAGTTCGTCTCAAGCCGCCAGATCTTAATCGTCGTTGGATTGGCCTCGTCGCTGCCCACCAGAAGTACATAGCGCCCGTCAAAGACCAGCCGCGGATTGGCGACCACGGGCGCGGCCATACCCAAGGTGCGCGGCAGCCACGTGCTGCTCTCGCCGGGAAGTTCCCACACGTCGTTCAGAAGCTGTGCCTGCGCTTCGTTTCGACCGCCGTACAGAACCAGTGAATCGGTCCGCGTGTCATAGGCTAGCGCCGTCGCGCTGCGAGCGGATGGCGCGGTAGGCTGACTGATGCTGCTCCACGAGCCGCTCTGATCTAGCACCCAAAGATCATCGAGCCCCTTGTTTCCACCATCGGTCGACAAGCCACCAAACAGCGCCAAGGCATGACGACGCGCGTGATAGACCAGCGCCGAGGCTCGCGCGCTGGGATGGCTCAAGCTGCGCAGCGGCTGCCAGCGCCGCTCAGCAGCCAAGAATTCCCACGTGTCATCGAGCGCTCGGCCTTGGCTGTCCAGGCCCCCGAACAAAACGATGCTGCGCCGCTCAGGGAAATACGCCATACCGGCGCTTTGACGAGCTGCGGGATACCCGCTCGACAGCGTCGTGGCATTGCCAAGATCAGGGCCCAGTTTCAGCGTTAGCTGCTTGTGCTGCCCAGCGGTCACCGTGTCCCCCCCTTGACCCCGCAGCACCGGACTTCCCGAGAGCTCTGCGATCACATCCAAGCTGACCTGGCTCGTGCGATCTCCCAACAAGACACTGAACGAAAGAGGAAAGCGCAGGGCTGCGCTGCCCAAGGGTGGCTTGCTGATGCGTTCTGCTGCGTTCCCACCGTCGATGCCCACCAGCACTCTCAGGCGATCACTGCGCTGCTCGCCATCGGCTTCCAAGCGCACGCTCAAGCATGTCTGACGGATGCCATCACAGACATCGGCCCCGCAGCCTGCCGTAAGCGCCATAAGGCTCGCGCACAGACCCCAGACTCGGCGATAGGAAAAAGGTGAATGCTGCGTCATGGCGTTACCGGCTCAAAGACGTTGGCTTGCGCGCTGCGCGTTCCGAAGTACACCCCAAGGCCCACCGCCACTCCGACCACCACGGCACCGCCGACGACGCCCAGTACGATCGGCCACACAGCCTGCTTGCCGCGGTTCCCGCGAACCAGAGGGGCCGGGGCCGGCTCTGTCATGCTCTCAGCACCGGGTGGCACATACAGCGTCGAGTAGTACGCGGGACCAAGCTGCTGTTCGAGAGCACCAATGCGCTCTTCAACTTCACTGCGGTTGGGCGCGCTAGGGCTCTCGCGCAGATAGCGGCGATACATCAACAGCGCCTTTTCGGATTCGCCTGATAGGCGATGCGCCTGCGCGATGTTGTACAAGAACACCGGCTGCGGGATGAGCTTGTAGCCGTTCTCAAACTCGACGATGGCCTTGGCGTACTCTTTGGCCTGGTACTGCTTCATCCCGCGCGCAAAGGCCTGGCCGGCTTGGGCTTTGGTCTCGGCGCTGACCTCTTCGGCCGCAGCGCGCCGAGGCTCAGCCATCATGACAGTCCCCAGGGCAAGTAGCAGGACTGCAATAATCGTTTTCACGGCTCACAGTACCACGTAACCTAGCGCGTCGTACAGCCCTTGCCCGACGCGCATTCACAGCAAGATGGTCCGCACTCACCCGACATGGATCGCGCTCGCCGCATCGTCGATGCGCAAAGCGCGCGGGCGGCTGGTGAGTCTGGTGTGGCACTGCTCTTGTTCGCGGTGGCTCTGCTGCTTTTGATTGTCATTGGCAGCTTGTCGCAAGCCTACCGACCCGGACCGCTGGGCACCGCTGTAACCGAGGTCCTGGCCATTCTGCTCCCTGCGCTGATCTTCTCGCGAGCGCGACGATCCCACGCACTTCATGCGCTGCGCTTGCTGCCGATTTCTCGCCAGATCCTGCCGGCACTTCTTGGGGGCGTGATGCTGGGTCTGGCCTGGTTCTATGTTCTTGCCGGCTGGATCGAACCCGTCTGGGAGCACTGGGTGCCGGTCCCCGAAGCAGAGCGCCAGCACATGCTGCGCATGCTTCGCCCAGCGACGGGCCTGCGTCCGCTGTGGCAGGACCTATTGTGCTTTGCGGCCGTGCCGGCTATCTGCGAAGAGGTGTTGTTCCGCGGTGCGCTTCTGCCACTTCTGACCCCCGCGATAGCACCAGCGCTGCGTCGGGCGGGCCATCATCGCGTGGCCACCATCCTGCCGATTCTTGCCTGTGCGGTCTTGTTCGGTGTGTTTCACCTGTCGCTGTCCAAGCTCGTTCCGACAACTCTCCTTGGCATCGGCTTTGGCGCGGCACGGGTCCTCAGTCATTCGTTGTGGGCTGCTATCGCCATGCACGGCACGAACAACGCGATGGTGATCGTGCTCACTCGCGCGGGTCTTGACGAGGGTCCTGCTGTGGGGTCCGACCTAGTCACGGCCACCAGCCTGGGCCTGCTGGTCGCTGCGATTGCCCTTGGAATTCTCGGTGTACAGGCTCTGCTCTGGGCAGCTCGACGGCCTGCGATCACGACTCGTTCAGTCGATGCTGCGTGATCAGCTTGTGTAGATACATGCGATCGATCTGCGCACGGCGGGCCGCTTCGCTGACGTTGTTGCGAGCCGCCTTGAGCAGCGCGCTGATATAGCGACGCTCGAAGCCATCGATTAGCGCTTGCTTGGCTTGCTTGAACGGCACGTTGATGTCGACGAATTCGCTCGCATCACTGCCTGCGCTACTACGCGGCGCGTCGAAGCTGGCGGCGGCGCTGGATGCATCACTTCCCTGCGGCGAGCTGGGCTGGTTCGACAGCGGGTCTTCGTCCGGTATCGCTACAGCGCGTTCGACGACATTGCGTAGCTCGCGAATGTTGCCGGGCCAGTGATAGTCCGCGTTGTGTTCCAAGATCCGCGCGCCGATGCTGTCGACAAGCTGCCTCATCTGAGCCTCAGATCCCGACTGCCGATGACCCGGCAATACGTGCTGCACGAAGTGCTGAATCAGAAGCGGCAGATCCTCGCGACGGTCGCGCAGTGGTGGAATGTGGATGTTGACCACCGACAGGCGAAAGTACAGGTCTTGGCGAAAGCGGCGCTCATTCACCTCTGCGCCCAGATCGCGGTTGGTGGCCGCGAGCACGCGAACATCGACGGCGCGCACCGTTTCTGAGCCAACGCGGCGCACTTCGCGGCGCTCAAGCACGCGCAGAAGCTTCGGTTGCAAGTCCAACGGAAGCTCGCCGATCTCGTCGAGAAAGACCGTTCCACCCGATGCTCGTTCAAACGCGCCGCGATAGTCGCTGTGCGCCCCCGTGAAGGCACCGCGCATATGGCCAAATAGCTCGCTCTCGATCAGGTTCGCAGGCAACGCCGAGCAGTCGATGACGACAAACGGCGCCTGCGCCCGTGGACTCGCCTGCACAAGCGCCTCGGCAACCGCCTCTTTTCCAGTGCCCGTCTCGCCGGTAATTAGAACGGTGGCTGGCGTCGCTGCGACCTGCTCGATGCGCGCAAACATGCGACGCATGGCCACGGACGCACCGACCATGTCAAAGAACCGATCACGTGGATACAGCGTCGCCCGCAGCGGCCGATCGTCCAGTGAGTCAAAACGCAAGCGACTGCGTCCAAGCGCGATGATCGTGCCCGGTCGTAGCTGCACATCAAAGACGCGCAGGCCCGCAACATAGGTGCCGTTGGTGCTACCGACATCGCGCAGCCGCCAGGCAAACGCCTCGGGGCCGCCGCTGACCTCGCTCGCTCCATCGCCACTGACCCGTCGCGAGATCTCCAGGTGATAGCCACTTATGCTCTTGTCGCTGAGGATCAGGTGATTGTTCTCGCGCGTGCCAACCCGCAGCAGCATCTCATCATCGCTCTCGACACTCATGCCGACATCGGGGCCCTCAAGCACCGACAGCCGCACGCGCTGCAAAGCAACCGATGTGGCTAGGCGGCCATCATCGGAACGCGGCATCCGCTGCGTCCGCTTCTCACTCATCTCGCTCGGCTCCCAACGTGTCGTTTGCCCGTTAGCCGCCTGCGAACTTGGCCAAGGCGAACGTGGCCATCACCTTGTCGTTGGTATTGCGCAGGCGCTCAGACAGCGTCAGCACAAAGTTCCACAACAGCGAGATGGTCATCTCGCGATCGTCGTGCATGGCCTGATGCAGATCGGCAATTCGTATGGCTTGCAAGATGCACGTCGTGTGCGCCATGGCTTGCGCGGCGCGTGGAATCGGCTCGAAGATCTCCATCTCGCCGAAGTAGCTTCCCTTGTCGAGGATAGCGAGCGCTTCTTCGCCCATGCCGGGAATGATGCGCGAGATGCGAATGCGGCCCTGCACGATGATGTAGAAGAACGCGGGCTCGTCGCCTTCGTGAAACAGGATCTCACCGGGCTGCAAACGGATCTCGGTGCAGATCGATTCGATATGCTTCAGCTGTTCGGGTGTCAGGTTGCTGAAAAGACCAACGTGGCTGAGAAAGCTGTCCATGCTCTAGGCCTCAGACCCATGCAAAGAAGGATGGCGAACTTAGAATTATCCGCTGCATAGGCAGCGATGGCGAGCGGAAAACCCGCCCGCGCTGGCCGTCGTCGCGCGCGGTCCACGCTCGCCGTGTTCGCTCAGGCCCTGCCGCCTTGCGAGCGCCGCCCTAGGACGAAAGCGGACCCGCGTCGCCGAGGATACGACGGGCTTCTTCGGTGTAGTCGCCCCCACCGCCTTGGCTCGGTACCGAGCGACAGCGCAGATAGAGCGGTGGCGCGATCAGCAAGCTGCTCTTCGATCCCTTGCGGGCCTCAACGAGCACGCGCTGGCCTGGCTCATCCGCATACGGATGCACAACCCGCAGACGAACCGGCGTCAGGCCTTCGGCCGACAGAACAGACAGTAGCTCGGTCAAGCGCGGCGTTGGATAGACGACCGCGAACCGCCCACGAAAGCGCAGCAGCCGTCGCGCCGCGCGCACCAGATCAGCCAGCGGCAGATGAACTTCGTGACGGGCGATGGCCTCTTCACCCTGTGGGTTCACACCGCCTTGCCCCAGCGGATAGTACGGCGGACACGACGCAACCAGATCGAACGTAGCGCCCGGCAGCGCGCTGCGTAGGGCTGCGGCCCGCACATCGCCTTGCACAACCTGCGTGCGATCGGCCACCCCGTTTTCTTGGGCATTGCGTCGGCACAGCGCAGCCAAGCGCGGTTGAAGCTCGACCAGCGTCACACGCGCGCTGGGATCGCTCTTTGCGAGCAGCAGCCCGACGATGCCAACTCCAGCGCCGATGTCCGCCAAGGTACCAAGCGGTGCCGCGCCCACAAAGTCGGCAAGCAAGATGGGATCGATGCTGAAGCGATACCCGATGCGCGGCTGCCACAGAGTGACGCGGCCACGCACGATGGGATCATGGCTCAGCTCATGATCGTTCCGCGCCTCGCTCTCTTCCCGCTCTGCCGCAGCCGAAGCAGTCGCCTGCGGCATCGCCGCGTTGGACACGTCTGACGACACAGGCGCTACACCGCGTCGACTGTTTCGCTGGGATCGACGGGATTCAGCACGATGCCCGATGCGATTTTGGGAAAGAAGTACGTCGACTTCTGCGGCATCACTTCACCGGCTTCGGCCACCGACATAACCTGCTCGACGCGCGTCGGGTTCAGCAAAAAGACGGCCTGTTCCCCATCGCGACCAGCGGCGGCCTGCAGTGCCTGGCCGAAGTCTTTCAGATAGCGCAGGTTGGTCTGCGCCTCTTGCGCGGCGCGATCGATGCCCAGCGCTTGCTCAAACACCAGCGCGTGCAGAACCGTCACATCGAGATCGCGCAGGACATCGGGCCCCCCGACGGCGGCTCGCGCCTCGGGTCGGCGGGTGAGAAACAGCGATCGACCTGCGCTGCACAGAAGAAAGCTGGGCCCGCGCTCTCCGTAAGCGCGCAGCGTAGCTTGCGCAATCTCGTGCGATCCCAGCGAGGATTCGACGATGTCAAAGTGCTCGCCAAGCTTCCGCAAGAGCGCATCCAGATCGAAGCCGGGTACGCTGTGCAGCACGCGATGCGTCGGAAAAACGATCAAGCCAGGATCACGCGCGTTGCACAGAAAGATCGATCCGTATTCCGCTGCCGAGTCGTTGCCGCGATAGCCGGGCTCACGCCGCCACTCTTCGCGCAGCGCGAGCATCGTCTCGTACCGATGGTGGCCATCGGCGATGTAGATGCGCTTGTCGCGCAGCAAACGACAGACCTGCGCCATCGCTGTGCGATCACTCAAGCGCCACAGGCGATGCAAAACATTGTCATCTGTGGTGCCGAACAGATCGGGCGGGCGGCTTTCAATCGACGAGAACACGGCATCGGTGTCACGAGCGGTGTCGTCGTACAAGCCAAACACTTGCGATAAGTGAGTGCGGGTTGCGCGCTTGAGCTTCAAGCGGTCGAGCTTCGGCCCGGCCAGCGTACGCTCGTGCGGCAACACCACGCCTTCTGAAAAGCGGTGCAGCCGAATGCGACAGATGAAGCCGCGACGCACGATGGGACTGGTCGAGGCGATGCTCGATGTGCTGCCTGGCCCCGTCGAGCCCGGCGGCACAAAGACCTGGTGATAGCGATACAGCGCGGGCTGTGCGTCTCGCTGCAGCGCCCCCTCGTGCAGCATGCGGCGCAGCGCGGCGCCCGCGAGCTCGTACTTACCGTCGCTGTCGCCGCCGCGATCGTCTTTGGGCAGGATCAGGTGAACGGCGTTGTGCGGACTGCGCGCGGCCAAGCCTTGGCGCTGCGCTTCACTGATCACGTCGTATGGAGGAGCCAGCAGCGCAGAGACATCGGGCTGCTGGTCAGCTTGTGGGCGATAGAGAATGCCGCGGAACGGTGCGATCTCAGCCATGGCCGCTAGTTCTACATCGGCGGCGGCCCAGCCCGACAAAAAAGAGCGCGCTCGATCCGCGAACTAGGTCGCGCTCTTTTGGTGCCACGCTGCAAGCTCGGCGACCGCAGTATCTAGCTCATCGCAGAGTGGGTGGCCACCGAGCAGCCGGCGCGAGATCGCCGCCAGCGAAGTGTAGTACCAGAGCTGATCAGCCGACGAGCCGCGGAACTTGCTCCACAGTGCTGCGCCCTGTTCCTGCAGATCGCGCAGCATGGCGTGGCAGTTGTGCAGCGCGTCAGCGGCCTTGACCGCCGCGATCAAGCTGTCCCCGGCGGCAAGCTGGGCCAGCTTTTCTTGCTTGCGCTCTCGCCATGAGCGCAGCTTGCCCCCCTCGGTCTTCTTTTCTGAGACGGCATCCACCAGCCGTGCCACCGCCTGCCCGAATTCATCGCTGATCTGCGACAGCGGAATGTCGGTGTCTTCGACCACATCGTGAAGGACCGCAGCCACTACGACCTCTTCGGGGAACTGGTACTTGAGCAGCACCATGGCAACGTGTGCGGGATGCACGATGTACGGAATCGCTGTGCCCTTGCGTAGCTGCTCTCTGTGGGCCTGCGCAGCGACAACGAGAGCCCGGTCGAGGACAGAAGAATAGGCAGGCATGCCCGCAGTATATCAAGCGGGCCGCCTGGGCGGCGAAGCGTGCCAATCACAGGCTCGGAGAGGACGCGCCGAGCCAGCGCGCCATGCATGAGAGGAGAAAAGGAATGAGAGAGAGGAGGCGCGCGTCAGCGCGTGGCAAGAAGAGCGGAAGTTAGTAGCGGTAGTGTTCCGGCTTGAATGGACCTTCGACCGAGACACCGAGATACGCCGCCTGCTTTTCGGTCAGCTTGGTTAGCTTGACGCCAAGCTTGGACAGGTGCAGCGCCGCGACCAGCTCGTCGAGCTTCTTGGGCAGGACGTGAACGCCCAGCGGGTACTTGCCCGTCTCTTGCCACAGCGCAAGCTGGGCCAGCACTTGGTTCGTGAAGCTTGTCGACATAACGAACGAGGGATGGCCGTTGGCGCAGCCGAGGTTCACCAGACGTCCGCGCGCCAAGACGATCAGGCGATGGCCGTTCTTAAGCTGGAACTGATCGACCTGCGGCTTGATCGGCGTCTCGACGCTGTTCTGCTCTAGCCAGCGCATGTCGATCTCGCAGTCGAAGTGACCGATGTTGCACAGGATGGCGTTGTCCTTCATCTGCGCCATGTGCTCGCCACGCACGACGTCCAAGCAGCCCGTCGCGGTGACGAAGATGTCGCCCTGCGCTGCGGCATCCTCCATGGTCGTGACTTCAAAGCCTTCCATAGCCGCCTGCAGCGCGATGATCGGATCGATCTCGGTGACCAGCACGCGCGCACCAAAGCCGCGCAGCGACTGTGCGCAGCCCTTGCCGACATCGCCGTAGCCCGCCACAACAGCGACCTTGCCCGCGAACATGACGCCGGTCGCGCGCTTGATGCCATCGGCCAGCGACTCGCGGCAGCCATACAGGTTGTCGAACTTCGACTTGGTGACGCTGTCGTTGACGTTGATCGCCGGGACCTTCAGCTTGCCGGCCTTGTGCATCTCGTACAGACGATGAACGCCGGTTGTGGTCTCTTCGCTGATGCCGCGGACGGGATCCGGGCCGGAAAACAGCTCGGGATACTTTTCATGCACGACGATGGTCAGGTCGCCGCCGTCGTCGAGGATCATGTTCGGTCCGCGTCCGCCCCACTTGTTGGGCGAAAAGGCGCGAAGCTGCATGTCGATGCACTCGTAGTACTCCTCTTCCGTCTCGCCCTTCCAGGCATAGACGGGGATGCCGGCCTTGGCGATCGCGGCGGCCGCGTGATCCTGCGTCGAGTAGATGTTGCAGGACGTCCACGTGACCTCGGCGCCTAGCTCGACCAGCGTCTCGATCAGAACGGCGGTCTGCACGGTCATATGCAAGCAGCCGGCAACGCGCGCTCCAGTCAGCGGCTTGCTCTTGCCGTACTGCTGACGCAGCGCCATCAGGCCCGGCATCTCGCTCTCGGCGATGGTGATCTCTTTGCGGCCCCAGTCGGCAAGCGACATGTCTTTGACCTTGTAGGGCGGAACTTCTCGGGTGCTATCGGCCATAACGTCTCCTTAAGCGGGTGCCTCGCGCCAGGGCGAGGCGTTCAATTGACTGTATCGCAGGTGAAGTAGAGAGGAAGTGGCAGGGCTGATGCCGCGCTCGGTGGAGACGCAGCGCAGAGGAGAGCTAGAACGCCAAGCGTGCGCCCACGCGGAGATAAAGCGGAGCTTGGTACGCCGTCGGCTGACCGTAGTTGCTGTTGAGCACCGGAACCGAGCCATCAGGCGAGCGCAGCCGCTTGAGATCTTCCGGCTTGCCATAGCGGATGGGGTCGACGAACGAGAACGTGTACTCATCGTCGACGTTGATGACTTCCTGCTGGTTGAACAGGTTGATCA
The DNA here is from genome assembly GCA_964554495.1 of uncultured Myxococcales bacterium. Classification (GTDB taxonomy): domain Bacteria; phylum Myxococcota_A; class Polyangia; order Palsa-1104; family JAEUJZ01; genus JAEUJZ01. The sequence goes on from CAZKOY010000100.1 coordinate 18,159, forward strand.
CGTCAAAGTACAGCGTCGCCTTTACTTGATCCGTCAGCTGATGGTCATAGCCAATGTGCGCATCCATCTGCGTGATCATCGGCGTGCGACCACCCGAGCCCGACGGCAGGATGAACGTCTCGCGCGCACCGTAGACCGAGTGCTGACCCAGCACTTGAATCGGTCGACCCGACAGCGCCGTAAACGTCAAGCTGGCGGTCAGCGAGCCCTTGCCACCGAACAGCGGCTGCACATAGAAGCCCGTCGCCTTGAGGTTGTGCGGGCGATCGTTGTTCAGCGGACCATCGCGGTTCACGAGCAGATCGATGATGTCGTACTGCGTCGTGATGTTGGGATCGAGCTGGTTGTTGTACGGGTTGAACGGACCGGGGAAGTTACCCGTCAGGCGCGAGTAGGTGTAGTTGGCGAGGATCGAGAAGCGGTTCGACAGGCGCTTGTTGATGGTGAACGTGATCGCGTGGTACTCGCGCTTGGGCGGCGGAAACAGAGCAACCGCCTTGGTTACTTCCAGGCGACGCTCGGCCTGCGCGGCTTTTTCCGCCAGATCCTTGTTCGTCGGATTGGCTTCGGCGGCTTTCTTGGCCGCGGCTAGATCGTCCTCAAGCTGCTTGACCTGCGACGGATCGGCGACCGCACCGGGGTTGGCGATGAAGTACGTCTCGCCGCCGTTCACAGACAGGTCTTCGACGGCTTGGCCCAGCGTGCGGTACGTATAGAACGCGCCGACGACGATGTCCCAGCCCACGTCGTACTGACCACCAGCCACGAACTCGTCGAGATACTGGCCCTTGAGGCCCGGCTGAACCGGCGCGAACACGCCACTGCCTGCCACACGCGGCTGGGCCAGGTTGCACGGCAAGTCAGCCGTTGAGCCAGGCACCACCAACGAGCGACCCGTCTGCGAGTTGGCTCGCTTTGGGCAATCCGTCACAAAGCCGCGACCGACCAGCAGACCTTCGCCGCTGAACGCGCGGTCGTTGATGTCCATTGGGATCGACTGGAAGAAGCGGCCGAAGTTGCCATAGATCTTCGCGCGACCCTTGCGCGTCGGATCCCAAGCAAAGCCCACGCGCGGCGCGATGTTGTCGAGCAGCGAGATCTGCTTGCTGCCGTCGGCGCCATAGACGTCTTGGATCTCCCAGCGAACTCCGGCGTTGACCACGAAGCCCGGCAGGAACGACACGTTCCAGCTATCGCGCAGGTACACGGCATAGTTCCGCGTCTCGGTGACGGCGCGGAAGTAGTCGTAGCAATAAAAGCCCTTGGCGATCGGGCACGGCGTGCCTTTGTCGCCAAACTGGTTGACTTCATCCGGCAGCGCAAAGCCGCGGTTGGTGCGCAGACCCGAGCCATCAGCGTTCGTCGTGTACGTCACGCGCCCGGCGTACAAGCTGTTCGGATCGAAGTCGGTGCCGGTGTACTTGCGCGTGTTGTCCGACAGGTTGTCTTCAAAGTCGAAGCCGAG
>CAZKOY010000101.1:0-19420 GCA_964554495.1 uncultured Myxococcales bacterium
CGTCGCCGATGGCGATCCAGTTGCCGGCCGAAGCGGAGTGCAGATCGTAGAAGTCACCGCCCACTTCTTCCGCGGGCACCATGCGGGCTGCGACATCGAAGCCGTCCAACGCCGGCTGCGCAGGAAGCAGCAAGGTCTGGATGACCGTCGCGATTTCTAGCTCGCGTTCGAGTCGTTCTTTGGAACGCAGCTCTTCGCGCGAGATGCGCAAGCGCGCGATCATGTCGTTGAATGCGCGCCCCAGCGCTCCGATTTCATCGCGGCCCCCGACGGGCACATTGGTATCCAAGTCCCCACCAGCAACCAGCGCAGTCGCCGAGGCCAAGCGCGCCACACGTCGCGACAGCGTATTGGCCAACACCAGCGCCGCCAAGATCGCCACGGCAATCGCAAAGAAGCCAAGCTTGAACAAGAAGCTGCGCAGCTGATAGTACGAGCGCAGAGCCTCGTCGAGCGAACGCAAGAGTACAAAGTATGTCTGCCCTGGCCGCATATCGCGAGGCTCTTGCAGACCCTCGACCGGCGCCGTGCGCATCATGTAGCGCTGTCCCGCGATGGTCAGCAGAGTGGCCTGGGCTCGCGATCGCTCCGCGGCATCGTGAATCGCGGTCGACAGCTCGACGCGATGTGACTCCAGGTGCGAATCGATGGCCGCCGCGGTAATGCGCTCGTTGGTTAGAAGCACGACCTCGGTCTTGGTGCGGGCGCGAATCTCTTCGGCGCGCTCGTTGCCAAAAACCCAGCCGGCGAGAATGATGCCCGCGGTGCGCTCAGCCAGCGTGACGGCGTTGCCGGCAATCAAGTACACCTCGTTTTCAAGCGGCCAGCTGGCCATGAACTCGCGGCGCATCCCCGGCGCATCGGCCGGCTGAATCAGACCGGACGGCACCAAGACGGGCTTGCCCAGCGCAGTGACGTTGGCCCGCACCGCGCCCCCAGGACTGGCGATGATCATCAGGTCAAAGCCCGCGGTCTCGCGGATGTCCCGCGCTACATCGGCCACCGTTCGATCGTCGACTTCGGACGAGTTGATCACCGCTTTGGTGCGCGGCTCATCGGCATAGCCGCGGTTCAAGGCCACAAGCAGGCGCAGGTTGTCGCGCTGTGCTCGCTGCAGTTCTTTGCTGGACTCTTCGATCTGCGCTGCCAGCTGGCGCTCGACATCTCGCCGCAAGTAGACGCCGATGGACCAAATCGCTGTCACCACCACTGCCGCCACAAGGGCAGTCATGGCCAGCGCGAGTTTGACGGCGAGCCTCACTTACTTCCTCCGATTCGGACTGGCAATGGATGCGACGTGGTCTTGATCACAACAAGCGCCGGTTCGCCATAGACCGCGCGAAGCTCAGGAGCGGTCCCAGCGGCCACAAGAGAGAGCGTGACCTTGCTTGGTGCAACGGCGACTGGGGCAAGGCCTGCTCCTGCTCCTGGTGTAGCAGCGGGGGCCGAAGCCGCGGCCGGTAGCTTGAAGGTCTCGATATGCATGCGCCCTGGGACCAAGCGGCGGTCTTCGGCGATGCGGACCGCTTGGAAGAACGGCGCTGGCTGCCCCGCGGCATCCACCAGCTTCATGCCGTACGAGCGCTCTTCCGTGGCGATCTTGGTGCCGTTTGCAGCGAAGAACTCCACCCGTAAGAGCATGCGTCGATCGACATAGCCGCTCGGCAGCGCATGCCCGGCGTTGTGTTGAATCTCGACGTTGATCTCACCCGGCTTGGCGTTGCCACCGAGCTCTAGGCGGATCAGCTTGCCCCAGGCCAGCGCTCCGCCAAAGGCATGGGAAGGCACGTTCGGTCGCGGCTTCGATCCGCGGGCTACTTCCTCGGTGCCGCGCGATGGCATGTGACAGTCCTGACACTGCTTGCCTTTGCCGAACTTCTGCCAGTCGGAATAGCTGAGCACGATGGGGATCGCTCGCTTCTCGCCTCCAAGCTGGAACTCCATGCGGTGATGGCAGCTGGCGCATAGCTCGCTCTTGGTGTGCAGCACGCTGTACGCCATGTCGTGGAAGTAATGGCCGCTGGCTCCGACGATGGGGCCGTACTTGGCTCCCGACGCGGGATCGAACTGGATCGTCGATCCGGCCGGCGTGACGGCCACCTGCTTGATGGTGTGGCAGCCGTCGCAGGACACGCCCTCGCTTGGGCGGTTCGGTTCATCGTCGGGCTGGCCGTAGGCCATGCTGGGCAGGTGGCAGCTCTGGCAAAGCTGACGCAGCGCTGGACTCGCTGTGCCCATTACCTTGCGATACGCCGGGGTGCGATTGGCGCGCGAGTGCGCTGAGCCCGTCCATTCGTTGCGGAACTTCTCGTGACACTCACCGCAGCGACTGGAACGAACAAACAAAGCCGCCTTGCCAGGCGTCGCTGGAGTCACAGCAGGAGGCGGCGCCTCGGCCGGAGCCGTAGCCGCGTCGACGCGCGTACTCAAATCAGGGGGCGGAGCCGGCGTCGCAAGGTCCGGGGGCTTGGGTGGAAGAGTGCCAAAGTCAGGCTTCGGATCGTCACAGCTGAGCAGCAGCGCCGCCCCCGCGACAATCCAGCAAAGCGCGCTATGGATCCTCGGCCACCGCACTACTTGTAGCGATCGTAGGGTTGGTTGAACTTGTTCAGGTGCGGCTTATTCGCCGAGCCTTCGCTGACTTCCAAGCGAAGCTCGACGCGCTTGCCCGGCTCCACCTTGACCTGCTGTCTCACTGGCCCCTTGGCCCCACCGATAAACGCCGCCACGCTGTACGTGCCCGGCGGCACCTTGCTCAGCTCGAAGTTCCCGTCGCTCGACGGTGTCGTATAGAACGGATTTTCGAGGACGAGAATCTGCGCCCACATGTTGGGGTGAATGTTGCAGTACACGTCGACGATGCCCGTCTTTTCAAAGGTCATCGGCTTCGACTCACCCGAGCGGTACAGGCCCAAGTCGAACGTGTTGCCCTCGCTCAGCGAGAACACGTTGTGGAAAAACTTGTCCTCATTCGGGAAGTCCACCGTCGAGCCCTTGGTGACCGCGAGCAGCTTGGGTACGAAGGCCTTTTCACGCTGCGCCATGGCGCGTGGCTTCCGCAGGGCCTGGTACTTGCGCGGCACCGATTCCAGATAGACCACGACGTCGGATCGATCGCTCTTCTCTTTGCCCGCGCGGTCTCGGACCACGACGACGCCACCGATGCTGCCTCGCGCTTGCTCAACCGGCGCCTTGGGCGCAGCCGGAGCCGTGCTGCGAGGCGCGCTCGCTGCGGGCGCTTGCTCGGTCTCGCCGCCACCAGGCGCAACGACCACCGGAGAGGCCGGCGGCGGCGCTTGGCTCGCGCTCCCAGGCGTCTCACGGCCACGAGAATCAGGACATTCACAGGGACAAGGCGTACAGGGTACGGCCTTGTACAGATACTTCACGCGAGGATCCGCTCCTGCCGGTTGTGCCGCAGCGCCGCCGAGCGCGCTCAGCCCCAAAGGACCGGTGGCGAGAAAGCTGCCGACAAGAACGAGTGTTCGCAAGAGAGGTGTACGGTGCGTGTGCATGGTCTTGGGTCTCAAGGGGGTCTTCTGCGGAGGCAGATACCACGCTACTGGCCGAGTGTATCGCGCTTTGTTCGTCGAACCCATCACAATCTGCTGGGTTTTGCAGAATTTCCACGCGGCCATTGGGTCGACGAAAAACCGCCGTTCGCGAGCCAGCCACCGAACCAGCGCTGGCAGCGGGATTGAGCGCTGGCCTGCGCGGCTCATCCGGCGCAGCAAGGCATCGAGCGTCCACACGAACTAGGCACGAAAGCTAGGGAGGACAGTCTGAGACGTCCAGCAGATCGACCGGCGAGCTAGCCAGGCCCTGCGGATTGCTCGTCGCGAACGAGTTGTCGGTGAGGGCCTTTAGGAACTCCACCAGATCATCGATCTCGGCCGGCGACAGGCTTAGCGGATGAATGTCGCGGTCGAGCATCCCGAACAGGGGCTCATCGCCCCCGCGGTTATAGAACTCGACGACTTTGCGCAAGTGTGGCGTCGCATCCATCGGATCAGCCAAACCTTTTTCGGCAGGCCCATAGTCGAACAAGGACCCGTTGTGCATATACGGGAAGGTCAGGGCCACGTTGCGCAAAGACGGCGTCTTAAATTGCCCCTTATCACCCGGCTCGGCTCGGACGATGCAGCGCTCTTTCGCAATCACCGTCCCCATGCCGTTTGTCATCGCGGGCACCCAACGACAGAGCGCGCTCTGCTCGCACTGTGCCTGCGTCGAGATCGCACAGCGATCCGCGGGAAAGATCGACGCTGGATTGCACATCCTGGCCTTGTCTTTGGCATCGCTGGCTTCGCTGTAGCAGTCCATGCGCACGTCGAAGCGATTGCTGCTCTCGGGCTGATCGACGCGCTGACAGGCCAGGTCGCGCGTTCCAAGCTTGCCCGTGTCTTTTTCACACTGCCCAGCGGCGCGCTGCTGCCAGCTAAAGCGACCGTGATCCGGGCAGCCGGCATTGGGGCCGACTCCCTCGAAGCAGGCGAGCGCTGCGTCGGCCAAGTTGGCCACCGCGCTGCCAGCGGTGCGGCGCTCGGGATCGTCTGAGGGAACGCCAAGGTTGTGGAACTGCCAGTCGGTGAAGTTGGGACCCGAATGGCACATCACACACTCGGCCTTGCCGATAAACAGGCGCAGCCCGCGCTGGGCCGAAGCCGACATGGCGCTGCTATCACCTGCCAGCCAGCGGTCATACGCAGCGTTCGCCGAACGCAGCCGCCGCATGTATGCCCCCAAGGCCTTGCCGGCGTTGACGAAGATCTCGTTGATGTCCTTGCGCACGGCTTCACTCGGTGGCAGCGACACCATGTCGTCGCAGGTCGGCGCTCCGTACCAGCAGCCCTTGGCAAACGTCGGCGAGCCGTGACGCGGATAGACATACTTGTTGCTGACCGTCTCTTTGGCTTCAAAGTCGGGCAATAACTTGCCCACCATGGCTTCGTACTCGGCACGGTGCTTCATAAAGATGCGCAGTGCCAAGTGCCCACGATCCGTGCCCTGCGTCGCGCCAAACTCAAAGACATCGGCCGCCAAGGCCCACGCCGAGTCATAGCGCCCATCCCACGGCGTCGCCGTCGCGCCATACGTCGGACGGCCGTCGCTTGGCGGCAGCCCGGCGCCATAGGCGATGTTGTACACCGTCGGGGAATGCCGCGGAGTCGAGGCCTGCGCCGCCCCCATGGCTGTCGCGCCATAGCTTGAAAGAGGACGACGCGTCACGCCCAGCCACCGCCCGGCCTGCGTATCGAAATAGGCCAGCGGTGTACCGTTGCGATCGGTCTCGGGCTCGACCCCATCGCGGCTGTGGATGCGGGCCCAGGTGCGCTCGCCCTTGATGAGCGGCAGCGGCATCGTCACCTCGGTGCCGTCGTCGCGCCGGATAAGCGTCGGCGGCGTCATGACCGCACGCGCACGAGCATCGACGAAAGCCACAGCCGGGTCATGGCAGGTCACGCAGCCCGTGCTGTTGTCGACCGACAGACAGCGGTCGTAAAACAGCCGATGCCCCAGCTTGGCCGCGGCGTCCTCTAGCAAGCACTCACTGCTGCCGTCTTTCTGGCAGCGGCCAAAGCGGTTGGTGGCGTCGGGCGGCGGCCGATCGTCTAAGCGTCCAAGCTGCGTGCGAACCACGTTGCATTCGGCACTCGACAACACAGGCCCGCAGTCGCCTTGCTGCGCCGACAGGCCACAGCCGCCGAGCGATACCCCCAGCGCGGCCACCACAAATCCCAGGCCACCCAGCCAGAAACGACTCGGCATGACTGTCCTGGATTTTTCCGTCCCACCGGCCGCCCCCGCCCCTCGGCAATTCTGCGCTGCACTCAAAGTCTGTGACTGCATGGAGCTACCTCGCAGGGTCGGGGAACATGCCCCGACGGAAGCAGGCTAGTAACGAAGGACGACAGAGCTTGTGACGTAGTCGGCAGCGAAGTCACCCGCCGTCGTGCTGCCCATGGCAACCCGCATATCGTTTAGGCCATCAGCCATGCGCCCAAACGGCTGCACGTGAACGAACTCGGCCTTCACTGCGACGTTGTCATTGATGTCAAAGCGTGTGCCTGCCGTGATGCGCCACAGCGACGCGACATAGGCGAAGGGCAGCGAGTAGTCGACGTGCGAGGCATCGCGCAGATCGAAACGCACCATCGCGCCCAGCCAGTTCAGGAAACGATACGAGGTCTCGACGTAAAAGCCCGTTGCCTCTAGCCGTGGTAGCGCCGGCTTGGTCAGGCTGCCTTGGAAGCCATCGGCCACGGTCTTTAGGAACTCAGCGCGTAGCTCTAGGCTGCGGAACTCGACGTGCAGATCGACGTCGACGGTCCACTGCTTGACGAAGGGATCGAACTCGCCCTGCCCAACGTCATAAAACCCGTCGACTTGGCCGCCGAATTCACCCGATACGCCTAGCTCGACATTGACCTTCTGGCAGTGGTTCTTGTCACTGCAGTGGATCGACGCCCGGCCCGAGATCGTCTTCATGTACTTCTTGTCGGTGTTCTCGGAAAAGCGGAAGGTCTCCATGTAGCTGGGGCCGTTGTGGATGGCGAGCGCAAAGGTGAAAAGCTCGTCGAAGAACTGACCGCGTGCCTTCAGGCCAAGCGGTGTGCCGCAGCTATATCGACACAGCAAAGACGGCGTCACGCCAAAGCGATCCGGCGACTTGCGCACACGATATTCGATGCCGATGTTCGGGTCGAAGCGCCCGGCAAAGATGCTCAGCTGATGGCGGCCGTTTTGAAACGCCGTCGCGTACTCAAGAAACGCGAAGTCGACCCACAAGTAATCGCCGACGCTGGTCGGCCCGGCAGGCTGCACACCGCCGCCGTCCTGCTTGTCCCCAACCGAGATGCTGGCGCTGCGCGGATAAAAGTTCACCGAGGCCTGCGCCTTCAGTCCAGCGCCCAGCTTGGCGATCGGCATCAGGTTCAGCTCGTTGATGATGAACGTCGGCCGGCCGCCCGACTGGATATAGTCATACGGCACGGCCAGCGACGACTGACTGGGGTTGTTCTGCGCGCGAATGTCCGCCGGGTGTCCCGGTGTGTTGATCGCCGTCGCCAGAGGGTCGCCCAAAAAGTGCCAGCGGTTCTGACTGATTCCCGAAGCGGGTGCCTTCTCGCAGCGCGCCACCGATCCGTCGGCCGCAAAGCCGCAGGGCGAAAAGAATTCGGGAAAGCGCTGCACGCGCTCGTCGTTGCGATACGCCGCATTTCGCTGATCCGCGTTGCTGATGCCGGCGTACTTGGTAAACGGCGAATCCGACGGAGAATACGTCGTGATGCCCGATCCGTTGCCGCGGAAGAAGCCAAAGAAGCCAAAGTCGATATAGCCCTGGATGCGCAGCGCGGTCTCGGGGTTGGTGACCATCGTGATGCGCTTTTCCAGGTCGCGCAGGCGATTCTTCAGATCGTTGTTCGCCTGCTCCAGCGACTCTAGCCGGCCCGCCACGCTGAGATCCACCGGGCGGCCGCTCTGCGCTGCCTGTACGCTCGCCGCCGTCGGAATTTCTTCGACGATCTCGTCCTCGTCAGGCTTGTTGGGCAAAGCAGTCTGCGCGGCTTGTACCGTTGGTGCGCCGCTAGCAACGCCTCCGCGCTGCTTGCCCCCAGCGGCCTGTGCGGAACCAGGCTCGGCCAGCAGGCCCACGAAAGCCCACAGTCCCAGGCCTGCGATGCCCCAGCCCAGGCTGGCGGGAAGAGGTTTGCGATTCCGGCTCGTCTGCGTCTCGCTCATGTCGTGCCCTTGGTGCGGGTCGTGGCGCTGCCTGGGGTTTCCTTGGGACCACCGTCCAATCACGGCGTGCATGGTCCGGGCGTACCCGTTTTGTGATGTACAAAGGTTCGTGTCTGCGCGGTCAAAAGCACAGCCGAGTCCGGCAAGATTCGCCGCATTCTTCGGGCATGACTCGGTCCCGGCACATACCAGGAGCTCTGCAAGATCCCGTCGCGAGATTCGGTGTTGCGTTCATCGTATGCGCACTGTCAGTGTAGGGTCAACCTCTGTGCAAAATTGAGGAATTTGTTGCTGCACCCCGCGATGTATCGGGCCGCGCAAATCGCGCTCTGCGCACCGGACTTCAGACCCTGGCAACCGCCGCAGCCAATCCTCTCTGCTCACTTCACACCAGGAAAGGAGGCCGTTTCGCATGTCCGCCGCACCGACGACCCCAAGCCCCAACCCGGCTGAGCACCACAGCACCGATGCCGACAGCGCCACGGCACTTCAGAACCGCCTGATGTGGCGCGGCCAGGCCGGTCACTACGAGGTCTGGTACCTGACGCTGTCACACAAAAAGACCGGCTTTTGGATCCGCTACACACTCGAAGCGCCCACGCCTTCTCACGGTCAGCCCTATGTCCAGCTGTGGTTCTGTCGCGGCGACGGCCAAGACCCCAGCAAGAACTTCGGCATCAACCAGCGCATCCCCATCGCCGCGCTGTCGAGCTTGGCCAGCCCGTTTCAGATCCGCATCGGCGAGGCCTGCCTTACCCACAGCAGCGCAAGTGGAGAGCTTCACGGTGACGGGCACCAGGTCCGCTGGGATCTGCGCTGGCGCCCGGCTCAGACCACCCACTTGTTCTTGCCGCGCTCGCTGTACAACGACCCGCTGCACATCGCCGAGACCTTGGTGCTCTCGCCGAACCTCAGCATCGCAGTCAGCGGCACCATCGAAGTCGATGGCGAGGTCTATGAGCTATGCGACGCCCCCGCCGGTCAGACGCACCTTTGGGGTCGCAAGCACGCCTATGCCTGGGCCTGGGGTCACTGCAACGCCTTCCGCGATGCCGCCGATCCCAGCCTGCCATCGTCGGCGGTTCTCGAAACCCTAAGCGTGCGCATGCGTCGCGGCCCCGTGGTCATTCCGCTGACCTTGTTCACGGTCTATCCCGACGGCCTGTCAGGCCCCGCCATCCGCTTTTCCGAGTGGGCCGACCTGCCGTTTTCGCGCTCGGAATACCGCACCGGCCACTATTCCCTGTCCGGTCAGGGCGCACGCTATCGCGTCGAGGCGCGCTTTTCCTGCCAGGCCGACGATATGCTGCGCAGCGAATACGTTGATCCCGATGGCACACCTGCGTATTGCCACTTTGCCGCCGCGGCGCACTGCCACTTGACGATCTGGCGCCGTGCGCTTCCCAGCTCGGCCTGGCAGCTTGATCGCGAGCTTCGCAGCGACGCGGGTGCGCAGTTCGAGTGGGGCGGCCGGGCCGGCGACTCGCTGGTCAAGCGGCGTCACGTCACGGTCAGCAGCTAGCGCAGCGAGCTCTTCTAATTCGACGTACGCACACACGCTCTGCCGAGCGCTGAAGCCAGCGCCGCGCCCGCCGCGAGCCTGCTATCATGCGCGGCCATGTCGACTGACCACTCTGCTTCTTCCCCCCCGGCCGCTGCGGTCGATCCCGTCGCAGTCCTGCAGAAACACACGACGCGCGTCCTCCACGGTGGCGCTGCCAAGTACCACGAAAAGAACGCAGCCGACGGCAAGCTCTTCTGCCGTGAACGCCTGCGCCTGCTGTTCGACGAAAACAGCGAGTTCGTCGAAGACGGCCTGCTGGCCAACTGCGCAGCCGCCGATCTGCCAGCCGACGGAGTCGTCACTGGCATCGGCCGCGTACACGGCCGCCCCGTTGCCGTCATGGCCAACGACAGCACCGTCAAAGCGGGCTCGTGGGGCGCTCGCACCGTCGAAAAAATCGTCCGCATTCAAGAGACTGCGGGCCGCCTGCGCATCCCACTCGTCTATTTGGTCGACAGCGCTGGAGCCCGCATCACCGATCAGCTCGACATGTTCCCCGGCCGTCGCCACGCCGGGCGCATCTTCAACAATCAAGTCCAGCTCTCGGGCTCGATTCCACAGCTCTGTCTGCTGTTCGGTCCATCGGCCGCAGGCGGCGCGTACATCCCGGCGTTCTGCGACGTCGTGTTCATGGTCGACGGCAACGCTTCGATGTACCTCGGCTCGCCGCGCATGGCCGAGATGGTCATCGGCGAAAAGACCACCCTCGAAGAGATGGGCGGCGCCCGCATGCACTGCGAAGTCTCGGGCTGTGGCGATCTGCTGGCCAAGACCGAAGCCGACTGCATCCGCGCCTGCCGCGACTACCTGCGCTACATGCCTTCGCATGCTGGAGCGCCCGTGCCGCCGCCAGCCCCCGATGCCCCGCGCGTCCCCAAAGCCGGAGCCAAGCGCATCGACGACATCCTGCCCAAGAACCACAACCAGGCCTTCGACGTCCTGCATGTCATCGAGTCGCTCGTCGACGAAGGCAGCTTCTTCGAGGTCAAGCGCCTGTTCGCTCGCGAGATCGTCACTGGCTTCGCTCGCCTCGACGGTCGTGCCATTGGCATCATCGCCTCGCAACCCAAGTGGAAAGGCGGCGTGCTGTTCGTCGATAGCGCTGACAAAGCCGCCCGCTTCATCTGGCTGTGCGATGCGTTCGATATTCCGCTGCTCTTTCTCGCTGACGTACCCGGCTTCATGATCGGCAAGAACGTCGAGCGCCAGGGCATCATCCGCCACGGTGCCAAGATGATCTCGGCGGTGTCCGACGCCACGGTGCCCAAGCTCTGCGTCGTCTTGCGCAAGGCCTATGGCGCGGGGCTTTATGCCATGTGCGGCCCTGGCTTCCACCCCGACGCCACCATCGCCCTGCCGCAGGCCAGCATCGCCGTCATGGGTCCCGAAGCGGCCGTAAACGCCGTCTACTACAACAAGATCCAAGAAAAACCCGAGGCCGAGCGTCCCGCGTACATCGAGAAGCTACGCGCCGAATACCGCGACGACATCGATATCTACAAGCTCGCTGCTGACCTGCACATCGACGCCATCGTCCCCGCCGACGAGCTTCGCCGCGAGCTTCTGCGCCGCTTGGTCTATGCCGAGGCCAAGAAGGTCCCCACGTACGAAAGAAAGCGCAGCGTCACACCCGTCTAGCTGCGTCGCAGCCGCCGACCTTTTTTCCGCGACAAAAACCGTCGTCGCCTTCGTCGCGCGCTTCTGCTTGAATGGGCCGCATGCAGACGCTGCATCCCCTCGGCAAGCCGCCTTCGCCCGCCTCTCCCCTGCCCTCTCCGGCTGAGCTAGACGATGCGATTCGCCGCCTAAAGCGCGAGCGCAACGCCGTTCTTCTCGCGCATTTCTATCAAGAGTCCGAGATTCAAGACCTTGCCGATCACGTCGGTGACTCGCTGCAGCTTGCGCAGGCGGCACAGCGCACGCAGGCCGATGTCATCTTGTTTTGCGGCGTTCACTTCATGGCCGAGACGGCCAAGATCCTCAACCCGACGCGCACCGTGCTGGTCCCCGATCTCAGCGCTGGCTGCAGCCTCGCTGACGGCTGCCCACCCGAGCGCCTGGCTGCCTATCAAGCGCGCTATCCCGATCACATCACCGTCAGCTACATCAACTGCTCCGCGGCGGTAAAGGCGATGTCCGACTGCATCGTCACCTCGTCAAACGCCGAAAAGATCCTGCGCAGCTACCCAGAAGAGCAGCCGATCTTGTTCGCTCCCGACCAGCACCTCGGCCGCTATCTCATAAAGAAGACCGGCCGCAGCAACATGGTTGTCTATCCCGGCTCGTGCATCGTTCACGAGACCTTCAGCGATAAGGCGCTTGTCCAGCTAAAGCTGCAGCATCCCGAGGCCCAGATCCTCGCCCACCCCGAGTGCGAAGAGCGCGTGCTGCGTTACGCCGACTTCATCGGATCGACCAGCGCCCTCATCAGCCATGCCGAGCGCAGCCCCGCCCGCTGCTTTCTGATCGCCACCGAACCGGGTGTCATTCACGAGATGCAGAAGCGCGCTCCGCAAAAAGAGTTCATCCCAGTCCCATCCGACGACGGGTGCGCCTGCAATCTGTGTCCGCACATGCGCAAGAACACTCCTGAAAAGGTCTATCTGGCGTTGCGCGATCTCGGGCCTGAGCTTGTCCTGCCCGAAGCGCTTCGCCTCGCCGCCTTGCGGCCGCTTCAGAAGATGCTGTCGCTGTCCTAGAAGGCAGCCTCGGCGGCTGGCTGCCGCCTGGAAGAGATGGCTGGCACCACTGTTACCGACGGCCCAGACGCCGCTGCCGTTCGTGTTGCCGCTGCCGCTGTACCAACACCGGATCGCTCGCAGGCTGTGGCCGTGTCGGCCTCGATCGGCGACTCGCTGTCGTTCTGCAGGCGCGGCGCCCCACTCGCCGTTCCATGCCGCGTCCTACTTTGTTTCGCCAGACTGGTGGAAGGCCGCCAACGTGCATGCGAAACAAAGACGCATTGTGCATACAAAGCTAGTTCCCAAATAGCCACTATGTTGGATAGTCTGCGCTTGCTCACGCTTGAGCCCCAACATCTCAGGAGGTTTCGCCATGTTGTCCGCGCGTCGCTTTATCTTTTCCACGTTGCTTTGTATGGCCGCCGCCTGCGGTCGCAAGGACGACACCGTCGATGATCTCGACCCCGGCAAGCTCCCCAGCCCCGGAAGCTGTGCCTTAGGCTGCAAACCGGGATTTAAGTGCTCTGCTGGTAGCTGCGCATTGGACCCGTCGGGCATGTGGGTTCTGACCGTGACTAGCGGCAAAGTAGCGACGCAATCGCCGACTGGTAGCGCCTGGGATGCATTCGGCGGAGCGCCTGATCCGTACGTGTGCCTGACAATTGGGACGGCCCGGAACTGCACTCGCACGCAGCAGGATACGTTTCAGCCAGTGTGGAACGAGCGATTCCCCGCGGCGACAGCGACGGCACTGCTGAGCGGTGTCACTGCGTCTTTGGTGGATGAAGACCTGAGTAGCAACGATCCCATCTGCGGTCCCAACGTCGTCCCGGCCAAGGAGGGCAACTTCCTCCTCGGGCAGTGGACTCTCGCCTGCGATGAAGGCGAATTCCGCATCACGCTGTCCCCTCAATAGCCGCCAGCCTTGACCGCGCTGTGCGGCAAGGCGTCGGACGGCACCTACGCATCAACGTTCGCTGACGGCGCAGCCCAGGGCCTGAAAAAAATAACCAAGCGAGCTCGACTTTTCTGCACGCAGCCAGATTCTAGAATGGTATAGCAGGCTAGTCATGTAGGAGTGTTGTCGCAATAACGCCAGTGCCAAGTGAGTGGACATGGATCCGCTACGTGCTAAGTCCAGCCGACCGGCCGTTCGTGCGCATCTGAATACTGTGCTGCCAACCCCAGCAGAGCTGGATGCGTTTTGTTCCGACTACTTTCCCGATGTATTCCGTCGCTTCACCGCGGATATGGATGTGCTGGCTCGGCAAACATTGCTTCTAGCAAGCATAGATCCGAAGATTGTGTTGGATTGTCTGCAGCAAGCGTATCCAGATTGGCAAGTTCCCCTTGATGAAACAAACAAGCTATCTCAAGGCGAGCGTTTTTCTGAACACCAAGCTCAGATTGAGCAGCGATTACAAGCACTATATATCTGTCGCGAGCAATTGATTCATTCCGGTCGTGTCAGTGAAGCTGTCACCCTAGAAATTCAAGAATTGAAGCGGGCATTGCGCTCAGGGCCTTTGCTAAACGCAAAAGAGGTGCTGGCTGATCGTTACAGTCTGGTAGAAATTATTGGCACTGGCGGTTTTGCAGTTGTTTGGCGAGCCTATGACCGCAAAGAGCATCGCGAAGTGGCAATCAAAGTTCTGCATCCTCATTGTGCCACAAACCCTATTCTGCTAGAACGATTTCGCCGTGGTGCGCGAAAGCTCTTTGAACTACACCATCCCCACATTGCTCAGGTAACTACCGAACCACGAGTCTATGAGGGGTTTCATTATTTCGTTATGGAGTACATTCGGGGCAGTGATCTCCAGGCTGCCATTAAGCGTGGCGTGGTGCAAGGAGAAGATGGGCTTCGTCAGCTATTACCCATCGCGCATGCACTTGTTTATGCTCATACTCATGGCTTGGTGCATCGCGATGTCAAACCGCGCAACATTCTGATCGACGAACATGGCTGCCCCTATCTCTGTGATTTCGATCTTGTGATGTCAGAAAACTCGACAGGTGGAACCCTACGTGGCCCTTTGGGTACCTTTGTCTATGGTGCTCCAGAGGCGATGGATGACGCCAGCAATGTTGATCATCGCGCTGATGTTTATTCATTGGCTCGGACTTTTCTGTCTGTTCTCTATGCCAATGATTTGCCAACGCGCACATTCCAGACCAGCCATATGTTTCTTGAGCAGCAGATTAACTGCCACCAAGCAATAAAGGATGTGCTATCCAGAGCGCTCGCGTGGGAACCGGAACAACGTTATCACGATATGAAGACCTTCTGCGCCGCGCTGGAACAAGCACTTACAACGGCAGCCAAGCAGCCTTCGACTTCTTTGCCATCCGGGGTTGAGCTGCAAGCAATTACGCCTCCAGTCAAGAGATTGAGAAAGCGACTCACCCGACTGCGCCGGTTCCTTCCGCCGCGGGTCGCGGAAGCGGCAGTCATGGTGATCGCGCTCATTGCTGGCATTCGCGCAGGTGCATGGGTGATCCCACCGTCGTCGCACCTCAAGCTGGCGCTGCAGGAGCCTAAGCGCATTCTCATCCCCCATCCCGACGCCCCGTTTTATATGCATGAAACAGAAGTAACGGTTGACCAATACCGCTCCTGTGAACGCGCTGGCCTGTGCAGCAAGGCAGAGCCGACGGTATGGTGGGAAGGCATCCAGCCAGTCGATGTTGTGAAATATTCCAAATTCTGTAACATCTCGTACTCAGACCGAGGCAATCATCCAATTAATTGCATTAGCTACAATCAAGCAGAGGAATATTGCCGAGCAGTTGGAATGGAAATACCAAGTGGTGAACAATGGCATTATGCTGCAGCTCCCGATGCACGACCATATCCGTGGGGATTTTCTCCACCCAATGAGTTACTTTTGAACGCCTGTGATGCATCTTGCGTTGATCTTGCTTATGAAAATAATTTAGTGTGGCGCCGTGATAAGGACCCCGGTAGACCGAACAATGTGCATTTAGTGCCGTATGACGGTTCGGCATCTGATTATCTGCATTCAGGCAATGACCATTATCCAACCACTGCTCCGGTTGGAAAGTTTCCTGCTGGCATTAGCCCATTCGGATTATACGATCTAGCCGGCAATGTTCGTGAAATGACGCGTGAGTATTCGTGGTTAGTTCTAGGTTCCAAAGTAATATTCGCGAGAATACTCATGGGTGGCGCTTGGAATGCCATTAATTCTTCGCAGGTTAGTACCGATCAGCATCGCGCACGCATGGCAGGGTCAACGCGTTGTGATATGGCCGGATTTCGTTGTGCAGTCATCGCGAAGAACTCCCTTTCGTTGAACTGGTCGCGTCAATAGAACAAACCACACAGGAGCTTCTCATGGCACCCATACCGCGGATCGGCGCACTGTTGCATGGAGTCCTAATGGCCGCTGCCATTATGGTAGGTAGTCGGATCAGCTATGCGGATCATGGTGGCTGTGGAGGCAAGACCAGCCAGTTCAGTCCGAGTCCTACCGTGTCCGTGTACGAACCCAATCAGCGAGCCATTATCTTGTGGAATGGCAAGGAGGAGATCCTTTCGCTGTCTACGGATATTGGGCACACCGACGAAAGCACGATGACTGAGTTCAGTCCATTCCCGGCCTTGCCCACTGCCAAAGTTGGAGACCTGCGGATCTTCACGAGCTTGGCTGCGCTAGCCGCCGAACAGGGAGTGGATCTGCAAGATGTGCCAGCCAAGCAACCCCATGGCTCGCTCTCTTTATTGATGACCGGTTCAGTATCTGCGGTACGCGAATTCTTCGGCTCGGCGAACGATCGCCTGTCCGTTCGCCCGCATGCTCTCTCGGAAGGCCCCAAGATATGTGCCCGTATTGCCAACTATTTTTCCAATCGTGGATATCATTTCTTTGCGTTTGACGAAATCTCCGTATCTAGCGAAATACAAAGTTATCCTCCTATTGAGTATCGATTTGAATCTAACAAAATCTACTATCCTCTCGAAGTATCCACGGGAAATTATGGCATAACAACTGTAGATCTAGTCCTGATCACCAAGACACCGATCACTCATTATTCGTCCACTGATTATCCGATACAAAGAAAAGGGCAATTCCTGATGCCGAGTCAGGATCTTGTTCGATTATCTGCTGATTGGCCGGCATTTATGGGGGATGGGCCCGTATATGTCCAACACGTCCAAATCGTCGGTGACATCCAAAGAATGCACCGAGACTTCGCCGCGTATCCCGAGGCCCCGCCTTCGACCCGAGGCCCCGCTTCAGAGCCCGTGGAACGATCTGCCCCCGCGAAGGCCGAACCCACCTCGGTGATCCTAAAGGCGCCTGTAGAGTGCCTGGCCTGCGCTCGGGTCCCGAAGCCTGCTCATCGACCCAGGACGCAGCGCAGGGTGTGGCACGTGCCGCCGGTCCGCGCGGTTCATTTTCAGGATAAGGTCCCGGCGTCAAGGTCTGCGCACTTCGATCCCAGCATGTTCTCCCCTTCGGTATTACGCCCTATTGCTTTGATTAATTAACAGAAGCACCTGTGCTTCGCAGATAAAGCATTACCGTTCCACATGATTCACCAAGGCCGATTCTCGGCGCGAGGTATATAGCTTTAGCGATATCGTCGCCAAGCTGTACTTCAGCAAGAGCACCGTCAGCACCTACGTCCGGCACATCAAAGGCAAGCTGAACGTCAACACCATCGGCGAAATCGTCCGCTATGCCCATCAAGCCGGGTCTCTGCCAAATCCGCTGTGGTTCGGTCTGCTGCTGGGGGTGCGTGGCGAGTTGGCATCCCCTTGCTTGCCGCGGGTGCGCCGCCACGCCGAGGCCACCAAGGTGTTGGTCACGCTGCACATCACCGCGCAGCAGATCGACTTTGCCAAGCGGGACACACGCGACCTGTGATTTGAATGCCGGAACCACCCCGGATTAGCCCGAGCGCTTGGGAATGCGCAAGCGCTCGCGGATGCGCGCATAGACCTGGCGCAGCAGGTCGATCTCGCTTTTCTCGTCGAGTTCCCAGCCTTCACGAATCCACGCCACAGTGCGCGTGCGCTTCGACGGGCAATGCGCGAAGTAGTGCGCACGTTCGCGCAGCGCACCTTCGGCCGCAAGCAGGTCGCGGTTCTTGTCGCTTGCAATCGGCACCACGGACAGCGGCAGGCCGCGATCGCTCTGCCAGCGCGCGAGCCGATCGATCGCTTCGATCTCTTCCTGCTTGGCGAAAGCGAGGATGTCGCTGGCCGGGTTGTATCCCGCGTCGATCGCCTGCTGCAGCGCTTGCTGTCGATCCTCATCGACTGTGGTCCGTGCTGGCTCTAGGTCGCCTCGGTGCGCGTTTTCGAAATCATAGGGCGGTACCGCTGCCGAAGGCGTCACGCGGGCCACATCCTTCGTCGATTTCGTTTCCGCGGGTGTCGCATCTCGCTGCGAAAGCACGGAGTCTGTTTTCGCGGTCAGTTCTTCCTGCATCTTCTGAACCTCCGTCGTGAACTTCGCACAGGCGGCCTCGAAGTTCGCCACGCGACGCTCGATGTTCTCAATCGGCTTCTGGATCATTTCCGCTGCCACGTGCCGCATCTTCTCTTCCGGCTCGTCAAGCGGTTGCAGCATCTCTGCGATGACCTCGGGCACTGACATGTCACGCGGTGGCGACACAAGCGCACGGGTTCTTGCGGTACGGACACCAACCGCGCAGCGAGCCACGGTCCCGGTGGCTCTGTTCATCGTGGCCGCCCCCCGCGGACCCGACAGCGAGCCGAGCTTAGTGTGCATCGGCCCATGCATCCGCAGCCAAGCCGACCCCGCGGAACGAACATCGCCGCTCCGAAGACACCGCCACAGCCTCGCGCACACGCAGCCATAGCTAAGCGTATCACGCCAGCGCGTTATCGCGGACGAGACGTTTCATGCAGACCGACGGAGAGTCTTGCGGAGTAGTCGCCAGAGTAGTCCTCGGTCTGGCGGCGCACGGTGTCGTTGAAGCGCACGACGATGCCGTGAAGGCGACGAAGAGCCCGAAGCCTATTCCGACTTGCGGGTGCGGGTCGCGACGTGGCCGATGGCCTTGATGCCGAGGCCCGAGACGACGACCGCCGCCGCGAATGCCCCGACGAGCAGAACCAGATAGCCCCAGCTTGGGCACTTGTCGATCAGAGTATCCATGCTGCAGATCCACGCGAACGGTCAGCCACTTCACCCGTGGCCGTCCGACCTGCCCCGCTGCCACGCAGCCGACGCAGGTATCCATGCAGCCCGATACGCAGTGCAACATCTGTGCCCGCAGCGCGCACGGGTCTTCTCGCGGACTTACGTCGGTACACCGCGCGCGGACTGCGTTCGGAACGGCTCAACTGCGAACGACGCTACGCACGTGGACCCCGCAGAGCGAGCGGATCTAAGACGACGCGCACGCCAACCAGAGCCCGAAATACAAAGGAGAGCGGTACGCGGGAAGGACTTCGGAGGAAGAACAGGTCGGCGAGCGAAGGAAGGACGGCGCTGACTTAGAACGGCGCGCCGGCATTCACCCAGCTGGTCCAGGTCGCCAGCTTGGTCGCAGACAGCGTCGCATGGCTCGCTCCCGATGGGCCCTTGCCGGTTGTAACCACCTTGATCAGCGGCGAGTTGGCGGCATCGTTCTTGATCACAAGCTGCTGATCAAAGAGCAGCTGATAGTTCGCCATCTCCTGCCCTGCGGCCGTATCGACCTTCAGCTTGTTGGTCGCCGTCTTGTTGTGGCAGCCAGCGCTCGCGCACTGAGCTGCTAGGTCCTTCTGGATATCGGTTTGAAACGTCGGGCCGGCGGGCGGCTCTGTTCCGCCGCACGCCGCGACCAGCGCGCCAAGGCCCACCGCCAACAGAACGTGCTTAACCGAATTCGAATGAGTCATCGAGTGTCTCCCTTTCCTGTTCCTGCTTCTGCTTCCTAGGTTCGGTACTGCTCAGGGTCTTAAGGTCATGGCCAGGGCTCTGGCCGAGTGAAGTCCAACGTTAAGGCGAATACTACGACGGGAACACTCTATCCGATGTTTGCGGCGCCTGTCATCACTGTTTGCGTGGTGTCTTGCCCGCCAACTGCCGGTGCTGCCGTCGGGACATCGGCCACTCGGACCCCATGTGAAGCAGTGACCACTTGGGTCAGCGAATGAAGACCTGCGGATCCAGCCGTGGATTGCGCTGAATCTTCGAGAAGAGAATCTCTTTTTCGTCACCCGAGCGCTCGACCAAGAGCAACCGCAGAAGCTGCAGGCTGCGCCCTTCGACGTGTAGCTCGATGCGCGAAAACGTGGCGGCCAAGGGTGACTCAGGCCGTGGCGCCATCAGCAGCGCCGGCTTCCCTGGCGTTCCCCCCAGCGAGATGTCGTATTGCCCTTTGGCGCTGGCCAGCTCGCCCTGACCCAGCCACAGTCGAAGCTGTGAAAAGATCGCGCGCAGCTTGG
>CAZKOY010000102.1:0-19317 GCA_964554495.1 uncultured Myxococcales bacterium
GGAACGGACCTGATCGAGTTCCTGAGTTGGGAGGAGGCGGTGGCGTTGGTGGAGGCGGCGGAGCGTCGCTGTGTGGAGGCGCCAAGGGATGCGGTGGCGCGGGTGCTGCATATCTCGATCGCCACGGCCTTGCACTGTGGCTTGCGCAAGGGCGAGCTTTGGGGGCTGCGTTGGATCGATGTCGATCTGCCGCGCCGCCGTCTGCGCATTGCGCGCAGCTATGGAAACACTCCCAAGTCGGGCAAGACACGATTTCTGCCCTTGCCCTCGACACTGGTGCCGCTGCTTGAGGCGTGGGCAAAAGACTGCCCCAACACTCCCGATGGAGTGGTCTTTCCACATCGGAAAAAAAACGGAACATGGAGCATGAACCGCAGTGCGACGGACACCGGGGGGCTGCCGCAGCTCTTGGCTAGCGTTGGCTGTCAGCGGATCGCGCGGCCTTGGCATGCTCTGCGGCACACCTTCGCCTCACACTTTGTGATGTCCGGCGGCAACATCCTGGCGCTGCAGAAGATCCTCGGCCACGAAAAAATCGAGATGACGCTGGTCTATGCGCACCTAGCCCCCGACTTCCTCAGCAGTGAGCTAGAGCGCGTCTGCTTTCGCCGTAGCGGTCCGCAGTAGACTCGCCGTAGTTGGTTCTTGCTTCGCTCGCTCCCTTCGTCGAAAGGCCCGCTCATGCGACGCATCGCGTTCTTGTTGTCTCTATTCCTGTTGCCCCCTCGCGCTCTAAGTTACTCAACAAGCGAGCCTCCACCACTTTCTCACTATGTGCGCGATCCGTCTCCGTGGCTATCGCTAAAAGCCAATTCCGAACAACGTCAACCAGTATATCTCGGTTCCTCTCCGCGTGAGCTAGTTTTCGGTAAGGCGAAATCAGAATATCCACTTCTTCAGCATTCCCTGCAAGCGCTAGGGCTTGCACACGCGCGGCATATCGCTGCCATATTAAAAGAGCATGATCTAGAGTTTGAGGTTTGGCCAGTACTTGAATGGCAAGGGCGACAGACTTGGGCTTTTGCTAGGTGGCGGAAAGCCGGAACTACACAATGGATTTGGCTCAATGAAAGCACTCTAAAAAAACCTCTTCCCGGAGATGAGCCACAGCCTATTCTGCCACATAATTTTGATCCGGCAGATACAAGACAATCAAATCAGATTTTTGCTGACTTCTTGGCCCTGCGTGACCTATATGAAAAGCCGATTTTTGGTGAATGTATTTGGACTGCAAAAAAAGACGGGCGCATCACCCAGGCGTGGCTAGATCCTGATCTCGTGTCGCAGGCACGTCGCGATATCAAATTATATCAGAACTTGCTGTGCCGGGCGCTCCATCAGCCAGCACGATTCAACGACGCGCCTTGGACATTGGTCTTAAGGCTGCGCGATAATCAGATTTTGTGGCCACGCGAAATACGCTGGCAGCCAGCAACAGTTGCCGGTCCAGCGACGACAGCGACGCCGACTGAGTACGTGACGCCGGCCATCACCTGGCCTGCGGACTGGCATGCACACTATGCTATGGATATTGAGATTTTATCAGGACAGAGAGAAGTTGAATATATAATTAATACCAAGCCAATTCGCACAAAATTCATCAACAAAAACAGTGCCGATCCAACAAATCAACTACTAGACATCGTCTCATATCTTGAATATCGTTACAATCAGATGGGAATCAAAACAGAGCGCGAATCTTTCGTATGGCGTAATATTCCGCAGGCAAATTTAATTGCCAAAATTCCTGGGAAATACAGTGCCGACAAATTGCCACCAGTTGTGATGGCGGATCATATCGACACTGCGTTTTGTGAAGATATTTTTCAACGTAGCAAAGCCAAAAAGCGAATTTCTGCTCCTGGCGCAGATGACAACATGGCTGCCACAGCAGCTCTATTGCAAGCAGCACAACGTTTGATCGGGCAACATCTAGATCGCGAGATTTGGCTATATCACTTGACAGGTGAAGAATTTCCAGGTGATGATCTGGGCGCTCGCATCGCGGCAAGTCATTGGCTCAAACGAAAGCAAGACATTACTGGAATTATTTTGCTAGATATGATCGCGTATCGCAAGAAAAATGACCCACTCTTTCAGGTAAATGCCGGAACATCAAAAGAATCACAACGAATAGCCGAGCTTGCGCTTTCAATATCATTACGGAACAAAGGAATCTATACACCAGTTTTGCGTCCTGCCTTTGATGCAAAAAGCTATCTTTATAATACCGACGGATTGATTTTCTCTGATGCTGGCTATCCGGTGGTGCTATTCAACGAGCATATCAATCGACTTGAGAACCTCGATCGCCCTCACTATCACCAGTCAACAGATGTCGCGAGTACGCTGGATCTCGACTACGCCACGACCATCGTGCGTAGCGCGATCCTCACCGTGGCACAGCTCGCTGCACAGAAGCCGTGACCGCGAGGAAAAAGGGCCACCCCACAAAGTGGTGGTGTCCTATTGAGAAAATATCTATCAACCCAAATGACCTTGCATATTTCCATACAACATATCGGCACTGAGGCAGAAGCGAGGTGATTCTTGATTGTGGCGCGGACGGCATCGACGTGAGTGCTGTGAGAAGTGCTGGGTCACCGTGCAGCGCTCAAAGCCTTGCACGCTGCGTATGCGCTGGACCCCGACGTGGCGCGGCGCTCTCTGGACGAGGCGCAGACAGCGATCACGGTCGAACACCCGGCATCATGCAGGTCTATGAATTCGGGGAAGATCCGCCCGGCGCTCCCTACTTGGGGATGGAATTCGCCAAAGGCGAGAGGCCGGCCAAGCGGCTTGAGCATGTGCGCCGTTTGGGCGTAGCGAAGATGGGCGCCCCAGGGCGTAACGTGCTCTCGGCGTCGATGGGTGGCGGATCCGACGAGTGGAGCTGCAGATGAAAGCGCTGGGCCAGTGTCGCGAGCGACAAGATCAGCTCCTGCATGCTGAAGTGTTGGCCAATGCAGGTATGCAGACCGGCGCTAAACGGCAGATACGCGTGGCGCGGGCGGGTGCGGGCGGACTCGGCCGAAGAGCGCTCGGGCAGGAAGCGCTCAGGCTCGGGCCAGTGGCATTCCAGACGGTGCGTCAGATAGGGACAGACGAGGATCATCGAGCCGCGCGGAATGCGATAGCCAGATAGTTCCTCGTCCTGGGCGCACGTGCGCGGGAAGATCCAGGCGGTTGGATACAGGCGCAGTGCTTCTTCGATAACCTGGCGGGTGTAGACCAGCGCGGGAATGTCTGACAGCGTCGGCAGCCGCCCGGAAAGCACGGTGTCCAGCTCGGCGTGCAGGCGCTCTTCGACGGCGGGATTCCGCCCGAGCAAGCTGAAAGTCCACGTCAACGCCACCGCGCTCGTCTCGTGGCCGGCAATGACGAAGGTAATGAGCTCGTCGATGAGTTCTTGCTGGCTCATGCCGGCCCCTGTCTCGGGATCGCGAGCCTCGCGCAGCGCAGTGAGCATGGCGGGTGCGCCTCCCTTTTCCGCGCTGAGGTTGCAGATGCGGTCGAGAATGAAGCGAGTCAAGAGGCGCTTGGCATTTAGGAACCGACGGTTTCCCGGCGTCGGCAGCCAAAGCGGTGGAGGCAACAGCATGCGGGTGCGCTGCGCCACGAACTGCATGCCGGCATAGACGGCTTCACCGATGGGCCGGGCCTGATCAGAAAAGCGCACACCAAACAGCGTGCGCCCCAATACATCGAGAGCCAGGTTCATCATCTCGCTGTGGATCTCGATAGGGCGTGCGTGCGCCGCGGCGGCTTCCCAGCTCGTGGCCACCTCGGCCGCGACCGCGATCATTTCTTGGCTGTATGCAGCGACGGCTTTTGTGGTGAAGAACGGCTGCAGTAAGCGGCGCTGCCGTTGCCAGTGCGCGCCCTCGCTGGTCAGAAGTCCGTTGCCGGTCAAAAGACGCATGGTGTCCCACGAGCGCCCTTTGACATACGACTCACGGCGCGGTCCCAAGATCTGTTCGATATGGGCGGGCGCGACGACAAGATGACCGGCGATCGGTCCGACATTGAAGCGCACTAGATCGCCGTACTGGCGATGCGCACGGATAAAGAACGTCAAGATTCCTTGACGATCCACATCCAACGCCGATCCCAGAAGCGGATACCCCGAGGGTCCAGGCGCGCGTTTGGGGCCACGTGCGGCACGCACCGAGGCTGCTGGCGATGCCGAACCAAAGATTCGAGCAGAAGCGGACATGGGCGACTCCTTTTTCGCGAAGCGAATGGCAGCGCGAAAGCTGCGTCAGCGTGGGGCGTCTAGTGCGCCACGCGTAACTGCGTCGGGCGGTAGCGGTTGCGATACACCGGTCGCAGCTCTTGACTGATGGCACGTGCGGCTTCCGAGTGGATACACGCCTGCGCCTGTCCCGCGCGTACGTCGTCGCGAAAGCGAATGAAGTGATAGGCCATCGTCGAGACGTAGATCATCGCGTCGATCTGTCCGGCGCGAACGGCAGCGACAAACATGCGCCAGAAGTGAGCGCGATAGGGCGCCACGATGCCGAGGTAAAAGAGGACCGCAAGGAGAGCAAACACTCCGTTGCGCAGCAGATTCCACGAGAGGCCCAAGCGCCCGAGAGGAAGCGGCAGTCGCTTGGCGTAGGTGTGCTCAATGTTGTGCAGAAATCGACTGAACAGCGCAGCCGGCTCAAAGGCGTGATCGATGACCTGGGCCCAGCGCGCCATGACGACGGCTTCCGGGTCTTTGAAGACGACGTTCGATTCGACGACCTGCTCGATGGGAATCAGGCGCCCCTCGGTTTCCAAGCGAGTCCACAGCGCGGTCTTGGGCGGTGCGTACAGAACGTTGATGCCGAGCGCCGGAATCTGCGACTCGTCGATGAAGCGATTCAGCTTGTCGACGGTGGTTGCGTCATCGGTATCAAGCCCCAGGATGATGCCGGCATGCAGACCAATGCCATACGAGTTGATGATCTTCACCGCATCGCGCACGGGAATGCGGACGTTCTGGTGCTTGTCCATGGCGACGAGCGCATCGGCCTCGGGACTCTCGACGCCAAAGAAGATGTCGGTGAAGTACGCCTCGCGCATCAGCGACAGAAGCTCTTTGTCCTGCGCCAGATTCAGGGTGCATTCGCCAAGCAAGCGCAGCGGATAGTTATTGCGCTGTTGCCACGCCACAAGCTGCGGCAGAAGCTGCTTGGCGGCCTTCTTGTTTCCGATCAGGTTGTCGTCGACGAAGAACACCGCTCCAAGCGGCTTCTGCTGCAGGATGACGTCAAGCTCAGCAAGCAGGCGCTCTGGGGACTTGTAGCGCGGGTTTTTGCCATACAGCGCCGGGATGTCGCAGAACTCACAGGAATAGGGACAGCCCGAGGACCACTGCACGGACATCATCAAGTAGTGCGACGCCTTGATCAGGTGATACGCGGGAATCGGGAACTGCTCGATCGGCAGTCGCTCGGCGGTGTGCAGCACGATCTGTTCGGCGGGTCGCTCGACGCTACGGTCGAGAATCTCAATCAGTCGATCGGTCGCGTCGCCAAGCTCGCCAACGTGCAAGATGTCGTACTCGGGGTAGTACTCTGGGCAAGCGCTCACCGACGGGCCGCCAAGGACGGCCAGCTTGCCCAGCTCGTGAGCGCGCTCGGCGATGCGCAGCAGGCGCTTGCGCTGCGTATGCATGCCGGAAGCCAGCACGATATCGGCCCAAGCGAAGTCAGCATCGCTCGCGCGGCGGACGTTCTCGTCGATGAAGCGCACCTCCCACGAGGCAGGCAGGTACGCGGCAATGGTCAGAATGCCCTGAGGCGGCATCAGCGCCACCGTGTCAGGGAAGAAGCGAAACGCATACGAGAAGCTCGCAAAGCCGTTGGTGTGCCGCGGGAATAGGCACAGCACTCGACGATGACTGCAGATCGGCGCAAACGACATGACATCCTCCTCACCTGGTATGGACAGATACCTGGACTAGTGGCCCCACGCCGCCCCTCTGCGACGGAGCCACGTAAAGCCCGACAACACGCGATGGATTCAAGCCGGCCTGTGGTGAGTCACAAAGCTAGGTATACGTGCCGGCACAGAACAAACAGGCAAACATCCCGAATAGGTCATGACCTAGAAGCGGAAACTTCCAAGGAAAATCCAAGGAAAACACCGGGATAAACGTCTTATCGGTCAGCCCGACCAATTCGTCAAGTGCGAATTCGCAACTACCGGACGAATGCCCTGGGTTGCTCCCTAGCCTTCGTCTGCAGTCCTCTGGCCAAGACGGTGCGGGTCGTGCGACCCTGGATCGTCGCGCTGCGCAAGAAAAGCTTCGGGGGGCCGATCCATGTCTACGTCTATTCCCAGCGGCACACGCCCGCTTGGGACCCATACGCTGAGAATCGAGGACGATGTCGTGTTTCTAGTCCAAGACGGCGATTACACCCTCGATGACGCGATCAAGACGCACGCCGAGATCGAAGGCGTCCTGGCTGCCAAGGGGCGCGTCTTTATCGCCGTGGATCAGGCGCGCAGCGGCACGACGTCGCCGGAAGTCCGTCGCTTCATCGCCAACTGGAACAAGCGGCATCGCGCGACGGGCGCCGTCATCTATGGCGGCAGCACCATGAGTCGAGCGGCGGCCTCGCTGGTGCTGTCGGCCATCCGCCTGTTCCAGCCCAACATGCCGCCCATCGTCTTTACTCGAACCGCTGAAGAGGCTCGCGCGTGGATCAGCGCGCAGCGCGCCCGACTGTTTTCCGAATCCCAGCCAAGCGCCTAGGCACCGACGAAGAAGAAGGCTGACTGCCCGGTGTGTGCAGCCCTCAAAAAGGCACTAAATGAAGCTGCGTGCCGTGGAGCTGCCTGGGTCTACTTGTCTGCGCCCTTGTCGTCGTCGCCGTCGTCGGCTTCCGGTGGCGTTTCCTGCACCGGCTTGAAGGTGACGCCGGGGGTCTGCACGGCGATCAGCTTCAGCGCATCGAGCGACCAGGTCACGGTCGTGCGGCGCTTACGCCCCATGCGCGAGGTCTTCGATGTGTAGCTGTACGCGTACTCGACATCGCCCTCGCACTGCTTCGGCGTGTTAGCGCCGAGCCAGGGCTTGCCGACGATGTGCGCGACGCCCGTGTTTTTCTCGCCGCGCTTGGTGATCTTCACTTCCGTCGAAGAAAACCCCTTCACCGGCACGCCACACATGGCTGAAGCGGTGTTCGGCGCCTGCTTAAAGGCGCTCTGCATGGACTTCTGCACGATGTCTTCTGGAACCTTGCGCTCACAGCCACTGCTCGAAAGCGACAGGCCAAGCAGCGCGCAGACGAACAGCTTGCCAAACGGACTGAAACGATCGCTCATCAGTTATCCCCCCAAGGGCCTCACTTTATCGCGTTCGGGGGGCGTGGGTCGATCCCCCTTTCCGCGCCGAGCGCAAATCTGGCGCAGGATCCCAAGCGCACCTAGGCATAGCCCTGGGTCCGGCCGCCGCGATAGCATGCGCAGATGCTGTTTGCAGACGCCGATCTGGCCCGCCGCATCGAGGGGGCCGAGGCCCTATTGACCGCCGAGCTTGCCGAAGCCGTGCGCCAGCGCACCCAGCCCGAGCACGTCTTTACGGCCCGACTTGCCGGCGGCGTCGCTGTGCATGTGGGCGAGCCAGCCCCCTTTAACAAGCTGATCGGCATCGGCCTCTCGGGTGCTCTGTCCGATCCCGATCTGCAGCGACTGGCCGAGGTCGAGCAGGTCTTTGGGAAGCGAAACACTGCCGTTCAGGCCGAGATCTGCACGCTCGCCGATGGCGCGGTATTTCGCGTGCTGTGCGATCGGGGGTACCGGCTGGTGGCGTTCGAAAATGTGCTGGGCCTGCGCTTGCTGCAGCCGTATGTCCCCGTCGCATCGGTGCCCGCTACGGTCGCTTCACGGGGTCTGCACATCACGCCGATTGCCGACGCGGATCGTGCGGGCGAGCAGGCGTGGATGGACGCGGTGGTCACTGGCTTTGCGCATCCCGATGCCGTGCCGGGCGGCCCCTCGCATGAGTCCTTCCCGCGCGAGGCCATCGAGCGCTCGATGAGCGATCTGGTCAAGCTCCCCGGCTTCGTGCGCTATCTCGGGACGCTCGACGATGTCGCCGCTGGGGGAGCCGGCCTGCGCATCCATCAAGGCGTGGCACAGCTCTGCGGATCGTCGACGCTGCCTGGCCAACGTCGACGTGGCGTGCAGAGCGCGCTGCTCTCGCGACGTCTTGCCGATGCCGCGGCAGCCGGCTGCGACATCGCCGTGATCACGACGCAGCCCGGTTCGAAGTCGCAAGAAAATGCGCAGCGTCGTGGCTTCGCCTTGCTGTATGCCCGGGCCATCCTGCTGCGCGAACCCACGACCTAGCGCCGCCAGTCTCCCAAGGACAAGAGCACACAGCTCGGCACATGCACCGCCGGACCGCTGCGACATTTTCGGTCTGGGATCACGCGCGGGCCGCGCGTAAAATGTCGAGTTCTGATGCGCAAACCATCGCAACCCTTAGGGAATCCTTCACGCACGTCCACGCAGGCAGCGCCCCGTCGATCGCTGGCGAGGCGTCTGACATGGGGGCTGTTGCTTCCCATCGCGCCGATCTTGCCCGCGTGTACACCCACCTATACACGCGTGCCTGGCAGCTCGCTTTCGATCCTGCCGCTGCGCAGCTTGCGCTTGTACGAGACGGGCATCGGCTACTTCGAGCGCTCGGGCACGGTGAGCGGCGACGATACCGGCCTGCCCTTGCCCGCCGGGCACTTGGACGATGCGCTGAAGACCTTGGTGATTTATAGCCAAGACAAGACCGCCCGCGTGTACGGCATCGCCTTCCCAAGCAGCGTCAGCAAAGGCATGGGGCGGGCTCTGGCGGGTCTGCCACAGAACGAAGACGACGCCGTCAGCTATCGCGAGCTCTTGCTGTCTTTGAAGGGCGCCACGATGGCCGTTCGCATCGGTGAGGCAACGATCAACGGGCGCCTGATCGACGTGCAGCGCAACGGTCATTCGGCGTCGGACAAAGCCAAAGAAGAAGAGAGCGAACCACGCAGCGAAGAAAGCAAAGGCAGCGGTAAGGACAAGCCGACGGTGCCTGCGGCCAAGCCCGAGCTTGTGCTGATGTTGCTCACCGAAGCGGGCGAGCTCGTGCGCATCCCGACGGGCATGATCAGTGCCATCCGACCGCTGGATCCGACGTATGCCGGACGTCTGGGCACGGCGCTCGACGCTGTGACGCAGCGCGGCGCACAGTCGCAGCGCATGCTGCGCTTGCTTAGCCGAGATGGCGGACCGATCACGCTTGGCTATCTGACCGAGACGCCACTTTGGCGCGTCACCTATCGCTTGGTCGTCGGCGAAAGCAAGGGCAGCGCTGGACTGCAGGGCTGGGCCCTGATCCACAACGACACCGATGAAGAGTGGCGCGGCGTCAAGCTGCACTTGGTCAGCGGTCGGCCGGATTCGTATCTGTTTCCCATGGCTGCACCGCGCTACACCCGCCGCCAACTGGTGACCCCAGAAAACCAACTGTCGACGGTGCCGCAGCTGCTTAGTAACAGCGCCGATCGCATGTGGGGCGATCACATCGAAGACAGCTATGGCACAGGCGGCCTGGGACTCTCGGGCACGGGCATGGGCGGCGGAGGCACGGGCGAAGGAACGATCGGGCTCGGCAGCATCGGCACCATCGGTCACGGCTCGGGGGTCGGCGGCGACGGGACAAGCTCGCTGCTGCAGGTCGGCAATCTGGCCGCCGCAGCGCAATCGACGGGGATCGAGTCGGGGTCGCTGTTCACGTACACGATGAACGACGCGATCGACCTGCGCCCACGTAGCTCGGCGCTGCTGCCCTTCATCAACGAAGGCGTGGAAGCTGAAGCGATCACGACACTTTCCAAGCCCGGCGCTGCCGCCCGCGCAGGCCTGCGTTTGGTCAACAGCACCAAGCAGACGCTGCCCGCCGGTCCGATGTCGATCTATAGCGATGGCACGCTCGCGGGTGAGACCGCCATCGAGCGCCTCAAGCCAGGTGAGCGCCGCTTCTTGGAATACGGCAGCGATCTCGATGTCTCGCTGACCAGCGTGAAAAGTCAGACGCGCGACGAACCTCAGCGCTTGACGTTTGATCGCGACACGCTGGAAGAACACTTCTTGCGCCGCGTCGACGCGCTTTATCGCATCGAAAACCGCAGTGGCCAGCCGCGCACGCTGTATCTGACGCTCGACATCGGTGCCAACGCCCGCGTGCAGGGCGCCGATCGCCTCGACTTCGACAGCAATAACAACCAAGCGATCGCCGTCTTTGAGCTGGCCCCTGGCAGCCGTGTCGAACGCGCCATGTCGATGATCGCAGGAAGACAGACAAGCCGACGACTGACCGCTCTTTCTGCGGCTCACTTGGCCGAGCTAGCGCAGCAGCAGAGCGTGCCGGCGGGCGAGCGCAGCATCCTGCAAGAGGCCTCGCTACGGCAGCGCGAGCTAGAGGCTGCGAAAGTCGAGCTCGACAAGTCAGAAGCCGACATCAAGAAGACCGAAAAAGAGATCGAGCGCTTGCGCGAACACCTAAAGGCCATGGGCCATGAGACCGCAGCCGGAGCGGTGCAAAACCCGGTGCTCAAGCGCATTCTCGACGCTGAAGATCGCTTGGCGGCGCTGCAAAAGAAGCAAGAGACGCTGGAGTCCGATCAGGACAAGCGCCGCGATGTCGTACGCAAAGTGTTAGAGCGTCTGCCGAAGAAGCAAGACAAGCCGCTCACCCTGCCCTAGCGCCATCCCGAACAGGCACGCTGACCCAGCCGCTCAGGCGGCAGACTCGGCGTGATTTGCCTTGCTTGGCTGCCCGGCCGGCTCGCTAGAATGCGCGCATGTCGACGGAGCCCCAGTCCCAAAGCACGCATGCCGAGCGCCCTGAGCAGA
The DNA here is from genome assembly GCA_964554495.1 of uncultured Myxococcales bacterium. GTDB lineage: Bacteria > Myxococcota_A > Polyangia > Palsa-1104 > JAEUJZ01 > JAEUJZ01. Next base: position 10,891 of record CAZKOY010000102.1, read on the forward strand.
CCGACTACTTGGTGCTTGGCTCGGGAATCGCCGGTCTAAGCTTCGCGCTGCGCGCCGCCGAGCATGGGCGCGTGCTGATCCTGACGAAGCACAGCTCTGCCGATAGCAACACGGCCTGGGCGCAAGGGGGCATCGCCGCCGTCCTCGATCCGCACGACAGCGTCGACGCGCATATCCAAGACACGCTGACGGTCGGGGACGGTCTGTGTCATCCCGATGTGGTTGCGGGATATCTGCGGCAGGCTCCGGCGGCGGTCACCGAGCTACGCGAGCGCTATGGCGTGCGCTTCGATGTGACGCCCGACGGTGAGTGGGCGCTGGCGCGGGAAGGCGGACACTCGGCACGCCGCGTCGCACACGCCAAGGACACGACCGGGCAAGAGATTGAGCGCGGACTGCTTGGCGCCGTGCTCGCGCATCCGCACATCACCGTGCGCGAGGGCTGGATGGCCGTGGATCTGCTGAACCTCGCAAAGTATGGCGGTCGCGTGGGCTGCTTTGGGGCCTATGTGCTCAATACGCAAAGCGGCCAGGTGCAAACGATCTTGGCGCGGGCAACCATCTTGGCTACGGGTGGCGCCGGCAAGGTGTACCTGTACACCTCAAACCCGGACGTAGCGACGGGTGACGGCGTGGCCATGGCCTATCGCGCTGGCGCGCAGATCGGCAACATGGAGTTCTTTCAGTTTCATCCGACCTGCCTGTATCACCCCGAAGCGAAGTCGTTTTTGGTTTCGGAAGCGCTGCGCGGAGAAGGCGGCGTTCTGAAGCTGCGCAGCGGCGAGACGTTCATGGAGCGGTATCACGCGATGAAGTCGCTGGCGCCGCGTGATGTGGTGGCCCGTGCCATCGATGCCGAGCTCAAACGGACCGGCGATGACCATGTCGTTTTGGACATGCGTCACCTGCCCGCCGAGTTCTTGGTCGAGCGCTTCCCCGCGATCCATGCACGCTGCATGCAGTACGGCATCGACATGCGCAGCCAGCCGATCCCAGTCGTGCCAGCGGCGCACTATTCCTGTGGCGGAGTGGTCACGGACATCGATGGCCGCACCTGCGTCCCCAACTTGTTTGCCATCGGCGAAGTGGCCATGACCGGCCTGCATGGTGCCTGTCGCTTGGCGAGCAACTCACTGCTCGAAGGGCTGGTCATGGGGCACCGCGCGGCCGATGCCGTGGCCCAAAGCGAGATCGATCTGCCGTCGCAGGTCACGCCGTGGATCTCGGGCGATGCGCGCGATCCCAACGAAGCCGTCGTGGTCACACAGAACTGGGACGAAGTGCGCCGCCTGATGTGGAACTACGTTGGCATTGTCCGCACCGACCGCCGCTTGGAACGAGCCCGCCGCCGCATCGAGCTAATCCGCGAAGAGATCCGCGAGTACTACTGGGACTTCAAGATCACCTCGGACCTATTGGAGCTGCGCAACCTCGCGCTATGTGCCCACCTGATTATCGACTGCGCGCAGCGACGACGCGAAAGCCGCGGCCTGCACTACAACATCGATCATCTGGGCAAATCAGACGCCTATCTGCGCGACACCATCGTCCACCGCGACTTCGGACCCAGCGCTCGCTGATGAAGCCCGCACACGCTGCGTGATGCACAGTCGAGGTGTTAGGCGTTGCAGCGCTCGATCAGATCGGCATAGGGCGGATGCTGCACCACCAAGGTCGCCTTGCCGCTCTTGTCGTCGAGAGACTTGATCTTGAACGCCTTGTGTGCGGTCTTCTGATGCTCGCCGCACACGGTCACTGGGATCTGAACGATCTGGTTTCCGCCCAGGATGCGGTTGATCGGCAGGTTGACGTTTAGCTCGTACTCAGCCGGGCCGCAGCACAAAGCGCAGCACTGCGGCAGCAGCACGCTCGGTAAGTGGGTCTCGATCTCGACACCCCCATCGCGCTCGATGCGCAGCACATCCAGGCGGCGTTGCGAAAGCTCGCGCGTTCGTTCATCTGATACCGCAAGCCGCGCCGACGGTGGCAGGCCCCAGGCAGCGAGCTTGGCCAGATAGTCCTCGCCCTTGAGCGTACCGGCGACAAGCTCACGCACCACGGTGCGGACATCAATGCGGTCCTCGCCTTGGGCGCTTCCGCGCACAAGCTGCACGGGCTCGCCCGGTGCAACACAGAACTGAAAGCCCGCATCGGACAAGAGCGCAGCGAGATAGGCAGCGAAGTACTCTACGCAGCAGGTGTCGACTTGTTCTTGCCGATCGGGTCGACGGTATCCGATCAGGCGCGGCGAGATGCGCTCAGCCAGCGCGGCTCGGTTGTCGAAGTGTTCACCCAGCGCCGCTAGCTGACCCGCGCAGGCATCCGCTGCGCGCACCTGCGTTCGCTCGGCCAGTGCGCGCCCCATCTTGGCCCAGGTCGGCGCGATGTCGTCCCACGACACCACCTCGACGCCGGGCCGGTGAAAGTCTTTGGAAAAGTGCGACTCGATTTTTTCGGCATCGCGCAGAAGCTCATAGGCAGGCGTCGTGTCGTTGGGTAGTGGCGTGCGTGGCTCGGGCAGCATCTGGATGTGCTGCAAGCGCTCGCGCTGCGGCGGGTGCGAGTCATAGGGGTCGCTCGACTGCTTCTCCATCGCTTCCTGCACGACCGGTCGCAGCGCGTTCCACGCACTGCTGCGCAGAAAGCGCCGAAAGCCGGCGAACAGGTTGTCGGGAGCAACCCCCATGGCCATCAGCGGCTTCAGCTCGTTTTCAATGAACAGATCGAAGCCGGTGCCATGCAGCCCGGTTGACTGCAGCGCTCCGGCCTGCGCTTCTTTGCCGGCGATGCGCACGGCCCACTCATCGGCCGATAGCTCTTGCTGACGCGCGATGGCCTGCGTGATGCGCAGGTACTGGTTCAGCATCCACTCGAACGGCTTGTGCAGCAGCGCCGATCCACTCTTGTGCAGGTTGACCAGCGTTCGCACCATGGCCGAGCGCGTCGCATAGATGATCGAAGCCAAGCGCGTCTCGCCACCCTGATAGTGACCGAACTCATGCGCCACGACGGCGCGAAGCTGGCAGACCTGCGACACGGCGAGCAGCGGCACGCCAATCCCCATCACGCGCTTGCCACCGATGCCAAACAGGCCACCGCGCTGTGTGACAAACGCGTTCACTTCCGGGATCAGATAGACCTCGTGCGGCGTGGTCGTTCCCATCTGCTGGGCCACCTGATCGATCTCTGCGAACAGGCGCGGCTGCTCGTCTGCGGTGACCAAGGGACCAGGCGCTTCCCACTTGCTGCGACGCGGCAGAATGCTCCACACAATGACGCCCGCAGCCACGATGCACAAGAGCGCCAGCTTGGGATGCAGGCGGTGTGCCAGCGTGACTTCCAAGTACGGAATCAGAAGCAGACCCACGGCGATGGCGAGGGCAAGACCGTAGAACAGAAACAAGAACGAAAGGGCCAGCACAGCCCGCAGGGTGTAGCTACGCAGCGAAGTCATCGAGTGCTCCCAAAAACGACACGACGCGCCCCGAACTCAGCACACTAGGCCTGGCTGTGGCGGTGTCAGCGGGCTGCGTTTTCCGACGGTGAAAAGCGCGAATCTCCCTCGACCACCCAAGCGAATGCGGCGGCGATGGCGGCTTGTACCCCGCCATCATAGGTATGGCCTTGGTTGGCGGCTGCGACGACGCGAACAGCGACTCCAGCCCCTTGCAGCGCACGGGCGGCACGCAGAGCACTCTGTTCGCAGGATGCACGGCCACAGGCAAACAACACACGCAGGCCGCCACCGCGCGCAAAGCGTCGCGCGCTGTCATTCGTCCATGCGTCGTGTCCACCCTCGACCAATATCACGCGAGGGAACAGGGCGGGCTTCGTAATGACGAGCGGTGCCCCAAAAATGGCGCCCTGCGAAAAGCCGATATAGACCACGGGCCCGTCGGCGACACGGCTCGGCTCAGCCTGGCGCAGGGCGGCCAAGCCGGCTTCGATCTCGCGTCCCAGCCAGCCCCCAGTGCTGGGGAAATAGAAGCGCAGCATGCTTGGCTCCGTCGGTGTGTCCCAGCGCAGCTTGCCGCGCGGACACAGCACAGCACCACGACCGGCCGCGACCTGCTTGAACACTTCGCAGTTCCACTCGGGCTGGTCATAGCTGCCATGTGCTGCAACCAGCAGGGGAAGCTTGTCCGCGTTGGGACCGGCCGCGCGATCTGGCCACGCCACCACCGCCGACTGAAAGCCCGGCACCGAAAGACGCACAAAGCCCGTCCCGTTCGGCAGCGGAGGCAGCGCTGGTTCAGTCTGCGCCCTCGCAGCATGGGGACCGCAGCGCGGTTCCAGCCCAACACAGCCCACAATCCCCAACAGCCATGCGAGCGAGCTACTCGACGGACGGACAGCCTTGTGAGGTCGAAGACGTCGCGGCACGCTCCTTAGTATGCGCGATTGTCTGGGCGCGATTCGGCCCGGCGGACGTGGGCTTATGGCGGGTGGCGGGCCGCGCCAAAATCGCGCAAGAAATTCGCAGGTTGCGCTTCCTTTGAAGCGAACTGTGCAGCTAGACTCGCCGCACGCGCCGTCGCCAAGGAGCCCATCCATGTTGCTCACCCGCCAAACCCGTTCCTGTGCCTGGCTGCTCTCTGTGGGCGGTAGCTTGTTTCTTGGCTGTGGGGGACTTGCACCCGATGTCTTGCCCGGAAACGATCCGCCGCCCTTGCCCAGCATCGAGCATCCCCCCGAGCCAGACCCCTGCGCATCGGGCGCGTTCTGTTTTGACAGCCAGTTTGGCTCGGACCTGTCGCCGCTTTCGCTGGGAGCCAAGGCGACGATCTCAACCGCGGTCACGCTGTCGCGGCAGGCCATGGGTCAGACTTTGAGCTTCTCGCTGGTCACCGATGTGCCGGGAAATGATCTGCTCGCCGAGGTGTCGCCCAAGTCGCTCGCCATGGTCCGCGATACCAACATCCCCGTCACCGTCAGCTTGCGCATCCCGACCGGAAGCGCATACGAAGGCGGCAAGACCTTGGCCCTGCGCGCCGAGGTCGACGGGCCCGCAGGCACACGGGGCGACAGCCGCGCCGTCGTCGTCCCCCTCGATCCAAAGCTTGTCGTCGAGTATTCGGGCAAAGGTGGCACCGCCACGCCACATACCTGGACCATTCCCGGAAACGATCCGCTGAAGATTGGCGCCGCCGGATCGCAGGCCCCGACTCCGATCAAGCTGCGTCGCGGCGGAGTACGGCTGCAGTTCGTCAACAAAGATCCCACGGCCTCGCATGTCTTGCACTGCAGCGGCCCCATCCCACACCAGCCCGTCAACATGCCGACGCCGCCTGGCGGCACGTATTCGGTGTTGGTGCAGACGGCCGGCACCGCAAGCTGCTACGACCACAACTTGGAATCGCAGAGCGTCGCGGTCTACTTCCAGTTCATGAACTAGCCTGATCTAGATCGATCGGTTTTGTTGCAGGCGTTCCCGCCGCGTGTCCAGACGCTGGATCGCACCACGCACCGATGCGCCGAGGATCAGTTGTTGGGTACGTTTTTCTCGAAGAACTCGCCGACCCTGGTCTGGTATGCAGTCTCGGCGGCCTGAATGCCGCGGACATGCCCCGCGCCTTCGATCACCCACAGGCGACTGGTGTCCGCAGCCAAGCGCAGGTCGGCCGCGTGTCCCACCGGAATTAGGGCATCGGCTCCACTGTGAATCAGAAAGAGCGGACGCGGCGCGATCTGCGCCACCACTCGAAGCGGCTGCGCCGTCGCTAAGTCGACCCCGACTAAGAGCCAGCCAAACAGGCGCGTCGCCGGCACAAACCAGCTTGGCAGACCCGTGCTCGCTTGGAACTGATGGTCGATCACCAAGCGAATGTCGGAATACGCACAGTCGCTCACCGCGGCCGCGATCCCCGGCTCAGCAGCCGCAGCAAAGATCGTCGAGGCAGCCCCCATCGACTGGCCGAGCACGCCGATGGATCCCTTGCGGAAGCCGCGGGTCTGCAGATAGTCGAACGCTCCCAGGATGTCGCGGTGTTCTTTGATGCCAAAGCTCAGCCGCGAATCGCTGCTTTGGCCGTGCCCGCGCAGATCGATCAATAGAAGGTTGAACGCGCGGCGGTGTAGTTCGACCGCGATGGCACCCGAGTGTTCAATGAAGCGCGAGCGGTTGCTGTCTTTGCCGTGTACCAAGATCAGCGCTCGGTGGACCCCCGCGGCCGGTACGAACCAGCCCGCCAAGTCGGCATCGCCCCCGCGGGCAAGAAAGCGCACCTCTTCATAGGGCAGACCGCGCGAAGCAGGGCTGTGCTCGGGCTTGAAGCGGCGCTTGGGGCGCGTCATCCTCGTCGCTGTCATCGCCCCCACCGCAAGATAGATTAGGGCCAGAAGCAGCGCCGCAATACCCAGCCAGCGCATGCGACGTCGCCGCGGCATGCTCCCCGAGCTGATCGAAGATCCATCAGGCATAGGCTGATGGTATCAGCGCGCCGCCCAAGCAAAGCATGGCAAGAAACCTCGCATGATCGCGCCCGTGCGCGGCCCGTTCTGCCTGCGACCCCGCGTCTTTGGGCCGACGGCTTCTGATACAGTGCGCGCCCACCATGCGCATCGTAGACGCTCACTATATAAAGAGCGCGAGCCGACAAGCGGACTGGCCCGCTGCCGTCGGTCGCGCCGAGATCGCGTTCTGTGGCCGCAGCAACGTGGGCAAGTCGTCCTTGCTCAATGCTCTGCTCGGTCGCTCGGGCTTGGCTCGCGTCTCGCAGACTCCGGGTCGGACGCGACTCATCAACTTTTTCGCTGCCAAATACCTGGGCGCAGGCGGCTCGCGGGGTGAGCTTCTGTGCGCCGATCTGCCCGGCTTTGGCTACGCCGAAGTCAGCCGCAGCGAACGACAGCTTTGGCGCGTCATGGTCGAAGAGTACTTCACGCGCCGCGATGCGTTGTCCGTTGTGATCCTGCTCTGCGACGGAAGGCGCCTCTTGCAAGGTCCCGAGAAAGCCCGCGAGCAGCTCTTTGACGAGCTGGAACTTGCCGCGTACCTGCGCGATCTCGGCCACGCCCTGGTGCCCGTGATCACCAAGGCCGACAAGCTGGCCAAGAGCGAACGAAAGCCCTGTGCTCTGCTGCTGGGCCGCCTGATCGGACAGGTGCCCATTCTGTGTTCAGCGCAGACCGGAGAAGGTCAGGCCGATGTGTGGAAGCAGGTGCTGCGAGCGCTGAAGACCAGCGAGAGCAAGAGCGCAGCGTCGAGCCATTCTGCAGACTCAGGCAGTCCGCTGCGAGACGAGGCATGAAGGCCATCCGCTTCGATCAGCCCGGTGAACCCGATGTCTTGCGCTGGGTCGATTGCCCGGATCCTTCGCTCGCGCCCGGTGAGGTGCTGATCGCCGTGCGTTCGGCCGGGGTCAATCGCGCCGATATCCTGCAGCGCCGTGGTCTATACCCACCGCCACCCGGTGCGTCGAGCACTCTGGGTCTTGAAGCCGCCGGTCATGTGCTGGCTATCGCATCGCCCAGCGCCGCATCCGATCCGCTGCCTGCTTGGCTCAAGGTGGGACAGCCGGTGATGGCTCTGTTGGCTGGCGGCGGTTATGCCGAACAGGTCGCGGTGCCGGTGGGTCAGGTTCTGCCGATTCCAAGCTCGGTGTCGATCGAAGAAGCCGGCGCGCTGCCCGAGGTCTTTCTGACCGCCTTTCTGAACCTCTTTGGCGTGGGCGGCTTGCCGTTTGGCAGTGGGCAGAGCGCACGCGTGCTGATCCATGGCGGAGCATCCGGGGTGGGAACCGCAGCCATCCAGCTCTGTCGCGCCGCCGGCCTGACCGCCTATTGCACCGTCGGTGACGCGGCCCGTGCGCAGCGCTGCCAAGAGCTGGGAGCGCACGCGGCATGGAGCTATCGCGAGACTGACTTTCACGCTCAGGTCATGCAGGCAACGCAAGGATCTGGGGTCGACCTGATCCTCGACTGCATCGGCGCGGAATACCTGGATCGCAACCTGCGCTGCCTGGCCCCAGATGGCCGCTTGGTCCTGATTGGCTTGATGGGTGGCAGCCAAGCCAGCCTTGATCTCGCGCTGCTCTTGCGGCGCCGCATCCAGATGATCGGCTCGACCTTGCGGGCTCTGCCCACAGCCCGCAAGGCTGCCCTATGTGCCGATTTTGCGACCCGCGCCCTGCCCCTGTTCGAGCGCGGTGCGCTGCGCCCCATCGTCGACCAGACCTTTCCCATGGCCGCCGCGGCTGCCGCCCATCGTGCGCTGGACAGCGCCCACTTCGGCAAGCTCGTGCTTGTGCGCTAGCTCGCCTGCTTCGCTTCCCTACCCTGGTTCTTGGTCTAGCTGCGCGCCCGCGTGCGGATCGAAACGCGCCAGCACGCAGCGCGGAACCAAGCAGTGCATGACCTGCGCAGCCCGCGCGAAAATTCCTGCGCTTCCCGTCTGTTCGTTGCAGTTTCAGATCGAGAATTTCGTTA
>CAZKOY010000103.1:0-19176 GCA_964554495.1 uncultured Myxococcales bacterium
GACTCCGGGATCCACCACCATGCCGAAGTCGCCGCTGCCCCTACTCCGATTCCGACTTCTGACGGAGCGCTGCGCCAGAACGTGCAGAGCTTCCGGTGAAGCTGCTCGACGGCACCTTGCACGACGAGTACGACTCGCGGAATCCGAGATCACGCCAACGTGTTTTTGTCGTCGCGGTCACGCCGCTTGCCTGCCCCTCGCTCACCAGCTTCCCCTTCGCCAACCGCAACAGCGACGCTGCCATGCGCTTCCGCATGTCTGCGAGCCTTCCGCCCTGTAGCTCCGCAAAAGGGGAGCGCGGCGGCTACTGGCCGAGCTGCTCAAGCTTGGTGATGAGCTCTGGCACGAAGGTGCCCTGGCCAAGCTTGCTGCGCACCTGCTTGAAGAGGGCGTCCCACTTGGCCCGCTCGTCTGCCGTGCGGTCGATCGCCGTGGCGAGCGTGGCGAGCTTCAGCACGTCACCGGCCCGCGCCCTGCCCGGCGCCCCCATCCCAGTGAGGAGAGCCAGGGCTCCGGTCATCTGGATCATGCTTCATCGTCGCATGCAGATCGTTCTCCTTGAATAGCACCTTCTCGCGATTCGCAAGCGCGATGTGACGGATCTTGTCGCGCCGTCTTTCCGGCGCGCGCAAGGATGCGGGCAGGGCCTGTTCGTCGCCTGCGTGCCCATCCTTGGCCATGCGCTCGACTGAGACCTGCTGCCATCGAAGCGGCTGGCGGAGCACCGCTCGTTCGCGTGGTGCGTGGTGCGTCGTGCGTCGCGCGTCATGCCAGCCTTGCGCTCGCTCGCTCTGCTGCCACCCACCGCCCATCTGCATAGCCTGGCTCGCGGCCGCCCCGACGCTGCGCGAGCGCAGCTTTCCCCTCGATACCATCGCCCTCTGGCTCAACTCCGAAGGCTACGTCGCAGCCGGCCCCGCGCTCGGCGAGTGGGCCCGCAGCGACTGCAACAAGCTGCTGCGCGAAGCCAGCGCGTTCGCCAAGTAGAACTCAGCAGCAAGCGATGAGGAGCGCTCACCCGCGCTGCCGTAGCGGCGCATGCTAGTGCTGCGTATGAACGCGATGGAGTGACAGTGCTGATGGCGCAGGCTGGGTCCGCGGCGTGAAACCGCAGGCTGAGTGGTTGCGGAGAATGAGCAGCCGCGGGACCACCGAGGGGTACCGCATCGCTGCTACGTTTCGCCGATTTCGTTCAGGTGGCTTGCCATTGCTGGAATAGTCATTTGTGGTTGTTTATTCCAGCGGGCAGATGGTTGGTAGATCTGCCTTCACTGCGTCGGAAGTCAGTCAATGCGAGCGGAGCGTTCGGAGTGGGGGGGCCTGCAAGGGGACCCCAAAAAACACCCGCATGTTGCGGCAACATCTCGACTTCCTGGCTGGAAGGAGTGCGAGGAGGCATGCGGCTGCGATGGCCTGGTCAGTAGTCCCTTGGACGGCGTTGTTCTGCTCACCGCTGCAAACAGCACCGAGGTCTCCTTTGCCGTGGTCTATGACTCCACGGTTGACGCCTGGTTGGCGGATCAGTTCTCCGTGATCACGGCGCGCCTCGTCGAGTCCTCACCGTTGGCCTCTGTCTCTGACTTGTACGAGGCCGCCTACGTCGGAGTGCCCGGCTCGCATGCATCGATTTACAACACCCGCTACGCGGGACAGGTAAGCAGCCTGGGCCTGGCCGAGTTTTTCCGACCGTACTCGGGCGAGCGGACGTTCTTTCCGATCAAACTGACGATACCTGCTCTTGCTGACTGCTCCATCAGGACGTCCTGATCAGCTGTGATTAGCTGGAGAGGAATCCGAGGGCTGGTCCATTCCGATTGCTTCGTCGCTGTTACGGGTTCGCTGCGCGCTGCTTAGCCTACTGCCATGAACCCCAAACAACCGACGTGGCATCTGCGGCGTCGTGCCGTCAGCAAGTTTGCCAGCGTCGTGATTTTGACCGTGCTGTTGATCGCGCTTTCGCCGGCCGCTCGTACAGCGAAAGCGCCTGCGCCGGCCGACGATGTGGACGTGTACGTCGTCGGTTTTCGCGACGACGATGGGCGCGCGATCATTCGTTTGGCCGAAATGGGCAGCGGATTCCCCGACGATGCAGCGCGTACTCGTGATCAGGTCGTACCGATCACCCGGGGTCAAGTACACGTCCGTTTTCCGGCGGTTCCCGATGGGAGCTATGCGGTGGCCGCGGTACACGATAGGAACTGTGATCAGCGACTGACGCGGGCCGCGTATGGGCTGCCGACGGAAGGTTTTGGTTTTTCCGATCGTACGGGCGGCGCCCAGCTGCAGCACGTTCCCAGCTTCGAGCAAGCCGCACGCACCGTTGGCCCCGGCCAGCGCACGATTCACCTGCGCATCGTGTATCCCTGCGCACCGGTCGCACGCACCGTTGGCTGCCCCGCTGACGGGGACGCGGCCGGTGCTACCGATCATGCGGGGGAGCTGCAGCTATCGGTGTCGGGCATCGCGGCCGCGCGGGGCGGTGATCTGCGCATCCGCCTGTATCACAGCGGCGAAGAGCTGCCCGGCGAAGGTCACAGCGCCCGGTACGCGCACTCGGTCGCGGTGCGTGACCCGGTCTACCGCGCCGACTTCGTCGATTTGCCGTCTGGGCGATACGCCGCGGTGGTGCTGCACGACGTGAACCGCAACGGCCGGCGCGACAAGAACGAGCCGCTGATCATTAGCGGTCCGGCGCCACGCTATGGACGCATGCCGCGCTTTGTGGATGCGTCATTTGCGGTGCAGCCCAGTGTGGTCACGCGCCTGGACCTGTCATTCCCCCAAAAGTAGGTGACGTAAACATGCAGATCGATACAGGCCCCTTTCACGGCTCCGCGACAGCCGGCGAATTGTCCACACGACCCGCGGCAACCGCCTTGCGGATGCGGAGCGACGCCTATGCTGCCGACACGTGGGCCGCGTATACGCAGCAGATCGAGCAGCAGGGTCTGCCCATGGCTGTGACCGAGCACCTGCAGCGCACGCCGGGCAAGCTGCTACGCGCCAGGATGCTGCACGCGGCCACGTTCGTAGAGCAGGGCAGCGCCTGCGAGCCCTGCTCGATTTCTGCCGGCTGCGCCATGGAGTTGATTCAAACCGCGTCGGTCTTGCACGATGATCTTGTCGACGGAGCCGAGCTGCGGCGGGGACTGCCGGCACTGGGCGCGGCGATCGGCATCCGTGCTGCTGCCATGGCGGGCGCGTGCCTGGCCGGGGCTGGCATCGCGTGCCTGGCCGACGTTGCTGCGCACCATCAACTGGCACTGCAGTACGAGCCGCTGCGGACGCTGGCGGAAGGGCAGGTGCTGGAAACGCTGCCGCAGCGCGGTGGCAGCGTGCAGAGCTGTCGCGCACGCTATCTGGATGTGGTGCTGGCGAAGACCGCGCCGCTGTTTCGCCTGGCCGTGCTTTCCGGTGCTCAGCTTGGTCAGGCCTTGCCAGCCACGCAGCAGCTGCTGGTGCAGATGGCTGATCACCTCGCGGTTGCCTACCAGGTTATGGATGACATTCGCGACTGCGAAGACAATCCGCGTCTGGGCAAGGCACCGGGGGCAGACATCCTGGCTGGCGTCCTGACCTGGCCCCTTCTGGACTGGGTGGCAGCCGACATTGATCAGACAGCGCGGCTGCAGGCGCTGGAAGGCTGTCGCGGGAATCTGCAGCGATCCGATGATCTGCGGCGGCGCATCGTCGACAGCGGCACCTTGCAGACGTCACGGCAGTTCGTGCAGCACAAGCTGCGGGCCGCGCAGGCTCTGCTGTCAGAGCTGCGCCAGTCCGTGACGACCGACTTTTTCGCGGCCCTGTTTGCCGAGGTAATGACATGAGGATCTTGGCTCTTGGTCTGGATCTGCTGCAGCGACTGCTGCTGATCCTTTTTGCGCGCTGGGAGCTGCGGCGCCCGCGCAGCGTCGAACGACAGGGGCTAAAACGCGCGACGCTGGCGGTGTTGTTTCGCGCGGCGGCCGGACATCTGGCGATTGCGCATGCGCTGCTCCCTGCGGCGCTGCGACGGGAAACGCGGGTGGCCTACCTTTTGTGCCGAGTGCTGGACGCCGAAGAGGATCTGACTTCGCAAAGCGAGCACCCAGAGCGCGCCCAGGCCATGCTCGGCGTCCTTCAGTATCTGGCGGGAACGGGCCAGCACCTTCCATCCTGCGATCGTATTCGCGCGCGTGATGCTCGCGAGCGGATCGATCAGGCCATCGCGCAGAGTCTGCCGCAGATCCGTCGTGACTTTTGCAAGCTGCCGGCCGATGCCCAGTCGCGCGTGCTAAAGCTGGGACACAGTTTGGTGGAGCCGATGTCGCAGTCCCTGGGGGCCCTAGGGCGACAGCGACGGGCCGAAGGCGCTACGTACGGCAGCGCAGTCCTGGGCCAGATCGTGCTGTTTGCGGTGCAGCGCGTGCAGCCGGCTTGCGCACCACGGCCTGAGCTGTGTCGTGCCACTGGGCGGCTGTTGCAGCTGGCCAATGACATCCGCGACATCGAACGCGATCTGCTGCAGCCTGCCCGCGGTGAAGCGGCGTTGGTTCGTACGGCCTCGGGGGATGTGCTTCGACTGCGTCAGAAGCTGCTGCTGACAGCGCTGGCCGATGTGCCGATGGCGCTGCGCCTTTTGCACTGCCTGGCATTTGATCGTTTTTGCGGCGCACGCGGGGCCGCAGCTTTGATGGGCATTACCACCGCCGCGTTCTTCTTGCGCAACCTGAGCCTGCGTTTGCCGTGGATCCTGCGCTGGCCGCTAGCATCGGCGCTGCTCTGCGCACTAAGCCAGCGTCAGTACGTTCGTGTGCTCGACGAGCTTGATGAATGCCTGTGTGGTTCGGTTGCGGATCTGACAGCTGCGTCGCCGCTAGAAAAACCGCCGCGCGCTGCGGGTCGGTCGGCGCTGCGTGACTTTGCGCGCCACTTGGCCTGTGCGCAGCCCGATCCGCTGGCCCAGGACTGCTATTGGGTGGCCTCCTGTTTTTTGCGCAGTGCCGAAGGCCTGTACGACGACCTGCCCGAGGAGGCGCAGCGCGCGCCGCTTCAGCCGACGCAGCGCGCTCGGCTTTTGGCGAGTGACTTCTTGCTTTTGGCCGCAGCGTCCTGTGTGGGCGGCATCGGACCACGGCAGGCGGCACACTTTGCCCGGTGGATGACTGCGGCATCGCTGCGCTTGTATGCCGGCGGCTGCAATGCGGGACTCGAGACCATCACCTTGCTGTCAGGTGCTTTGGCGCAGCAGCTGAACCTATCACCCACCGAGGCGGCGCTTTTGCTGCGGGTACACGCGCTGCTAGCGCAGGCCCTGACCCAACGCTCGGGCGCCGAGTTGCTCTTGCACGAAGCGCAGCGCACCACCGACAGCGCCCCGGCTGCCGTGCAAGCCCGCGTGGCGCTCGACGTGCAGGCAGCACGCCACATCCTACGGCACGTACGCTGCTAACCCGTATCGCCGGTCTCCACCGGCCCGAGGTAGATAATCATGACCCACGACAACCACCCCATCCTGGGACCGGCCGAGCGACTGTGTCAGCGCGTGCTGGGCCTGCGCCACCCCGCGGATCTGGGCCCGCTGATTCAAGTCGCCCTGTACTACAGCGCCTTCACGGCCCTTCTGTGGCCGGGATTGGTGCAATCTATGTGGCTGCGCGCAGGGCTATACGTCTTGCTGGTATTGCTTAATTTTGCCTTGACAATTGGGGTTATGCATTTGCATGTTCATCGACATATTTTTAAAAACAAATGGCAGGATAGAATCTTGGAAATTCTGCTTTGTTTTCCATCGTTTTTGACCTCTGCCGAGATGTACGTATTTCATCTATTGAATCATCATGTGACCGGGAATGATCAGCGCGATAAGAGCACGACGATTCATGCCGAAAAAGGCTGGGCTGCGCTGCGTTATTGGGTTACGTATTGGTATATAGTTAAGCAGCATACTCTTCATGTCTTACGCTTTGCCTGTTCCGGCCAGGTGCTGCGCCGTTATCGTCTCTGCATGCTCTTCGATCTGACTGTGTCGGTGGGCGCCGTGTGGCTGCTTAGCGACTGCTTCGGCGTGAGCATGATCTATTATTGGTTCATTCCATTTTTGATCACGATTCTGTCGGCGGGCTATTTCGCCTGGCTGACGCACGGTCCGGCGGCGACTCCCGAAAGTCCATATAAATGCGTTGATACGGTAAATAATTATCTTAATATCTTTGTCTTCAATTTTGGGTACCATACAATCCATCATAAATACCCAGGAATTCATTGGTCAGATATTCCATCTAAATTGGGCGAAATGCAGGAATGCGATCCGCGCTACATCGTTTCGTACTGGGTCACGCTGAACTCGGCTTGGCGGATCGCGCGTCCCAGCGCCTTTGCCGAGCCAGCGTTCGGTGCGGGCTGGCAGACCCGTTTGAAACAGAGGCAGGCCGCGGGCCGTGTGCGCTGGCGCCTGCTGGCCTATTACGCGTGGATATGAAGATGACCAGCCGACAAGTTCTTGCCGATCCGCGGCGGGTGCTGGTGCTGGGCGTGGCGCTGTGCGTCTATGTCCTGGCCGGTCTGGTGACGCCGACGATGCTGCTGTTCATCGGCAGCCGTGTGCCGGGTCGATCGCTGGATGCGACAGGGCACAGTTCGTCGCTGTTTTCCGTGGCGTGCGACATCAGCTTGCTGCTGTTGTTTGCGCTGCCGCACTCGCTTTTGGCTCGTCCGCGCGTCAAAGTCTGGCTGGCGGGCTGGCTGCCCAAGGGCCTAGAGCGCAGCCTGTACGTCGCCGTTGCCAGCCTGAGCATGCTGGCGCTGATGCTGCTGTGGCGGCCGCTGCCCCGCGTGCTGTGTCGCATCGAAGTGCCGCTTTTCGTCGACGCGCTACATGCGCTGTACTGGGCTGGCATCGTCGTCGTGTACGCGGCAACGATCTGCCTGGATCACCTGCACTTGCTTGGCCTGCGGCAAGCCTGGCAAATCGTCGCGGATGCGCCGGCTTTGCCGTCCCCAGGTCTGCGCGTCGATGGCCCCTATCGCTGGGTGCGACACCCGATCATGTCGGGCCTGCTGCTGGTGTTCTGGGCCACGCCCACTCTGACGCTGGGGCGGCTGCTGTTTGGCGGCAGCATGACATTGTACATCGTGCTGGGCACTTGGCTGGAAGAGCGTGATCTGGTGCGCGTCTACGGCCAGGCATTTGTCGACTACCAGACGCGGACGCCGATGTTCGTGCCGGCCCCCTGGCGCCGCCCCCGAGCTCGGTCAGCGATCTCGCCGCAGGGCAGGCAGCCGGACACGCAGCGGATCGCGCGGCCGTAGCGGACCCAGTAGCAAAAGCGGTAGCAGCAGCAGATCGGCGAGCAGGCCGGCGCTAAGCGCAGCCGTTGCCACACCCGCGGCAACGACCAGCGTCGGAAATGCACTGCTCAGCTGCACCAAGAAAACGCACAGCAAGGCCAACGTGGCCACCAGCACGGGAAAGCCGCTGCTCTGAAGCGTGTGTTCCAGCGCGTGTTCCAGGCTTTCGCCCTGCTGTACGCGGCGCGCGGCGGCCACCAGCAGGTGGACCGTGTCATCGACTGCCAAGCCCAGGACGGTGGCAAACAACACCGCAGGCCCCGGCGACAGCTGCCAGCCCAGCCCGCCCAGAAGTCCCAAGCCCACCAGCAGGGGCAGTGCGTTGACCAGCATGACCGCAGTCGCCACTCGCACGGATCGGGTCAAAAGCCACATGAAAAGCGCGATCACCAGGAACTCGCTGGCCAGGCTGTATGCCAGGTCGCGGCTGATGTGCGCCATGCCGATCCATGCGTCATGCGCTGTGCCGGTCAGCCGGCTGCGAAACCCGGTGTGTTCGGGGAAGATGCGCGCCAGCCGCTGCTTGATGTCCGCTTCGATTTGAAGCATGCGTATGCCGCCGACATCAGGCAGGCCAATCAGCAGCCGCAGTGCGCGTCTATCCGGCGTGAGGAAGGCCGACATCCCAGGCGTGTCAAGGTAGTCCACAAGTTGATCGGCGTTGCGCAGTTCGCCGCGCAGGCTGGCGATCACACTGTGCGGGCCCAGGACAGCGCGCACTTCGCGAATCGTGTGCAGCTCACCATCTAGAGCGACCAGGCGAGCGAGCGCGTCCGGGGTCTGCACTGCGGCCGGCGAATCGGCCAGAAGCTCCAGCACAACCACCATTCCACCGCCAAGCTGCGTGTCCATCTGCGCCATGGCACGTCGCACCGGATGATCAGCATCGATCAGATCTAGGATGCGACCGTCCGCGCTGACGCGTGTGCTCAGCGCAGCGCAGGACAGGGCAAGCAGCATCGAAAACGCGATGACGCCGCGCCGCCGACGCGACAGGCAGGCAAGCATGCGGGCGACCCGCTGCGCCTGCGCATCGGCAAATCCCGACGCCGCATGGTCAGGCGCCGACAGCGGTAGGAACGACAGTAGGATCGGCATCGCGATCATCACCACGCCAAAGCCAATGCCCACGCCGATGCAGGCCACGCGCGCGAAGCTGCGCACGGCAATCATGTCCGACGTATAAAGCGACGCAAACGAGATGAACGTAAAGAGCGCAGTCAAAAGACAGGCGGGTCCCGCATCGCAAAGGGCGTGTCGCAGCGCATCGCGGCGCAGCTGCACGGGATCGGCTGGCAAGGCCGCATGCGCGTGCGCCGCATCTCCTGCCGCTCGATCGAACTGATGCAGCAGGTAGATGGCGTCGTTCACCGCAATCGCTGCGACCAGCAGGAGCGCGGCTTGATTAA
This sequence comes from uncultured Myxococcales bacterium, assembly GCA_964554495.1. Taxonomy (GTDB): domain Bacteria; phylum Myxococcota_A; class Polyangia; order Palsa-1104; family JAEUJZ01; genus JAEUJZ01. The sequence continues at coordinate 8,739 of CAZKOY010000103.1, forward strand.
GCAGCTGCATTGGCTCGCCCAGCAGGCCCATCGCACCCGCCAGCAGCAGCATCGTAAGCAGCATCGTACACAACGGCACCGCGATGCCGCGGAGCGAACGAAACATGCACAGCAAAAGGCCAAGGATCAGCAGGGCCGACAGCGGGATCAGACGTGCCTGATCGCGCTGCGACAAGGCGGTTGCATCGCGCCGCAGCGCAGCAGCCCCAGTCAGGGTCAGGCGCAGACCATGGCCCGCAGCGGCCTGTATGGCGTGCGCGATGGCATCCAGCGGTTCTTCCATCGCCTCTACGGTGTCGTCCGCGGTACGAAGGCGGACCAGGATCATTGCCGTGCGGGCATCGGCGCTCAGCCAGGTAGGGACCAAAAGCGCGTCCAGACGCAGCTCGGTCCGCACTTCCGCTGCCTGCGCCGGAGTCAGGGTGGCTAGCTCGTCGGAAAGTAGCTCATCGTGCAGCAGCGGTGCGTTGGCCAGGCCGAAGACCTCCTGCACGTGCTCGTGATCCGCGATCAGCGCGCGGGTCAGCGTAGACAATGTGGCGGCAGCGCCATCGGAAAGCACGGTGCCCTGCTCGGCCTCGATAAGGATTTGGGCAATCTGACCATCCGCGCCCCAGCGCTTTTCATAGTCGACGAGCGCCTGCGGCGTCGGGCTGGCAACGGCCAGGTACGAGCGCAGGCTCAAGTCCGTACGCAGTCGCGCGACGCCCAGCGCCGCTGCCAGCAGAGCCAGAATCAGCCCGGATAGCCAGAGCCAGCGCTTTTGTGTCACGCCCTGGGCGACTGTCCCGAACAGCGCATCAAGCGCGCCACCCTGCACCCCTGACGGCCCCCCGTGCGGCTGCTGCAAATCCAGATAGTTCATGGAAAACAATATGAATCAATATGCGACTTAAAATCAATAATAATACGGTTTTTGATTGATGGGCAAGGTGGCCTCTGAGTGACCGGCAATGTGTTCGATGCACCGGTCTCCTTGCGTGGCTTTCGTCGGTGTTACAGGTGGAGCGGGCTGTGTGATAGGGTGTCTTCATGATTTTCCGTTCCGTTGATTTATAATGACATAAGCATCATATGATGGGGTTTAAAATGCCGCACGATTGCCGTTGCATTGCAATGTAAACAAGAGCCCATAACTGCGTCCGCCAACCCCATGGACCGGAGGAGCCCATGCCGCCAGCCCGTTTGATCACTGTTGCCCTCAGCCACTTTTGCGAAAAAGCGCGTTGGGCGCTCGATTGGACCCGGGTGCCCTACTGTGAGGAGGATCACCTGCCGGTGTTTCATTTCCTGGCGACGCTCCTCACCGCTGCGTCGACGACTGTGCCAGTGCTGCGGCTGCCTGACCGCGTGCTGCGCGATTCCACCGACATCCTGCTTTATGCCGATGCCAAAGCCGCTGCGGCAGATCGCCTGTTGCCGCTCGAGCCGTCAGCGCGCCGTGAGTGCTTGCAGCTAGAAGCGCTGTGCGATGTCGAGCTGGGTCCGGCAACACGTCTGCTGGCCTATCACCATCTGTTGCCGCAGCCGCAGCTTTGCCTGCCGACGATACAGACCAGTGGACCACGCTGGCAACAGCGGCTTGTCCGCCCGCTGTTTCCGCTGATCCGCGCAGCGATGCGGTGGCGCATGCAGATTCATGAGGCGGGCGCACAGGCCGCACGTCGCGCGATCGCGCAGGTGTTTTCCGTCGTGGCACAGCGCCTGGCCGATGGCAGACCCTACCTGCTCGGTGAGCAGTTTTCGGCCGCGGACCTGACGTTCGCCGCCCTGGCCGCGCCGCTGGTTCAGCCCGCGCAGTATGGTTTTCCGCTGCTGGCGCTGGAGTCCCAGACCGCAGAGCTGCAGGCGCTGACCTACGCGTACCGTGGGACGCCGGCTGGCGCCTTTGCCTTGCGCATCTACGAGCAGCATCGGAGGCCGGGCCTTGCGCGCTCGCAGTCCTGAGTTCCCGCACCCGGCGGGTGTTGCAAGCTGGGTCGGCCGCCTGTTCCGCGGGCGTCGCGGCGTGGTGCATCGAGCCCCCGAGCTGCTGAGGCGAGCCTGCGCACTGCCAGTCGCTTCCCTGTATCGGGCCAGCGAAGGCTGGGTCATGCAGCGCACGCCGTTCTGCTGCGGCCCAACTACGTTGGTCAACGTCGCGCACAGCCTGGGGGATGGAACCGCGACGCTGGAAACGGTCTTGTCGGCGAGTCAACCTGTGGTGCAGCTATCGATGCGCGGGATGACGTTAGACGCGCTCGCAGTGCTGGCCCGCTTCACCCTGCGGGGCAAGGTGACGGTCCTGCGCGATCTCACGTCAGCGCAGTTCTGCGCGCACCTGCGCCTGTTCAATTCAACGCATCATCGCTACACGATTAACTTCGTGCGTTGGCCGCTGTTTCACTGTGGGCGGACCCATCACTCGCCGATCGGCGGCTATTTGGAACGCGAAGATCTGGTCTTGATACTGGACGTAAACCCGCTGTTCGGGCCGTGGCTGGTGTCGCCCGCCCGGCTCTATGAAGCAATGAATTCGATCGATGAAGACTGCGGTCTGCGTCGGGGTATGCTGCGCATCGAGGTCTAAGGACGACCCTGGACGATCAGGCCCGGCTCAGCACGGGAAAGCAAGCGAAGCCCACCAGCTGATCGATGTGCAGATTGTCTTGCGGACCGCAGTCGCTGATGGCGGCCGTCCCGGAAAGCTCGACGGCAACTTGGCGAACTTCACCCGTAGTAAAGCACGCCGCCAGCAAAAGAGAGCACGGCGGCGGCGGCGGTACTCCCGGTGCACAGGCCAGGTGCAAGTGGCCTGCTTCGGTCCAAGCGCGCACTTGACAAAGCGCCGTGAGGTCTGCCGGAAAGCGCAATTCCACGTCTAAGTGCATCACCATTTTCGCTGGGGCGAAGCCCGCATCGTGCACCAGCCGGGCCAGGTCGCGTGATCCGCGCAACGCAACCTGGTGTCGGCACGCCAGACATACATAGGGACCCGACAGGTGGGCGGCGACCTGGGCGCGCAGAGCTGGGTCTTCGGTCGTCGCTTCGGCATACGCCTGCAGCATCACGGTCGTGGGGTGTACGTGCGGGATGCACTGCCACAGGCGCTGCTGCCGCTGGGCGCGGAAACTCCCCAGCGCGGGGTCGACCGGGTGCCTTCCCAGATAGGCATGCAGCAGCGGCAGCGCCGACAGCTGCGACAGGCACGCACGCAAAAGAGTTGCTTCGCGTGCGGCGTGGAACATAGGATTTTGCGCTCGATCCGCGGCGTACACGTGCATGAAGGCCTGCAGCGCGGCGTACGCCTGTTCGTGTTCAATGCAGACCCCCGCTTCGACCAAAGGAGTCGACAGCTGCGCGCTCTGCCATGCTTGTTTCAGCGGTTCTTCAGCTGCCAGAGCGGCGCACATCAGCTGCGCAGCGAGCGACTCCAGCTCTTGCGTCAGCACGAGCGCAGTGAAGGCTCCAGACGTGGTTCGCTTTTCGCGAGACATGATCGGCGCGAGACTAAACTCGCGTCATAGTACCCTAGCGCCACCTGACGCAGCATGGCAATGAACTCAGGGCCCGGCGGGTGCAATGCCGCGGCCAGGCACGCCTCACGCATGCGATACAGACGTTGCTTCTGGCTCGGCAGGAACGGCGGCTCGGCCCACAGCGACGATGGCAGCGTGCTGGGGCTTGGACCGGCCAGCGAAATCAGTCGGGCGCAGGGCCAGAACAGTTCGCGCTGGCTGATTTCCAGGACGGCTTCTGGGTCGGTCGCGCAGCGCTGCAGGATGCAGGGCGTGATGCGATTCAAGTACGCGCAATACAGGCGCAGCCAGCCCTCTTTTTCTGCCAGGCAGCGAAATACGGCGGAGGCACGCTGCGGCCAGCTCAGCGCATGACGCATCAGGGCCGCTTGTTCGCGCTGTCGTCGGGTGGCTGGCATCACCGAGGCCACGGCGCTGTCGCCGTGCAAGAGGGTGGCCACGCCGGCCTCCCAGGCTGGGCGCAGCTCGCACAGGTGCTGCAGGATGGTCGCGGCTTGCGCGGGGCGTGGCCAGATCGCACCAGAAACCAGGCTCTGCTGCAGCGACGCGGCATGTCGTTCGAGCGGCGCCCACAGTCGGTTCCAGGCTGGGCTGCCGATCGCGCTTAGCACGGCGCTTACGTCGTCCGAGCGACCGCTTCCGCTTAGGTCCGCCAGAAAACCATCCACCAGGCTCGACGGATAAAACGGCTGGACGCGCAGGCGCTGGCTGTCCGCGTCTCTAAGAAGACTCAGATACGCAAGCGCCAACAGCAGCCCCAGATCGAGGATTCGCGGCTCGCGCAACAAAAGTCGCAAAAGCCGCCGGGCCACCCTGCGATCGTGCAGGGCGTGCTCGCTCAGCAGGCAGATTCCATCGGCAGCATCCTGCAGCGTATCGAAAACGCTCTGGGCGTGTTCCAGATCGGGCAGGACCGCTTCATCGGCCAGCAGTGGCATGTGCATGCCGCGCAGGCGGCGCAGCGGCGCGGGGAGCGCGCGCAGCCAGGCGAGCAGTGGGAAAAAGTCACGGATCATGGCTTCACCCTTCGGGCAGAGATCTCGGGCAGACAGATCGCGCGCACGATCGACGACAACGAGACCCGCTCCTCCTGCGCCTTGGCGATCAGCCTGGCCATCGGCACGCCATAACGCCGGTCGGCATAGTGCGTAAACAGGTTGAGGAAGCGTCGCAGGCCACGGCCCGCGGCCAGGATCGCCAGACCGAATGACATCTGCTTGCGGGTGGCTGCTGCGACGCTGTTTTCCATCCGAATGCGGCTGGGCAGCTCGTGCCCCGGCACCGGGGCATGCGCATCCTGCATCGCACGCTGCACAAGCTCCGTAATCTGCCCCAGAATCACTTGTCCGGTGGGCGTGACTACGCACTCGTGGATGTGAGTCATCAGGCTGGGATCTTCGGCCTGATATGGAGTGGCGTCGAAGGTTTCCATCACTGCCGACTGGTTGAAACCCTTCGCCAAGCTGACCAGGATGGGCACTTCCTTGCCGCGCGCAAATCCCAGCTCGGCATACTGCCAGGGCTTCATCGTCCCGGCGGCATCGATAACCACTGCGGCTGAGTTCGCGAGCTTGGAGAACCAGCCGCTGTCGCGCGGCGCCCCTGCATCGTGAACCTGCAGACCCAGGCTGCGAATGCGGTGGACCAGTTTGCTGTCCTTGACGCTGCTGCTGACGTAGACATAGCGTTCGTCGTGTTCGGCGCTGGCCCCGGGGAACCTCGCCTCGCGCTCCAGCTGCGCCACATACGTGCGCGCTCGATCCTCGGTGTCGAACGCCACCTGATAGCCCGGCGGCCAGACCAGCTTGACGACCGTGTCTTCGTCCGCTGTGTCACGACCCGGCCCCTTGTTTTTCGCGTTGCCAAGCACCGCTGTGAACGGGCCGTCATGCGAACGGGCGAACTGGATGATCATGTGCTCTTCGCCGGTTCCGCCCGGCGTCAGTTTGACCGTGCCGAAGGCATCCAGCAGTTTCTGGTGAATCGTGCGCGGCGATGCCGTCCAGATCCCCAGGTCCGCCAGGCGGCCGAGCTTCACTTCGCCTTCCAGTGCGCAGAGCATCAAGGTCCCCAGATAGTGGTTCGTCAGCTTCAGGGGTTCGCCGACGTAGCCCAGGATCTGGCGCGTGTTGTCGTCGGCAAAGAGAACGCCTTGGCTGTAGAAGCTCGGTCCAACCGTGATGCCGATAAGCTGCGATGCGGACTCATGGCCTCCACGGAAGTGGAAGATCAGCTTGTTGCGGGGATGGGATTTTCGCGGCATCGTCGATTCTCCGTCGTATCGCCGATCAGGCTCGGTCGATAGCGTCGATGCGATTACATCACGCGAAAAGCCCGGCTGTGAGCGTCGTCCTGCTGCCGGGACGGATGGCCTGGGTGCGCAGACAAACGTCGTCTAGTTTCCGTGCGGCAGTCCGGCGCGAAAAGACACGGCGTCCAGGTCGCCTAGAGCTCGGTACACCGGCCGCTCGATTTCTGTCGCCAGACGCCGCGCGGCTCTTTTTTGTCCGCATGCGCCATATAGGTCGGCGAAGTGGCCCACGGTCCACGCCAGCCAGCGGTATCCACGCAGCATCAAACAGTCGCGCTCCAGTTGCGCTGACTCGTCCTGTTTGGCCACGCGGCGGACCGTGATCCGCGACGCCGCCGGTCGGCGCAGCGCATCCAGGGCCGCCCCCACGCGCGCCTGTTCCCGGCGCAGGATCCGTCTTGTCTGCGCGCTGTCCGCAGTGCTGTCGGCGCCGGCGCGTTGCAGTTTCGCGCACTGCAGAATGATCCAGGCGCGACCATCCACATCCGATTCAGACAGCGTCGGCAGCGCTTCTTGTTGCAGCACGCGAAGGGCCGCTTGTGGCTGGCCCTGGCTCTGGCAGATGTCAGCGAGCACGACTAGCAGTGCGGCCCGCGCGCGATCATCCGACGGCCGATGCAAGTGCGGTAGCGCTTCTTCGCGGAGCCGGCGCTGCGCCTCATCGTATGCACCGCGCTGCATCAAGGCATGGGCGATATGGCCAGTCGTTAGCGCATGCTCGCGCAGCGCAGCGATCATCGTAGCCGCAGGCCAGTCCAACTCGCGAAAGATGCGGAAGGCGGCATCGAACTGCCCCTGCTGCAGCATCAGTCTGACGACTTTGCAGGTGGCGACGTGACGTTCTGTGTTCAGACCCAGCCGCGTATAGGCCGGCACGACCGTCTCGTTTAGTAGCTGTAGTGCCGGTTCCGAAAACCCCAGCGCCGCCAGCGCGTCGGCGAATCGCTCGGCTAGCGCGTCCGGACCTGCCGCGGATTCCCGGTCCCCGATGGACCGGCGAACCAGTCCGCCGGAGTAGCAGGCGTTGAGCACCACCAACTGCGGGGCCTTCTGCTGCGCCAGGGCGCGAAGCAGATCGGTCATGCGCATCGGCTGGCCTTGCGGTCGGAACTCACGGTCGAACTTGGGAAGGAAGTCCTCGCAGAACGCAGCGAAGTCCGCCATGGGTGGCAGCAGCTTGTCCAGTAATTCTAAGGGGGCTGGGTACCTGCTGCCATGGCCAGAGAAGTGGACGATGCCGGGCCGCAGCGAAGCCAGGTCCTGAATCAAATATAACAGGGCAGCGTTGCGCAGGAAGAGCTGACGCCGTCGGTCGCGGTAAGCCTGCGCGTCCGCGCTGTCGCCCGGCGGGAACTGTTCCAGATAGCGCAGCACATCGTCACGGCACGGCGGTAACAGCGCGCGAATGTGTTTCAGAAGTAGCGCATGGGAACAACCGTTGGGCACACAGTCGCTAAAGCATCGGTGCAGGAATACCAGCGCGGTTTCGATCGCCGTGTTGATCCCCGGGATGTCATCGGCTGTATGGGGGATGACGAGCAACCCATGGGGTTTTGGATCCGGGACCTGAACTTGAAACGAGGTAAGTCGCAAGCATATGTCTGCGGCCTCGGCGGCTACGTCAAGGACGGACGCGCCTGCTGGTGGTGAGCACACGAGTAGAAATTTCATCATCGGAAGAATCCCTTTGGCACGTTGCGCACGATGTCGAGCAACGCAGTGTCGATGTAAAGTTCGGGAGCTTGTCGCCAGCAAAGCGCGCGCTGCCGCATCAAGCGAACGCGCGCCGCGCTGCCTAAGATCGGCCATTTGCACAGGCTGTCTTCTGGGTCATTCGGCGACACCAGCCATGTCCAGCCATTGAGGCAGTTTAGGGGGACCGCAATGTCTCGCAGGATCAGCTCGTGAAAGCGCGCAAGGCCCTGGGGCTCGGTGAGCTGCGGTAGCACAATGGCCAACACCCGGTCCATGTAGGCTAGATAAAGCTGTACGATCGACTCGGCGCCGCCGTCGCGACACAGACGCAGCACGTCGCTGATGCGATCCGCGCCACCGACGGCGCCCAAGAGGCGTGTGTCGGCGTTATGCCCGTCGGTTGCTCGCCGCAGCTTGCGCAGCAGCCGCCGGTCCGAATCGGTCAGGGGCCGCCGGAAGCGTACTTCCAGATCGGCCTCCGCCTGCGCGATCAAGCGACGTGTGCAGATGGGCCGCAGCTGCGGAATGGACTCGTTGCACCATCGTGGGCACAATAGCTGGTTCCACAGATCCCAGAGCTGCATTGCGGTCTGGGGCGTCGGCCAGCCGTCTGGGCTGCAGCTGGGTTGGGCACTGGCTACCGAGCGCTGAAGCTGCTGCATCAGCTGTGGATGCTGCGCGCAAAGATCCAGCCAGATCAGCGCTTCGGCCGGCCTATCGCTGTGCCCGCGCCCCAACAGCAGAAGGGTCTCTTGATAAAGGGCGCTGGGATAAAATCCAGGACTTTGGCGCAGGCGTCGTTTCTGCGCATTCCCGACCTTCATAATCGATGCAGCCACCAGCAAAATACCCAGCTGCGCGCGCAAGTCGCTGAACAGATCTGCGTTCACAACACCGCGCGTGACGCATTGCGAACAAAGCTCTAGCAGATCGTCAGAGCAAGCCTGGCGCAAAAGCCGCCGGCTGGTGCCGTTCGCCAGAACCGCGGCTAAATGCAGCGCGACTTGCCGCAGGCTCCACGTGGCCATTGGTGCAGGCGGTCCGTTCGAGAGGATTGGGTGGGAAGAGCGCGGGCTATCGATCTGCGGCCCAGATGGATCATCCATGAGACATTCACCATACCGAAGCGGGCCGAACATCCTGTAACAGCGACGCTGAATCGCCTGGCTTCCTGCCAATCGGCGGAACAAGCGACTTCGGGGGAGGATGCAGCCCTACGGCCAGCGCGCAGCGGGATCACCATGGGATCGGCGATCGTGGGCGCTTTGCGATTTGCCGTCGGACGATGAGCCCACCGTGTAGTACAATCGCTACAACGGGCGGTTGCCGATGGGGTACACGAACTTTCCCGAGTACTACGGCGTGTGCAATGCCTGGGATACGTTTCGTGTGCCGGTGGGCTATGGCAACCAGACGGCGCTCAACAACTAGGGATAGGAAGAAGAAACGTTAGATTTGCCTCGCGCGCTGGGGATGCGGCTGGGAGCGGCGCGTGTTTGAATGTATGTAGAGGATCGCTTTCTTGCAGCCAAGCACATCGACTTGACTTGAGGACCGAGTTCGACGGGATGCTTGCTTGAATCGCTGGATTCGCAGCCGAGCTAGACCCTCGCCTAGAACGCAATCCGGTCCATCTCTTCGCCGAGGAAATCTGGCGCGAGGTGGGCGTAGATCAGCGTCATCTTGATGTCGGCGTGGCCCAGGATTTTCTGCAGGGTCAGGATGTTGCCGCCGGACATCACGAAGTGCGATGCGAACGTATGGCGCAGCGCGTGCCAGGCGCGTTTGAAGGGGCGGACCCCGATATCTTCGAGCGCTTCCGGCAGACCCAGCATGTCGATCTTGCGTCCCATGCGCAGGCGCCAGCGACCCATCACCGGAAACACCAGCCCTTCATCGGTCTTCGGGCACTTCGTCTTCCATTCGATGAAAAGTGGCACCAGCGCGCTCGGCAGTCGCAGGTGCCGCACGTGACCGGACTTGGGCTTCAAGCGGTAGGAGCGAGCGACATCGAGACGGCGGGTCTTGAGGTCGAGGTCTTGCCAGCGCAGGCCAAAGATCTCTCCTTTGCGCAGTCCCGTGCGCAGCGTCATCGCCACCGTCACATACAGCAGCCAGTCTCGGAACGCGCTCGACGTACGCGCCTTCTGCTCCAGCGCCGTCAGCAGTTTCTGGATCTCCTCCTTGTCGAGAAATTCGAGCAGGCTCTCGCGCGCCGGGCGCTCGACACCGACGCAGGGATTCACGCAGTCGACGATGCCTTCCCGCTTGGCCCAGCCATACGCCGTCGACAGCGGGCGCAGCGTAGACATCACCGTGTTCGGCTTGAACCGCGTCCCAAGCTGGTCGCGCAGCCGTCGGATGTCGCTCGGGGTGACCGCACTCGCCAGCCGTCCGCCCAGCATCGGCAGGATGCGCTTTAGGGCCGAGCGCTGCTCGGTGCGGTAGAGCTGGATGTCCTTGATGCGGGGGCGGTTGTACTCGGTGACGTAGCGCTCGCACAGTTCCTCGACGGTCAGTTCGCGTGGCTTCTCGGGAGCTGGTTCGGGGCAGCCGACCATGCCGCGGGCGATGCGCGCCTCGATTTCGACCAGGAGCTTTTTGGCGAGCACGCGGGTGGGTTGATGGCTGGCCCGCTGCTTTCTGCGGCCGTCCACATCGCGGTACCGCATGTACCAGCCCAGGAATTTGTCGCCCTGCATCTTCTTGACGATGTCGCCCATGGTCGCTCCGAGGAGGTTGTGGTCCACCAGCGGGTGCTACAGCGTCGCTGATTTGTGGTCCAAATGTGGTCCACGTTTTCGCATTTGACGGGTGTATACCGGTGGAGATGAAATCAGCAGTTCTCGACGAGAAAAGGTATATCCATGGACATTCATCACCACCCGTATACCAGCCATTTCCACTGCTCGAC
>CAZKOY010000104.1:0-19165 GCA_964554495.1 uncultured Myxococcales bacterium
TCGCCGTTCGACTGCATACCGGCGTGGGGCAGCATCGACAGCACGCGGTGATAGGCGACTTCCTGGCCTTTGATCTGCGCTTCGAGCATGCGATAGGCGCAGTTAAAAAACAGGCCGCCGTGAACGGGACCGGCGAGATCGGCCATGGTGCGAGCCAGCTTGCCCCGCGTGTCTTCGACGAGATCGGTGGCCTGCATGAAGTGCAGGCGGGCGCCTTCGACCACCGAGCAGGCAAAGAACAGCGCCTCGCCCTCGACACGCACGCCGCTGCGCAGCCAGGCCTCACCATCGATGAGCAGGCCGAGCGGGTTCTGCAAGAAGTGCGGAAAGGCAAGCTCCTGCTTGTCGACGCCCAGCGCCTGGGCATAGAACTCGGCGGCGGGCTTTCCGTCGAGCTCGACGATCAAGCGGCGCTCGGGGATGGTGCGTGTCACGGTGACGGTGCGCTCGGTCGGGATGAAGTTGCAGGCCTTGATGAAGCGGAAGGGCCCCTGCATCTCAGCGATCAAGATAGCGGTGCCATCGCGGGACAGCATGCCGTCGGCAAACGTCCAGGTGCCCGAAAAGCTGATGTTGTCGCCCGCCGAGCCGCCGACGATGGGCAGAAACGGCGCCATATTGCCGAGAGCGACATTGATCGCTTCTTCCCGGCCGCGGGCACCTTCCAGCAGGGCGACACCTGCCCAGCGCTCGGCATCGAGCGAGCGCAGCGACTCGCCCAAGCGGGCTTCGATGCGGCGAGCGGCGCTCTGCACGCCCTTTTCGATGTCGTCGCTGACATCGGCCATGGCCAGGGCACAGCGCGCGATCACATCGTCGCCCAAGGTCATGACGACCAGGCCGCCTTTGCCGTGTCCGCGCTCGCAGAACTCGCCATTGGTCGAGCAGCCAAGGACGCTGGCTTTGGGAAAGCGCTCTTGCAGGCCGCGCCCGATGAGCGCGCCGTCATGCGCCAGCCCGGCAAAGAACACCACGGCCCGCGGCGCCGTACCGTCGAGTGCGAGCACGACCTCGCGCAGAGCCTCAGCCGACTGGCTGTGGGCGGAATGGACGCTCTTGATCCCGCTCATGGGCGGCCTCCTTCGAGCGCGATGCCCATGCGTGACAAGGTCGAGCGGACGCGGGCCAGCAAGGCGGGATCGCGATCCTGATCCGGCGAGATGTCTTTCAGGTTGACGCCATGCTGGATGACGAGCCGAGTGTTCAGCAGCTGAAACAGCGAGCCGGTTCCTAACCGCTGGCGCAGCGTCGCCGCAAGCTGCATCAAGCTGGGTTGTCCGGGGTGTGCCACGGATTCCATCGACCAACCTCCCCCCTTGCGACCCAGATGGGTCTGTCTTGCTCTAGCGTACAGGCGGATCGCCTAGAGCAGGCAAAAATTAAGCGGTCCTTCGGAGTGAATCTAGGTAATATCCTGCGCAAAGAATGCGCATTTGCGGGCCAGGGTCCGCTGCCGGGGGATAGCGGGTGGAGCGGGCAGCGACCCCAGCCCGGCACCTTGAGCGTGCGAAGATGGGGGCTGGGCCGGTGGTGCCGACGCGCGACACGACATGCCCGGAACGATGAGGTCTGCCCGATGGCGATGACGCGCTTTGAGACGCTGCTCATGCACAACCCGCTGCGCCGCCTGCAGCAAGAAAAAGGGACGCTGCCGGCCTTTGCCAAGCTGGGGGCCACGCTGGCCGGCGGCCATGTTCTAGAGCCCGGCTGCGGCGATGGCGTCGGGGCCGAGCTTCTGGTTCGCGTGGCGCAGGCGCGGCGCGTCGACGGCTTCGATGTCGATCGGCGCGAGCTAAAAAAAGCCCGGACGCGGGCGCTGCGCCAGCGGCTACCGATCCACCTGTGGCGCGGCGACATCCAGCACATCGCGACGCCGCAGGCGATCTATGACGCGGTCGTGTGCTTTGGCGTGCTGCACCATGCCGAAGACTGGCGCGCGGCGCTGCGCGAGCTTTATCGCGTGCTGCGCCCCGGCGGGCAGCTATGCCTAGAGGAATCGTATGCTGCCTTTATCCTGCACCCGTTTTGGCGTCGCCTGATGGCCCACCCGACCCGCGACCGCTTCGACGGCCCGCTGCTGCTTTCCGAGCTAGCGGCGCTGGGCTTTGCCCGCATCCGCGAGCAGCGCATTGGCCAGGCGTTTGGCTTGATCGTCTGTCAGAAGCCGTAACGTCCTGGGGCGAACGCGGGGCTGGGCCGTTGCTCGTCCCCGATGCGAGACCGTCTTTTGATACGATGTCGGGATGGAGATGCAGGCCCTGATTGGCCAAACCATCGGGAACTGGCGCATCCGACGTCTGCTAGGGGAAGGGGCCTTCGGAGCAGTCTTTGAAGCGGAGCACAGCGCAATTCAGGGACGCAAAGGGGCCATCAAGATCCTCAAGCCAGAGCTGTCGATGCAAAGCGGCATCAAGCAGCGCTTCCTGAACGAAGCCTCGGCAGCCAGCCGCGCCGAGCACGAGAACATCGTGCAGATCTTCGACGGCGGCATCGCACCTGACGGCACCTGCTACCAGGTGATGGAGATGCTGAACGGCACGGTGCTGACCAAGCTGATTCAGAAAGAAAAAAAGCTCGATGCCGCGCGCACGGTGAACATCGCCGTACAGATCGCCAGCGCCCTACAAGCCGCGCACAACCTGCAGATCGTCCATCGAGATCTAAAGCCCGACAACGTGTTTATCGTCGAGCGCACCACCAATTCTGAGTTCGTTAAGGTTCTGGACTTTGGCGTGGCCAAGCTGCGCGGCGATCCGCTGCAGACGGACGAGAAGCTGACGAGCACGGGCATGATCATCGGCACGGCACCGTATATGGCGCCCGAGCAGTGGCAGGCCCGCCCCGACATCGACGGCCGCGCCGATGTCTATGCGCTGGGCGTGATCATGTTCGAGATGCTGTGTGGCCAGCGGCCGTACAGTGCCGGCACGGCGTACGAGTGGATCATGCTGCACATGGAAGCGACGCCACCGGATCCGGTGCAGTTTGGCGTGCAGCCGCAGCTTGCCCGCGTCGTGCGGCGCATGCTGTCGCGCCAGCCCGAGCTAAGGCCGCAGAGCATGCGGGCGGTCATCCAAGATCTGCGCACCGCCTGTCGTGGCCTGCGCAACATCGCGGCCTTTAGCGGTGAGCAGACGACACTTCCCAGCGACGCGGCACCGGCTGGTGGCTCAGTCCCTTCGGCGATCTTATCGGCGCCGACGGCAGTCGTCGGCTCGGCGAGCCCGGCCTCAGCATCGACCTCGTACCAGCCGCAGCAAGTGGCGCAGCAGCAGTCGTCCTATCAGCCCTCATATCAGCCTTCGTATCAACAGCCCCCACCGGCTTATCCACCGCAGCAGGTGGTTCCAGCGAGCGCACCCGCCGGGTATTACGCCAACCAGCCGCCCGCAGCGATGGCAGTTCCGGCGCCTTCGAGCAACCGCGGCGCGATCCTGCGTCGCATCGGCGAGGCCGCCTTGGTCGTCGTCGTCATGGGTCTTTATGCGCTGTACAACTGGCAGGAAGTCGTAAACGGCTTCCGCACCTTCCTGCAGTCCCTAAAGCCGCCGACGTAAGGCCGGCGCGCTGCAACCGAAGCGCTCTCGGCACTGCGACGCATCGAACAATTGACGCCCGCCAGCACTTTGCTCACAATATCGCGCACTTTGCTCTGTCTGCACCGCTTTGGCTGGCAACCCCTCGTGCAGGACCGGACGCCCGCCAGCTTGGCCACAACAAAGTCCACGCTATAGGCACCGCTTGGCGCTCATCCCCAACCACATCATCGCGGAGATCCGCGAGCGCACCGACTTGGTCGCTGTCATCAGCGAACACGTCCCCTTGCGTCGCAGTGGCGCCAATTACCAGGGCCTGTGCCCGTTTCATCAAGAGAAGTCCCCCAGCTTTACGGTCAGTCCCGCCAAGGGCTTCTTTTACTGCTTTGGCTGTCACAAGACCGGCGATGTGTTCCGCTTTCTGGTCGACCTGACCGGCCGCAGCTTTGTCGAGATTGTGCAGGAGCTTGCGGCCCGCGCAGGCGTGCATATTCCCGAGCCGCCGCCCGCCACGCGCCCGAGCCATGTGCAGCAAGCGGCGACCGCGAAAAGCGATGGCACCGCCAAGAGCGATGCCCGCACGCTGCTCTTGCGTGTGAATGAGCTCGCGACGCGCTATTTCGAGTCGCAGCTTGGCACCAGCGAGCGGGCCAAGGCCTATCTGACCAGCCGAGGTGTCTCGCCCGAGATGGCGGCGCGCTTCCGCTTGGGCTATGCCCCGGATGCCTGGGACGGCTTGCTGCGCCTGTTCGCACAAAAGAGCGTGCCGCATGAGCTTGCCGAGGCCGCAGGTCTTTTGATCCGCCGTGGTCAGGATGGGCCAAGTCCACCTGCGCTGGCGCGACGGGTACCGGCCAGCGGCGCCACACACTATGACCGCTTTCGCGACCGGATCATCTTTCCCTTGCTGGTGCCGGCCAGCGGACGTGCCGCGACAACGCTTGGCGATGTCGTGGCCTTTGGTGGTCGTGTCCTGCCGCCCCCCGAAGGCAGCGCCAGCAGCGACAAGGGCGGCGCCAAGTACATCAACTCGCCCGAGACGCCGATCTATCGCAAAGGCGATCACCTGTACGGCCTGCACGCCGCCCGCGACGCCATCCGCAAGCGCCGTCAAGTCATCATCGTCGAAGGCAACTTCGACGTCATTGCCCTGCACCAAAGCGGGTTCGATCACTGCGTCGCGCCCATGGGGACCGCCCTTACGGAAGCCCAGGCCCGCCTGCTGTCTCGCCTGCTCGGCGAAGATGGCCACGTCGTGCTGATGCTCGATGGCGATCGCGCCGGACGCGCCGCCACGCTGAAGGACATCTTTCTGTTCACCGAGGCCAGCCTGCGCGACATGGCGACGCTAACCAGCGGCAATCTCGACGTCCGCATTGCTCGCCTGCCCGACGGTGAAGACCCAGACACATTTGCGCATCGCAGCCCCGAGGGCCTGGAAAAAGTACTCAAGGCGGCGCGACCAGCCATCGACTATGTACTCGACGAAGCGCTGGCCCAGGCCGAAAACCAAAGCACGGCCGGCCGAGCCAAGCTGCTCGAACGCCTGCTGCCGCTGCTTCTATCGGTGCGCAGCAGCACTGCACGGGAACTTCACGTCGATCGCATCGCCAGCGCCCTTTCGATTCGCCCCGAGCTGATCTGGCGCAGCCTGCACGGCCAAGCACAGGCCCGCAGCGCAGAGAGTCCGCCCTCGCCCGCGAGTAGCCGCGCGGCGCCCCAGACGACGACGCGGAAACCGCTGGCCCAGCCGGCCAGGCAGCCGACGCACACCTGGGATGCCCTGTCGACGCGCCTGCTGCTCTTGATGGGGCACCATCCGACGCTTCTTCCGTACTTGGAAGAAGAGGTCTTGGACGCGCTGGAAGATCCGGTGCTGGCCGAGATGCTGCGGCAGGCTCGCGACGAAGTGCTGCAAGAACAGCCGCTCAGCATCGAGCGACTCCTGCAGCTTGCCCCAGAAGAAGAGCGAGCAGAAGTTGCGGCGGCGATATTCTCAGGCAAATCTCTTCCTTCAGAAAATCCCGAGCAGACGTTGGCTCAGCTTAGTCAGCAGATTCGCGCCCGAGCCATTCAGCGTGAGATCAAAGACCTGACGGGGCGGCTGGCCCGCATGGCCACCACCAGCGACGCCGAAGCTCGGTTACCCATCACGCAGCGAATACACGAGCTGAATCAATTGCGGCAGCAGCTGCTTCACGGCCTCGCATCGCGACCCGCGACCGTGATAGATTCCCCAGCTCCTTAAACCTAGGAAATCCCGAAGGACCGCCAAAGGAACCCGGCAGATGAACCGAGACCAAACCGAGCGACGCAAGCAGCAGCTCATCTCGATGGGGAAAGCCAAGGGCTATCTGACCTACGATGACGTCAACGATCACATGCCCGACGACGTGGTGTCGTCTGATCAGATCGATGACTGGCTGTCCTCGCTGGGCGACGAAGGCATCGAAGTGGTGGACTCGGCGCACAGCGTCAAGGTTCACTCAGGCAACGCGACGGGCCCCAAAGTCCCCGAGATCCTCGACGAAGAAGAAAAGAAAGAGGAAGACGAGGACGACGACTTCGACGGGGGGTACAGCAAGACCAACGACCCCGTGCGCATGTATCTGCGCAAGATGGGCTCAGTCTCGCTGCTGACGCGCGAAGGCGAAGTCGAGATCGCCAAGCGCATCGAGGAAGGCGAGCGGCGCGTGCTGCAAGTCGTTCTCAACAGCGCGATCGCCGTCGAGGAAATCCTTGAGCTGGGCGAGAAGCTGAAGAAGGGCAAGATTCGCGTCAAGGATGTCGTCCGCGACCTGGACGATGAAGACGCGGACTTCGACGAGGAATGGCACACCGACCGCGTCGTCAAGATCATCGACAAGGTTCGCCGCCTACAGCGCGACAACGAAAAGATCCTCGAAGAGCTCGAAGCGGGCGCGGTGGTTCCCGGCGGAGCCAAAGCGATCGAGCTGCGCAAGAAGAAGCTCAAAGACAAGCTCGAAGAGAACAAGCAAGAGATGTTCGAGCTTCTGTCGGAGCTGCGCATCAACAAGAAGCAGATCGATCGCGTGGTGCAGAAGCTGAAGAGCTTGGTCATGCGCATCGAAAAGGGCGAGGCGGAGATCGAAGAATTCGAGCGCCGCGTCGGCATGCCGCAGAAAGACCTGGCGCGCACCCTGAAAGAGATGAAGGCCAACGCCACCAAGGCCAAGGCCATCATCAAGAAGCTAGGTGTCACGTCCGAAGAGCTCGAAAACGCCGCCCAGGGCATGATCGAGTCGAAAAAGAAGATCAAGCGCGTCGAGGAAGAGGCGAAGCTTTCGATCGATGATCTGCGCCGCACATACAAGGAAATCGCCGAGGGCGAGCGCATGGCAGAAAAGGCCAAGGCGGAGCTTGTCGAAGCCAACCTGCGCTTGGTCGTCTCGATCGCCAAGAAGTACACGAACCGCGGCTTGCAGTTCTTGGACCTGATCCAGGAAGGCAACATCGGATTGATGAAGGCCGTCGACAAGTTCGAGTACAAGCGCGGCTATAAGTTCTCGACGTACGCGACGTGGTGGATCCGCCAAGCCATCACGCGCGCCATTGCCGACCAAGCACGCACGATCCGCATTCCGGTCCACATGATCGAGACGATCAACAAGCTCATCCGCACCTCGCGATACCTGGTGCAAGAGCTGGGTCGCGAGCCGACGCCGGAAGAGATCGCGGAAAAGATGGAGCTTCCGCTCGACAAAGTGCGCAAGGTCCTAAAGATCGCCAAGGAGCCGATCTCGCTAGAGACCCCCATCGGCGAAGAGGAAGACAGCCATCTCGGCGACTTCATCGAGGACAAGGGGGTCATCTCGCCATCCGATGCCGTGATCTCGATGAACCTGGCCGAGCAGACGCGCAAGGTATTGGCGACGCTTACGCCGCGCGAAGAGAAAGTGCTGCGGATGCGCTTCGGCATTGGTGAGCGCTCGGACCACACGTTGGAAGAAGTCGGGCAAGACTTCGAAGTCACACGCGAACGCATTCGCCAGATCGAAGCCAAGGCGCTGCGCAAGCTGCGTCACCCCTCGCGCAGCAAGCGCCTCAAGAGCTTCGTCGAAAACTAGCCCGCCACGGGATTCCTTTCCCCTTCCCCTTCGGGGACAATGGTTGATGGGGACACCGATAGTGAGTAGCAGCAACGACAGCCATCACCCGCATGACTCCGACGGGCACACTCCACATCATGAGCCTGAGCAAGGGCCGCGGGGTCATACAGGAACGGAACACGGCTCGACACGCCACAGCGGTCACGGAGCCGTTCGTCAGGGTATTCTGCGTCGAGTCACTCGCCTGATTACCGACCATCGCCGAGTACGCAGGCTGGATCCAGATCCACTGCGACAAGATCTGCTCTCAGGCGGTCATACGGTTTCGTATCTGCGTCACTTGGTGCGTGGCAACGAGATCAAGAACAAGCGATTCACCGAGCAGATCTCGGATCGCCATCCGCCGGTCCTTTTGATCCACGGCTTTCTGGGCACGCGCGGGTCCATGTTTGTCATCGAGCAGCGCCTGCAGCGCGATGGCTTTGCAGTCATCTCGTTTAACCTCGGCGTGCTCAACGTTCGCGACATCCGCGCATCGGCGCTGCTGATCCATCGCAAGGTCGAACAGATCATCAAGCAGACCGGCGTCCATCGCATCGACATCGTCGGGCATTCGATGGGCGGCTTGATCGGCCTGTACTACATCAAGCACCTGGGCGGTCAGAGCCGCGTGCGTCGCATGGTAATGCTGGGGACGCCGGCCCGCGGCACCTGGGCAGCGCTGGTGGGCGTGGCCACGCTGGGCCTGGTCTCAGCTTCGTCGTGGCAGCTTTTGCCTGGCAGCACCTTCCTGCAAGAACTTCACGAAGGTCCGTTGCCTCATGGCGTCGAGTTCTTCACCATCGCAGCCGAGCGCGACTGGCTCTGTCCGCCGGCCGCCACGCAGATCGAAGGAGCACACGCGATCGTGGTTCCGCTCGGCCACTCGTCCTTGGTGATGAGCGAAGCGGTCTATCGCAAAGTGCTGTGGGCGCTGCGCAAAGAAGACGCCCCACGCTAGCCTCTCTCCCACACTCGGAAGACCCCGCCCTTGCAGAGGAATGCGGGCCGTCTAGTCAGCGTTTTGGATGGCCCTGTTCCCTCTGTCATCGCCTCGGGCAGTAAGGTAGGCTTCAGACATGTTGTATGGGTTACTCGCCGTTCTCGCGCTAGGTGTCCTGATCATTGTTCACGAGTGGGGACACTATATCGTCGCCAAGCTCTGCAACATGCGCGTCGACCGCTTCGCCATCGGCTTTGGCCCTGGCATCTTGCAGCGACGGCGAGGCGAGACGACGTTTCAGATCGGTGTCGTTCCGCTCGGTGGCTATGTGCAGATCGCAGGCCTCAATCCCGAGGACGAAAACATCGATCCCAGCGATCCGCGCTCGTACCCCAACCGGCCGGCGTGGCAGCGATTTCTCACGATTGCAGCCGGCCCAGTCGTGAACTATCTGTTCGCGTCGCTTTTGATCTTCCTTCTGCACTGGGCCATTGGTGTCCACGGCGTGATGGTTCATAACGTCCTGCCCGGTCGACCGGCAGCGCAAGCGGGCATCCTGCCCGGTGACCAACTTTTCCGCGTGGAAGGCACCATCGTCAGCAATCAGATGGAAGTCCTTTATTACGTCGATACGTCCGAAGGCCGCCCCATCGCCATCGAGGTATTGCGCAACGGCGAAAAGAAAGCGTTCAGTATCACGCCGGCCAAAGACGGCAAGTCCTTCCGCATGGGCATCGAGATGCAGTCCGCCCAGTCGCCGCAGCGCCACACCTTCGTCGACTCCGCTCGTCAGAGCATCGTAGGTCCCATGTTCATGACGCTGCAGACCATGCACAACCTGCTGGACGTGATTCGCGGTCGCCAGTCAGCAGACTTCAAGAGCCCGGTCGGCATCGCTCGCATCATGAAGGAACAGCTTGAGCGCGGCTTCATACGCGGCCTGCACTTCATCGCCATCATCAGCACCCTGCTTGGCTTCTTCAACCTGCTGCCGCTGCCCGCTCTCGACGGTGGGCGCCTGGTTTTCCTGGGCTGGGAAGTGATCACGCGTCGCCCTGTCAACCAGCGCGTCGAACAAGTCATCCACTTGGTCGGCATGCTGCTTCTTTTGGGCCTGTTGCTGATCCTGATGGTCAAAGACGTCCGCGATTGGATCTTTGGTCGCTAGCCACCGTCGCGACGACACCTCGCGTAGCGCATGTGGGTCCTTCGCTTCATCCTCGACCTGCCTCCCGCTGCTGCCCCCGCATTCGACTCTCGTGATCTCGATCCACCACAGGCCGACTTGTTGGCGTTTGATGCCGAGGCGACCTTCGCTGAGTGGAGCCAGCGCCTGGACGCCATGCCAGAGCTTGTGCAGCGCCCCTGGGGAAGCGCGTTCGCAGCCGATCCCTGGCCCGAGCACCTGCCCACCGAGCTACACCCTGCGACGGAGCGTGCGCTGCGCGATCGCTTTACCGCGCAAGCTCCCGCTGTGCCACGCAGCCTGACGTGGCGGCTTCGTGACTCGGGCAGCTACCTGCGTCTGGAAGTCCATGATGTTGCGCTGGTCGTCCAGGTCACGGTGGCTCCTGATGCGCCGCAACCCAACGAGGAAGTACCGCTTCCCGCCGACGCGAGCCGAGTCCTTGCGCCCTTGCCGCTCTTGCAGGAGGCGGATCTTGTCTCGGCGATAGCGCCGCTTACGCACGAGGATGAAACACAGCCCATGGTGCTGCTGCCAGCTCGTCGAGCGCTGCAACAGCTTGGGGCTCTTTGGCACGATGACCTGCGTCTGCTCGATGTTCTGAGGCTGTGTGCGGATCACCCGCAGCCCGCGGTGCGCGCTTCGGTCATCGCGGTCGCCAGCCAAGTGGGATACCAACTGTTCCTGTTCGAGCGAGCCGCCAGCGAAAGAGACTCGCTGCTGTTGCGCGTTCTGCGCAGCGTGACGGCATGGCCGGCGCCCGATCCGACGGAGGGCCCCACGGCATGAGCGCAGCACTATCGCATGTCGCCGTTTCTGAGGCTGCGAGCTGCTACGTCTTGCCACGTGGCAGATCGCAATATGACGTGCTGGATCAGCTACGCGCACTCGGCTTGGCCTTTGTCCGATGCGAGCCACGCGGCGCGCGAAGCTTCCTCACGTATTGGTTCCAGAGCGCAGATCCCTCGTCGCCCTCAGCAGAAGCCGGTGGCTTTCAGATCGCATATCAAGAGGACCACAAGCTAGGGCAGCGCGTGCTTTGGCTATCGGCTCCCGATGACGCGCTGGCCGCACGGCTTTCACTGCAGCTGGGGGCGCAGGATCTGGGGCAGATCTTGGCAAGCGCCGTGGATGCCGACACTCCTGCGCGACGAATCGCGACGCTTGGCCCTCTGGCCGCGCTCTTGGCTCGACATGCCGAGCTGCCAGTCTCTGCACGACTGCTTCTGTCGCAGCGGCTTGCAGACGGAAATGCCGCGGTTCGCCGCGCGACGCTGTTCGCTCTTTCCTATCTGCCCTTTCCCGAAGTGGTCGAGCTCTTGCGCGCCCACGCGAGCGATCCCGAGCTGAGCCCCGAAATTGCGCGTCAACTGACACTGCGCGGCGCTGCCGAGGTGCCGACACCCCAGGCGCAGGGAGAAGAAGACCGCCATCGCATCGAAGACAAGATCGCCGCGACACCGCTCGACGCCGAAGCATATCTTCATCATGCGCAGACGCTGCATGCCTTGCAGCAGCCCGGCTTTGCGCTGGCGGAAGCGCAGATTGCACTCGCTCTAGCGCGCCGCGGCGGCTTGCCCCTGCCTCGGCACCTGGCTCTCATCGACTCGCTGCGTCCGCAGGTATCAGCGCTGCCTGCCGCATGGCTGCCGTACATCGCGCAGCGCCTAGCCACGCTGCTCTGGCTCGATCGGCCACACGTCGTGGTCGAAGTTGCCGAACAGCTCTTGCCGCTTCTTGGATCGTCGCTCGCGACCGCTCCGCTTCGTGTGGCGTTGGCTCGCTCGCATCGCCAACTGGGGCGGCCTCAGCTTGCCCATGAAGCGCTGCAGCCACTGTGCGCGGCCCTGCCCGCCCCCGCTGCGTCATCATCGCTATCCCCCCAAGAGGCAGCCGCGCAGCACGTCGAGGCCGAGCTTCAGTTCTTGCTTGCCCAGCTCACGGCCGAGGCCCATCCCAGCGCCATCGATGCGGCCCTAGTCGCCGTCGATCGGGCGCTATCCGCGCTGCCACCGCCGACGCTGGTTCCGACGGCGGACGCGGTACAGGATCTCTTTGTCGGCGCCTTGCTGATTTTTTTTCCTGCGGATCAGCGCGTCACATCGCGGACTTTGCGTTTCTTTCGCATGCAGGCTCTCGCCTCTGCCGAGCGAATCGACGAAGCGCTGGCCACCTCGATGGATCTGCTTGCCGCAGAGCCGGCCGCTGCCGATGTGTGGCTGGCCCGCGCTGCGCTGCTTCTGCATGCGGGCCAAGCAGAGCAGGCGCTAAACGCGTGCAACCAAGCCGAGCAGAGCATGACCCCCCTCGATCGAGCCTTCGAGCCGATCGATCCGCTGGCGATCCTGCGTCTGCGTCAAGCCATCGCCCACGCTCGAATGAGCCACGCGGCCAACGCAGCCACTTGTCTGCGCGCCGCACTGGATCTCGACCCACAAACCGCCGATCTGGCAAGCAGCACCCCCGATCTGGCCCAGCTACTCAGCGACTCGCCAGAGCTCATGGACACCCTGCGTGCAACGCTGATTTCACTCGACGAACCGGATCCATATCCGCGTACGTATGCTCGCCAGATGACGGCAGCGTGCCTGCGAACGCTCTCGCGTGGCTCGGCGCCCTGGACCCTCGTCGTTGACTTCTTCGCGGCTGGGCTACTGCTGCTCGATCGCGCACCGCCTGCGCGTCGCACCGCTGCTGCGATGACGCTCTTGGCCTCGCTGGAAGCGCAGCTCGATCTGCTCGCGGCCTGTGGCGACACAGCAGCCCACTCGCCCGCGATTCATGCCGCCATGGCCGCCATGGCCGACGCTCTGGGCCTCTAGCGCACCCTCGCCACTCCGTCCGCTGCGGCATCCGGCGGTGTGATTACAAAAGCGCCAGAATCTTTTGTTCCAGCGTGGCGCCGTCAAAGGGCTTCTGCAAAAAACCCGCGGCTCCTCGCGTCAGAATCTCACGTGCGCTGCGCTCTTCGGCATGGCCACTTACCAAGAGCACCTTCAGGCCAGGTGCAAGCTCGCGCAGCGCATCGAATGTCTTGGCCCCACTTAGCCCAGGCATCGTCAGATCGAGGATCACCAACGACAAGACCTCGCGATGGGCCATCACCTGCTCGATCGCTTCCTGCCCATTGGCAGCGACCAACACCGTGTATCCGCTGGCAGTCAAGAGCAGCGAAAAGACCTTGCGTATCGCCGGTTCGTCGTCGACCAAGAGCAGTGTCCCGCGGCCCTTCGGACCGAGCAGCGGTGCCGGCACTCGCACCTCGGCCGGCTGAAGGCTGGCCGGCAGGTGCAGCGTGAACGAGCTTCCCGCACCGAGCGCGCTCTGCACGACGATCAAGCCACCGTGATTGCGCACGATGCCATAGACCGAGGCCAAGCCCAGCCCAGTTCCTTGCCCTGGCGCCTTGGTGGTGAAGAACGGTTCGAAGATGCGCGCCATCGTTGCTTCGTCCATGCCGCAGCCCGAATCTGAAACCACCAGCTTCACAAACGGCCCCGCACGCAGGCTCAGCGACGAAGTCTGCGCTTCGTCTAGCGAAACATTTTCTGCCATCAGCGACAACACACCACCGTCTGGCATGGCCTGCCCGGCGTTCACAAACAGGTTCAGAAGCACCTGTTCCAGCTGCGTGTGGTCCATCAGCACAGCGTGCAGATCGCTGCCAAACTGCGTGCGAATCGTCAGATCCGGCCGCGTCCGCCCGAACAGAGTGCTGGCCTTTTGCACGACGCGAACCAAGTCCACTTTCTGCACGTTGTACTTGCCGCGTCGACTGAAGCCCAAGAGCTGCTTGGCGAGATCGGCGCCGCGCTGCACCAGCTCTTTCATCTCTTGGATGTGCCCGCGCTCGGCGTCGCTGTTGGCAAAACGATCGAGCAGGCACAGGTTCCCCATCAACCCACCCAGGATGTTGTTGAAGTCGTGCGCGATGCCGCCTGCCAGCGTGCCAATTGCTTCCATCTTCTGTGCGTGACGAAGCTGCTCTTCCAGTGCCGATTTTTCTTTGGCGGCTCGCATGCGCTCGCTGATGTCGCGCACCAGCGCCAGCACGGTATCCGCCTCGCGTGGCACCGTGCGCACTTCCAAGCGACGCAGATCGTTCGCGGCAAACATCAGCTCGTACTCTGCAACTTGGATCTTTCGCGTCTCTAGCGTCTGTGCAATCTGCTGCAGGCATCGCGTGACGATCTCAGGCGGCAGATGATTCGCCAAGCGTCTGCCCAAGAGCCGGTCTTCAGACGTCGGCAGCTGTTCTGGATTCCAGGTGTGCAGCTCTAGATAGGTTCCATCGCGCGACAGCACGATCACCAGGTCGGGAATCGCGGCCAGCATGGCGCGCAAGCGCTCCTGTGCTTGTTTGCGCTGCGTGATGTCGCGCACAAGGACGATCAAGCGACGGCGCTCTGCATCCTTGGGCGCCATCGAGACCTCGAACCAACGCCGCTGCCCAGCTTCTTCCAGCCAGTAGCTCGCGCCGCGGTGCAGCCCCGTCTGCAACGCGTCGCGAATCCCCGCGTGCAGGGCCTGGCAAGCACTAGCTGGCAGCACTTCATCGATGGTCTTGCCCAAGAAGTTCTCGGGCGACACATAGAGCTGCTCACGCGCACCGCGATAGTCATAGATACGGCCATCTGCATCGATCTCAAAGAGCAGATCGGGCAGCGCATTCAGCAGCGCCACAGCCTGCGCTTCCGATGCAAAGCGAGCGCTCTGGCTGCCGTCTGGGTCCGCCTGTTCCTCGAATGTCACGCTCACGACCGCGCGGTCCGCGATCGCAAGCGGGCGCGCAGAGGCCAAGACCCGCCGCCGCTGGCCGTCGGCACGCACTAGATCAAGGATCGCGTCGTGTGCTCTGCCCTGCGAATACCCATCGACCATCCCCTGCGAATGCAGCGCGGGGTCTGCGAGCAAGCCCAGCTCGCCCGAGGTCTTGCCCAGGATCGCGGAACGCGCAAGGCCCGTCAGCTCGATGAACGCCGCGTTGACATCCAGGTATCGCCCTTCACGAGCTTCGAGCAGCGCCTGTGCCAGCCGGCTCTGCTCGAAGCTCGCGCGCAGCACCGCGTGCGCAACCTCAAGCTCAGCCAAGCGTCGCCCCAGCTCAGCGTTCTTTTGAGCCAGATCTCCTGACTCTGCTGAAACCTGCTCCCCCATGCACCTAGGGTAGTGGAATTTCTGCGCAGTTAAGAGCAGACGTGCGCCCATCCAGCCTCGACGCACCGCGTTGGGCAGCCAGCTTGGCAGAGCCCCGGAGCGGTTCGCTACGCACATGAAGGCTTGATCTACGTCACGATCCTAGGTATCTCGTGACCATGTTCGGTCGTGATCTGCCGCGTCGCTGGTTCTTGCACATGGGGGTCTTTGGCCTGCTGCTCTCTCGCAGCGCTGCAGCATCCGCCGCGCACTCTACGCAGACGGTTCCGCGCGACAGTCCGCCCGCCGCAGAGATCGCCGCGCTGGCCGCACGCGCCAAGGGACGCCTGGGGTTTTGCATTCACGACAGCGCCAGCCGCACCGAGTGGGGAAATCTTCTCGATGAACGATTCGCGCTGTGCTCGACGTTCAAGCTGCCACTGGTCGCGGCGATCCTGCAGCAGGTTGACCAGGGTCGCTTGCAGCTTCAGCAAGTCGTGCCGTATTCCCAGGCCGATGTCGTGCCACACGCTCCGGTGACCTTGCAGCATTTGGCCCGCGGCAGCATGACGCTCGTGGCTCTGATGCAGGCCGCACAGCAGCAAAGCGACAACGTCGCGGCCAACTTGCTGCTTAGGCTCCTCGGTGGGCCGGCTGGCTTCACCGCCATCCTGCGAGGCTGGGGCGATCGCGAGACGCGACTCGATCGCAGCGAGCCCATGATGAACCTCGTCCTGCCGGGCGAGCAGCACGACACAACAACCCCACGCGCCATGGCGCGCACTGCTTCTCGAATCTTGTGCAGCGATCTGTTGTCCGCGGCCTCGCGCAGCCTGCTTGTCACGTGGATGCAAGCGACTGCGACAGGTGAAAAACGCATCCGCGCCGGGCTGCCCAAAGAATGGCGCGCCGGAGACAAGACCGGTACTGGCATGGCCCCGCGCATGACCAACAAGTACAACGATGTCGCGATCGCGTGGCCGACGGAACGGGCGCCGCTGATCATCACGGCCTATTACGACACCGCAACCATCGGCGACCCCGTGAGCGATGCCGACCAAGCCCTGCTCGCGGATGTCGGACGCTTGGCGGCTCGCTGGGTCGCAGCATCGCGATAGAGCACAGCACGATCGACGCGACGGCTCACCGAGTTCTCGCGTCAGCGATCGAAGCGCATCAGCACCGCGTCGGCGAATGCACGACCCGTACTAGCGCGGCACCCCTGTGAAATACAGTGCCAACCCTGCCGTGCCTGCCTCAAAGTCATAGGCATCGGCCCCAGGAAGCGAGCGCGCTATCGCCAATAGCTCGTCGGTGGAATAGGCCCGCAGCGCCGACACCGTACCGTCCCACGCGATCAGAAGCGGAATCGCTGGGAGAATGTACGTGAACAGCAAGCGCGATAGGCGCAGTGGCCGCAGAAACGGCACCACCAGCAGCGAAGCCAAAAGCAGCATGAGCATGTTCATGCTCATCGCCAGCGGCAAAAAGACGATGGGCATCTTTCGCAAAGCCGGTGATGGAGCAATGTCAAAGAACGCAAACGGCGCACGACGCTCGATGATGCCGGCGAGGATCTGGCGCACTGCCGACGGCTCAAAGTGATGCAGAGCCCCTGACATGGTGCGCAGCCCAGTCTCGGGACCGCCGCCGTCCATGGCATCCACTGGCTCGCGGCTATAGCGAGTAGCCGGATCGGCCAACGCCTGCACACGAAGCATCGCGGCCTCGCTAGGAAAGCGGTCGGAAAATACAAACTCGGTCACAAGGCCTGCCGCTCGCACACGACGGCGAAGCTGCAAGGTTCCGCCACCACCACCAGAGGCCAAGTCCAACACACGCGACGAACCCGTGCGCCGTAACAGATCAACAAGCTTGTCAGAAACGCCGTCATAAAAGCCGATGCGGTCAAAGGCGAAGTCTAGAAAGTCAGTGCCGCCGTCGCGAATGGACGCGGGAAACCAGTCGAAGTCTTCTAGCTCGAACAGATGGATGCGCTGCATGGAACATCCTCCCCCGTGTGCTGCGCGCCGATCCTGTCCGCAGGTCGGCCATCAGCACCGTGCAATCAGTCAAGCATATCTGACGATCGATGGTCAAGAAGGACGAACGATCTATCGTCAAGGATGACGAACTATAATTCGTCAAGTACACTGGACCATATGCCGCGTCGAACACTTTCGCAGGTGGAAAAGCTGCAAGCCAGCAGCCTGGGTTACTTGCTGATCCGCTGCAGCCAGATCTGGGGCGATCGCGCCATCGCCGCTGTCAATGCCGAGGCCGGTGCTCCGGTCCTGCGCGAAGCCCACACGCGGCTTCTGCCCCACCTTCAAACCCCCGACGGTATTCGCATCACCGAGCTCGCCAAAGCGGTCGGGGTCACCAAGCAGGCGACGCAGCCGCTGGTCGCCGAGCTTGCCGAGCAAGGCATCGTCCGCATCGAAACCGACCTTGACGACGCCCGCGCCAAGCGCGTCTTTCTGACGGAGTTCGGTCTGGAAGCCCTCATGCACGGCACCGGCATTCTGCTGCGCATCGAAGACGAGCTAGCCCAGCGCCTGGGACCCCGAACACGCCAGGCTCTAAAGACACACCTGGCCAAGCTGCTTTCAGCGCTTGAGGGGACGGCATCCGCGGCACACGCCGAAACGAACGCACCTACGGCCCCGCCAAAGCGGCCCCCAGGCGCCTCTGTGCGAGCTGCGCAGCGACGACGCAATCAGACGCGATAGAACGCGCGATACCAGTCGACGAACTGCGCAACTCCGTCGGCAATGGGCGTCGCAGGCCGGAAATCGATGGCCGCTGCCAAGTCCCCACTATCTGACAAGGTATCGGCGACGTCACCCGGTTCACGCGGCAGCATGTTGAGCTGCGCGCGGCGCCCCAGCGTCTGTTCCAGCAGACGGATGAAGTCGAGAAGCTGCACCGGCTGACTGTTGCCAACGTTGTACAGACGATAGGGCGCGGCGCTCGTCGCCGGATCCGGCGTGCTGCCATTCCACAGTGGATCGGGCTGGGCCGGGCGCGCGGCAATACGCACCACTGACTCGGCGACATCGCCGACAAACGTGAAGTCACGCTGGTGATGGCCGTGGTTGTATACGTCGATCGGCTGCCCGGCGAGGATGGCGCGCGTGAACCTAAACGGCGCCATATCCGGCCGTCCCCACGGGCCATAGACCGTGAAAAAGCGCAGCCCTGTGACGGCAAGACCATACAGATGACTGTATGCGTGAGCCATCGCCTCGTTGGCTTTCTTCGTCGCTGCGTACAGCGACAGTGGATGATCGGCGCCGTGATGTTCCGAAAGTGGCAGCCGCGTGTTGCCGCCATAGACAGAGCTCGTCGACGCAAACACCAGGTGCCGCACCGCGGCATGCGCCGGCAGATGGCGGCACACTTCCAGGACGTTGAAGAAACCAACGATGTTGGAATCGATGTAGGTCCGCGGCGCCTCACGGCTGTAGCGCACGCCTGGCTGTGCCGCCAAGTGGATCACTTCGGAAGGGCACTCGGACGCAAAGACATGGCGCAGCCGATCGAAGTCGAGAAGATCGGCGCGGTGTAGCTGGAAGCCTGGCTGCGCCGCAAGCTGCGCTAAGCGCGCTTCTTTCAGCGCAGGGTCGTAATACGGGCTGATCGAGTCATACCCAATCACCCGCCGACCGGCCGCAAGCAGACGATGCGCGACGTGAAAGCCGATAAAGCCTGCTGCTCCGGTCAGAAGTACCGGACGCTCCATGGACACAGGCGCGGCTCCTAGGACATCAAGCCCACGTGCTGACGGATCGTGAAGTACGCTTCCGTCGTCGTGAAGTGCAGCGTCTCAAGCAGGCGCTGTTTGGGTGCCAATGGTGACATTCCTGGCGGCTCAGTGGCCAGAAGCAGCGCCGCTGTTTCAAGGTCACCACACAGCAGCAAGCCAGCACGAACAGCCGTCAGTTCCGAGTACGCAAGCCACGTCGAAGCCATCGCTTCGCTCGCCTGGGCGGTGCTACGCAGCGACTGCGCCGCACGGCGTACTTGCTCTAGCACGGGAGGCGACAGCGCACGGCGTAGCGCATCAGCGGTTGCCGCGATCTTGTCGCTTGGACGCGGTGCCGACTCGTCTCCGGCCAGAGCCAACACAGCGTCGATCACCAGGGCAAGCTGGGTCGGAGTGGCGTAGAGCACGCGCAGGACTCGATCACTGCGCAGAAGCGCAGCCAAGCGCGCTGCTTCGTACGTCACTTCTCGCTCGGATCGGCGCGGA
>CAZKOY010000105.1:0-14557 GCA_964554495.1 uncultured Myxococcales bacterium
GGGGATGCGATCACGCGCCCCGTCGGTGCGGGGGCCACGACAGGTGCCGGGGCAGCGACAGGTGCCGGGGCCACGACAGGTGCCGGGGCAGTGACAGGTGCCGGGGCAGCGACGGGTGCCGGGGCAGCGACGGGTGCCGGGGCCACAGCCGCCTTGGTCCCGCCCGCCGCCTGCGCCGCTTCGGCCAGCAAGGCCGAGATGTCTTCGCCCGCCTCGCCCAGGATGCCAACTGGACCGCCCAGCCGCACCGTGTCGCCGGCTTTGACAAGCTGCCGCAGAAGGACGCCTTCGTCCTCCAGCGGGAAGTCCATGTTGGCCTTGTCGGTCTCGACCTCGGCAATGATGTCGCCGGGAGCGATCTTGTCGCCTTCCTTCTTGGTCCACTTGGCCAGCACGCCCTCCTCCATCGTCGGAGAGAGCCGCGGCATCACGATCAGCGTCGCCATCTTGGGTTGTCCTTGCGTCCCTGCGCCAAGTCGGCCCCGCCGCACCCGACGCAGAAAAAGAGTGGGGAGTTACTGCAGGTACAGCGTGCGCTTCACCGCCGCAACGACGCGCGCGACGTCGGGCAGCACGATCGCCTCTAAGTTCAGCGCATACGGAACGGGCACGTCTTCCGAGGCCACACGCTCAATCGGTGCATCCAGGTCGTCGAAGCACTCGCGCTGCACGCGGTACGCGATCTCGCCGCCAAAGCTGCTGTGCGGCGTCGCTTCTTGCACGATGACGCAGCGGTTGGTCTTGCGCACCGACTGAAAGATCAGCTCGTCGTCGAGCGGACGCAGCGTGCGCGGATCGACGACCTCGATCGAGATGCCTTCCTTTTCCAGCACCTTGGCCGCTTCCAGCGCCAGGCCGACCATCTTGCTGTACGCGACGATGGTGCAGTCGGTGCCAGCGCGCTTGATGTCGCCCTTGCCGAGCGGAATCAGGAACTCGCCCTCGGGCACCTCGCCCTGCTCGCTGTACAGAAGCTCGGCCTCGATGAACACGACGGGGTCGGCGTCGCGGATCGCGCTCTTCAGCAGGCCTTTGGCATCGGCTGGCGTCGACGGCATCACGACCTTTAGGCCCGGCGTATTGCAATAGATCGCCTCGAACGAGTTCGAGTGCTGCGCGCCAAGCTGGTGCGCCGCGCCACCCGGCCCGCGAATTACCATCGGCACCGAGAGCTGACCGCCCGACATCTGCCGGATCTTGGCCGCGTTGTTGAGGATCTGGTCGATCGCGACCAGCGAAAAGTTCCAGGTCATAAGCTCGATGATCGGCCGCATGCCGACCATGGCCGCTCCGACGCCGATGCCGACGAAGCCGCACTCTGCGATCGGGGTGTCGATGACCCGCTTTTCGCCAAAGCGCTGCAGCATGCCCTGCGAGACTTTGTACGCGCCTTGGTAATGGCCGACTTCTTCCCCCATCAGGAAGATGTTCGGGTCGCGCTCCATCTCCTCGGACATGGCTTGGTTTAGGGCTTCGCGAAAGGACAGTCTTGGCATTCGTCACACCTCAAATGAGCGTGGCCGCAGAATAACAAAAACCTCCCGCTCTTTGACCCCGCGGATTGGAAACTGGCTATGGAGTTGTTGCGCGATGGGGGCTCGTGTACATGGGTAGGCTCGTGAATCGACCTTCCATCTTTCGGCCCGACGATTCGCAAAGGCACGGCCTGCGCCTGGTTTTGGCGCTGCTCGTGTCGGTCGGGCTGCATGCGCTGCCGGCGCTTTCGGGGGTCTTGGCACGCCTGGCCCTGCGTGCGCTGCCCAAGCCGCCGATCGAGGTCGAGATCCTGCCGCTGCGCAAGAAAGCCCCGGCACCGCCGGCTGTCGTCCCTGAGCCCCCGCCCCCGGCCCCACCGCCCACGCACGACGCGACGGCAGCCACAGCAGCCCGCAAGCCCAAGCCCGCCGACAAAAAGCCCGAGCGGGCCGACAAAAACGCGCTCCTGCCCAAGGGCCGCCTGACTGGCCTGGGCCCGCACGCCGTCGATGATGAGCTGGGCTTGCGCGTCCTTCTGCGCATGCCGGCTCTGCGCAGTACGCCGCATCGCCAAGTCGTCGAGACGCTGCTTGCCGCCTTTCCCGACACGCATATCTTGGCGGCAGGAGCGCCGCTGCCACCGCCCCCCGCACTGAGCCTGGCTCGCGCGTTTCTCGACGACATCGATGCGCTGTTGATCACCACCGCCGATCCCGGTGACATCACCGCCACCGCGTTTTACGCTGCGCTGCGGCCAGGAACCGCCCTGCTCAGCACGCTGGAAAAGCGGCGACAGCTCTCGTGGGATCGTCGCCGGGTACGCGGGCTGCGCGAGGGCCTGTTTGCCTTTGCCCGCCCCGATCTCTTGGGTCCGGGTGCCGCGACGCCCAGCTCGCCTCGACCCGGCGCTCCGCCAGTCGCCGCTGTGACGCCGCCGGCACCGCGCCTGCCGTCGGAAGCCGAGCTTGCGACGTGGTCCGAGCGCCTGCAGGCCGCTCTGCGGGCACCCGGACCGGCGGTGTATGCCGAGATCAACAACCCCCAGCAGCGCCTGCGCCTGCGCGGCGAGATTCCGACGCCGATCGGCCTGCGCCTGGCCTTGACCGCCGACGCCGATCCGCAGCTTGTGGCGCAGCTTGAGCTGTCCACCGCCGACGAAGCCGCCCGCCTGCATGGGCTGCTGCCGGGACTAAAGAGCGAGCTTTCAGGTCGCCTGTTCTGGATCGGCCTGGGCGGCCTGCTTTCGGATCTGCGCTTCTCGCTTTCGCTGGGACCAAGCCGCAGCGCCGCACCGCCCAGCAAGTCTGTCGTCGAGGTCCGAGGTCGCCTGCCGCGGGCCGACGTCGCGGTGCTGCTTTTGTGGCTCAAGGGCTGGCTGCCGCCCCCCGACCGCTTTCCTGAGCTGGTCCCACCGCCCGCGCCCGTCAGCGCGGCCCCCGCCGACACCAGCGACGCCGGAGCCCCTGACGCCCAGTCCGCCGACCCGCGATCCACGGGCCCTTGATCCGTCGGCTGTTGCTCGGCCGACCCGCGATCCGCCGATGCGGCCCCATCGCGTCAGCCGTCGCCGCGCCGAAAGAACACGGCCCGTTTTGCGAGCCCATTTACGCGACCATTCGACGTACGCGCACAGCTGCATTTGTTGCTCAGGATAATTAGCGCAGATATTTCGCTATATCGCGCTACGCGCATGACTTTCTTTGATGGATGCGCGCTCGCACGCAATACGCATAAACTCTTGTGCGGTGATTCGTACGCGAATGAAATGCTCCGAAAGATGGGATTTGGGCAACTCTTTCGCATGGTGGTATGGCGGCTGAATTACAGCTACATGCAAATAATCGTTCATTTTCCAATACTTCCGTGACTGGCATGGCATCTGCTTAGGGCTCAAGACGTCGGAAACAGGGGGCCTGGGTGGGAAACGGGCAGCAGAGACCCCACATGCCAGATCCTCCTTGTCCTCTAGAATCTATACAGCGGAGAAATCACCATGTCATACCTAACTATGTCGTTCGTGCGTCCAATGATTGGTGCCTTGGCGTTGACCGGATTCGCGCTTAGCGGATGTGGCAATGGCGGAAACGTCTCGGGAATTAGCAATGGCTTTGATCGGGCGATCAAGGCCCTCAGCGGCCCCCTTGGGCAGAGCGTTCCACTGTGGCCCAAAGGCATCAAGGGTACCTATGGACCGAACTGCAAGCTTCACAAGAACGAAAACTGGTCGCTGCTCTTCGGCGCCCCGGCCACCGTCCCGCCGTCCGTCGAGATGGCGCTGAACGACAGCATCACCGGCTGCCCGCTGTTTCTAAAGAGCATTACCGTGCAGGAAGGCACGAGCATGCCGTACAAGGACTACCCACTGGCGACGCCCTTTACGCTGAGCCGGGCGTATCCACCTGCCGCAGCGACGGTGAACCTGCCGGCGCCGGCCACAGGGCTTGCCTTTTACACCAACGCGCGGCTGACGGGCCTGGATGCACCGCCGACGCCGGGCCAGACGGACACGTACTACCAGGACTTCATCATCAACACGATCTGGTCAGATGATAAGTCGCTGTGTGAGCTGAACGCGCCACCGGCAACGTATGCGACGGTGAAAGCGACGGCGGTTGGCTCGGCTGTACCGCCGCCCAATTACGGCATCAACTGGGACGCGCTGAGCATCAAGGTCGACGCGAACAAGATCGTTCAGTCGAGCTCGTCGGGCAACGTGGTCCTGCAGCTTCCAGCCGTCACGCCGCAGCCAGGGGAAGAATGGAAGCTGTTCACAGATGTCCCAGACTGCTGTGGCATGAACTCGTTCGCCGAGATCGACGCGTACTATCGCACGGGCAGCCCGCTGACGACCGAGGCGATCAGCGGCAGCGGCAACATTACGATTCCGTGGGACAAGTTCGCGCTTCTGGGTGTGAACCTGAGCACCAAGAAGAACCGCTACATCATCATCAAGCACGTCGGACCCGGCAACGTCGTGTCGTATGAGCTGATGCAGATCGTGTTCACCGGCCCACAGCCGTAGGCACACCGCAGCCACCCGCCAAAGAGCGTCCGAAGAGGATTCTCTGGGGCGGTGCGTTGTGCGACACAATCGAGCCTGCCCCAGCACAAGGAGACGCACGTGGACTTCGCCGCAGCCCGCAGGCAGATGGTCAAGACGCAGCTTATCGATCGCGGCATCGAGGATGCGCGCGTGCTCTCGGCCTTCGCCGAGGTGCCTCGCCATGAATTCGTGCCGCCCGAGCAGATCCAGGACGCGTATGCCGACTGGCCCTTGCCGGTGGGGCTGGGGCAGACGATCTCGCAGCCGTATGTCGTGGCCTTGACCATCGAAGCGCTGCACCTGCGCGGCCCCGAGCGCGTCCTTGAGATCGGCACGGGGTCGGGCTATGCGGCGGCGATCTTGAGTCGCCTGTGCCAAGCCGTGTACACGATCGAGCGACTGGAACCCCTGGCCCACGCCGCGCGCGAGCGTCTGTCGCGACTGGGGTTCAAAAACGTCGCTGTGTACCACGGCGATGGCTCGCTCGGCTGGCCGGATGCAGCGCCGTATGCGGCGATCTTGGTGTCGGCGGCGGGGCCGCAGGTGCCGCGCGCTCTGCTCGATCAGCTAGCGCCGGGAGGTCGCTTGATCATGCCGGTGGGTGCAGAGCACGGCGCGCAAGAGCTTGTCTGCGTATCCAAGGATCGCGACGGCACGCTGCGCAGAGAGCCGCTGGGCGGCGTACGCTTCGTACCGCTGATCGGCGCCCAGGGATTTCCGACGGAAAGAAGAGGGGAGGATTAAGCGAGCAGGGCCTTGATGACCTTGCCGCCCGTGAGATCGGTGGTGAGCTGCGTATCGCTTAGACCGACGGCGGTGCCAATGGTCTTGCCCAACGCAGCCAAGCCATCGTTCATCGTGATGTCGCCGGCAGCGCTGCCAACGCCCGTCGTCGAATCGAACGGCGTCGCGTTGTACTCGTTGTTCTTGATCTCCATGCCGCCGATGACGCCCGCTTTAATCGGCTTGCCGATGAGCACGGTCACGTGGTGCGTACCCCAGTGATCGCGACCCGCGGTGCCCAGCTTCTTAAGCGTGCGGCCAAAGACGTTCATGGCCATGAACAACACCTGATCACGCAGGCCAAGATCGGTCAGCTTCTGCATCAAAAACGGGATGCCGGTCTTGCGCGGCATGCCCGCTCCGTCGAGAGGCGCCACCGATTCCGAGGTCTGGTTGGCTTCGTTCTGCAGGTTGTTGTCGGTGTGGTTGTCGCCGCCCCAGCGCAAGTGGATCGAGACAACCGGCGCCACTTTCATCGCCACCAAGGCCGCCGACGCGATGATCTGGCCTTCCGTCGTGTCATTGGTGATCGAGCTTAGGTTGTCGAGCAGGTTCTGCGCGATCGAGCGCACCTGGGTCTGCGATGTCGCCAAGCGATCGAGATACGCCTTCTGCGCGGTGTTGCCGGTCTGTTTGAACAGCGCGTTTAGGCGATTGAGATCCTGATCGCGCAGCGACTGCAGGTTGGTCAGCGGACCGGCAGCCGATAGCAGCGTATCGCGCAGCGCTCGCGGGGCTAGCTTGGGCAGCGTGCGACCTTCGTACGACAGGAACTCGCCGGGGCCGGATGCACCGACGACGATCGGCTCGCGCTGGATGGTTCCCAGGCACGGCGCAAGCTGCTTGGCCAGATACGACACCAGCATCTCTTGCCGCGGCAGCGCGCCCATCAGGCGCTGCACCTTGTTCTGGTTGGTGTGGCTGTTGTTCTGCGTCGAGTGATGCACGAACGCGATGCGGTTCGCGACCGCGATCTTGGGATCGGCCGAGTTGATCAGATCGGCCCAGCACTTCGCCATCTTGACGCTCTTGCCCCCCACGGTGGCCGTCGCCTGCGCGAAGTCAGGAAACATGGCGGCCGGCGGATGCGCGATGTCGGCGAAGTCATACGTGCCGGGCATGTTGGCGTTCATCGGATCGCCCGAGTCCGACGTGCTCATGATGATGAACTGCGCCTTGGCAGCATCGATCGAGCAGGTGTCCGCGCGCAGCGGATTGGCCAGAAACGCCACCGGCAAGCCAGTGGCCAGTGAGCGCAGTCCGAGATAGCTGCCCCCGAACAGCGCAGAGAGAAGGGCTTCTCTTCTAGTTAAGCTCATGGTTCTGCTCCTTCTGCTGCCTAGAGGCCGGAAGACACGCTGGTCGGCGATGAGCACGCCAGCACAAAGGTCGACTTCAGCGCATCGCGCGCCATGATGCCCGCGGTCTTGGACGCTGCATCGAAGTGCTCGGCCAAGATGCTGCGTGCAGCCGCGTGACGAGCGTCCGCAACCGGAATGCCCATGACCGTCTTTACGAAGTCGTCGATTGCCGGCTGTGGCATGGTGCTGGTGTAACGCGGTGTGCCCGGCGTCTTGTCGACGACTTCATCGGCGACGCGACGACAGATGTTTTCGACGCTGGCGCGGAAGAACAGGTTGGGATCGCGCGAGACGACTGGCGACTCGGCACCGCGGCTGTACGACGCGGCAGGGATCGACAACGACAGGCTCGACACGGCCGTCTGCAGCGCGGTAAGGCCCGAGATCGTGTTCATCGCGCAGACATCGTTGATCCCCAAGCGCGACGAGATAGCGCTGCAGAAGTGTTCCTGCCGCTGGATGGTCACGGGCGCTTCCGATTCCGTGAAGGTCTTGGTGCGCGTGGCCAGAGTGACCAGCGGAGACGAAAACAGCTCGCGCAAGAGCGTGCGGAAGTTGAAGTTGCTGGCCTTGAACACTTCCACGACGCGCAAGAATTCAGGGTCTTCTTCGTTGCACGCCGTCGAGTTGGCGTAGTAGCAGAGCTTCTGCGTCCAAGCGATCGGCAAGCGGTGATGCTTGGCGAGGTTTGCGGCCAGATCGCTGATGCCGCCGGTCAGGTTCATGGCCACTTCGTCGTCAAATGCGAACGCTCCGGCCAGAGTCTTCTGCGCGGCGTCGGTCTGCTCGCTGCCATAGAAGCTGTACGTCTGCCGGAAAAGCTGCCGCATCGGATCGAGCGACAAGTGGCACGAAAAGCAGACGGTGCCAGGCTTGACGTGATCGACGGGATCGGTGTCGGTGTCGATCGACGGGATGTTGTTGTTGATCGTGTCGTCGAAGCTCTTGTTCAGCGCGACGATCGTCGTCTGATTGATGGTCACGCGGTGCTGGTTCGATGGGTTGGTCGGCCAGTTGGCAAAGAAGGCTGGCGTGGTCATAAAGCCGACGCGCGGCGTCGTGACGACAAGCTCGGTCGCGGTGCGCAGCTTGGGGATGTCAAAGAACGCCGTCGGCTGCTCGGTGCCCATGGGGCGACGGATGGTGACAACCTTCCAGTTGTCCCAGTCGGCCTGCGTCCACTGCGAGACGATGCCGTTGGCCACCGTCGGGTTGCAGTTGCGCAAGCGCCCGTGCATGTAGTCATAGATCAGCGAAACCGCCGTCTGTCCCGTCGGGACATAGGGATCCGCCATGCAGCCATTGGCGCCCGTGTTGGTCGTGCCGGGGGTCTTGAACTTGAGGTAGTTTGCGCTGCTTGGATTCACCGAGTCGGCATAGCTGGTCGCGGCGACGCTGCTGCCAAACGAAGCGGTAAAGGCCGCGCTGGGAGCCAAGCGGTTGCTGCGCTGCCCCTTGTCGTTGAAGTTCCAAGTGTCAGCGAAGGCCATGTACGCCATAAGCGGCGCGTTGAGGACATACCGGTTGCTGGTCACCGTCTCGGTCCACGGGCGCCCTTCTTTCATCAGCTGCAGCGCGGTGCGCGCAAAGCTCTCGCGCGCGGACTTGATGAACAGGTTCTGCGTCGCGGCGTTGAAGCCAAAGCCGCTGGGCAGCTGATCGGAAAAGTTGCTGATGGTGATCTGCGTCTGCTGAAACGCCTGCTGAAAGAACGCGAGCAGCTTGGCCTCTGCTTCGGGCGTGTTCAGCCACGTATCGATCAGCTCGGGAAGCTTGTTGGGATCGGCCTGCACCGCTTGCAGCTCCGCCTCGGTCAAAGCTTGGCCGGTCAGCAGGTTCTTGACCTTGGCGGTGTATGCCTCGGGCGTAAACGGTTCGAATGGTGGCTCGGGCGTCGGTTCGGGCATGCTCGACGAGCAGGCAAGGAGCAGAGCAGCCCCCAGACCCAGCGCGCGGGCATCACCCAGCCTCGGAAATCTAAGCATGTCAGCCTCCTAGAGCGGGCCTTGAGGGACGATGCTCGGACCCACATGCAGTGACTGCAGTCGTGTTGGACACGTCGAGCAGCAGGCTGCCAAAGCGAAGAACGCCCCCCAGCGATCCCGCGGAAAAATGAAGCGCCATTATCGCACGCAGGTCTGCCCTTCGGCGTTCCCTGGCTTGTTGTTGCGTGCCCGCGCAAGCAGAGGTGTATGCTCGCCGCCCGGAAGAACACGATGCAGTCATCGAATCATGATGCCGGTGGCCCCCCACAGCACCCGCCCGGTCGACACCTGTATTTCGACGATCGCGCTGCGGTCCCCTGGCATCGCAGCTTGGCTGCGGCGCTTTTCCAAGCCCGCGACCAAGGCAAGCGCGTGCTGATCGTCATCGGTCGCCGGGACTGCGGTGGCACCCGCGCGCTTATCGAAAAGATCGTCCCGAAGCAAGAGATCGCAGACGAGCTACGAGCCAGCTTTGTCTGCGTGTGCAGCGATCAAGGCTCGCAGGAAGAAGCCGTCTCGGCGCTTACGCATCATGCGCCGCGACGTGAACCCACCCCGCTGTGCCTATACACCAATGCCGACGGGCGCTTGTTGCACTCGACGGTTGGCGGCCGCCCGGCCGCGGTGTTCTTGCGCGATCTGACCGAAGCGCACGCTCGCCGCTAGGCGAGCCAAGGAGAGCGACATGTCCATGCTAAGACGCTTGCTTCCTTTGGGATGGCTGAGCCCCTGCTTTGTGCTGAGCGGATGTCTGGGGCCCGTGATGATCAACGGCACACCGACGCCGCGCCAGAACCTTGAATATGGCGGACAGCCCTATGCGGTTCGCCATTTGAACGCCCACCCGCAGCCCGGCGGGCCGTCGAGCGGCGTCAAAGAACAGGGCGGGCGCATCACTGGCATGATCTGCGGCAGCGACGTCGACGTAACCGTCAAGCATGCTGGCGATCACGTCGAGCTATACGGTGTCGTTGAAAACCAGCACACCACGACGCTGCAGATCACCGAGACCCAAGGCTTTCACACGATCAGCGGCGCCCTCGCCTTTCGCGAAGTGAAGCTGGAGCTTTTTGGCGATCGCCTGCGCGGCTACATCGGTCGCTGCCCCATCGACATGAAGCAAGAAGGCGATGCCTTGGTCGAGACCGTCGTCTCAGGCGGGCAGCCGACGCAGCGGCAGCTAAACGGCCTCAGCACGCTGTGGAAAATGCCCGCGGCGCCGCAGGCGATCATTCTGCCGATGGTGGTGAGCTGTCTGATCGAAAAGTCGTTTGAAAACCTGGGCCGCAATCCACCTGCCTTGGGGTTTGGCGGCCCGGTCTCGGCCCAGCCACCAAACACGCTGCGCTTTGCGACGCCGCGGATCCGTGACTGCGGCAGTGGCACCGTGCAGAGCCCCGGCCGCTTGGGCTCTTAGCAGCCTGCGCCGCTTCACCGGCAGCGAACCTCTGTGCAGACGCGCTGGCGCAGAGCGCGCGTATACCTTTGTACACGCGGCCATGCAGGAAGTCCGCGCATCTGGACACACCTCGTTCGTCGATGCCTTGAGTGTCCCCGGAAGCCGGCGTGTGAGTGATTGATTCGCAGGCGCGCCTTCCAATAGTATTAGCGTGTATGTCCAGTAAACTCCCCGTATCAGAGCGGTTTGCAGCAGAGATCTTGCATTGGTTCCCCAAGCAAGCGTTCAGCCGTGGGATGGGCTGGGCGTCGCGCCTGCCGGTTCCCAGACCGCTTCGCGATCCGATCTATCGCAGCTTCGCACGCCACTATGGTGTCGATCTGAGCGAGCTAGATCGTCCGCTTTCGGAATACGATCGCTTCGATGACTTCTTCTGCCGTCCGCTACCGCAGGGTGCGCGACAGATCGAAGATGGCGCCGATGTGCTGGTCGCTCCCTGCGACGGAGTTCTGTCGGTGCAGGGCCTTACGAATGACGGCCTGTGCATCCAAGCCAAAGGACACGACTACACGGTCAGCGGCCTTCTTTCCGACGAGCGGGCCGCCGAGCGATTTCGCGGCGGGCTGTTTATGACCATCTATCTGGCGCCGCATAACTATCACCGAGTACACAGCCCCCTCGACGGAGAAGTGGTTGGCTATCGCCACATTCCAGGGGCGCGTTATCCCGTCAATCAGCTCTCGGTGACCCATGTCCCCAACCTGTTTGCCAGAAACGAGCGCGTGGTGACGTACCTGCGCACCGGCCTGGGCGAAGTGGCGTTGGTGATGGTGGCAGCGACGGGCGTAGGCAACATCACGGTGTCGTACGAGCCATCGCTTTGCACGATGGCCGGCGGCCCCGATCGCGGCGCCTGCACATACGATCAAGGCAAGCCGCTAAACAAGGGGGATGAGCTTGGCATTTTCCATTTGGGTTCGACGGTCATCTTGCTCTTCGAGCCGGGTCGCGTGAGCAGCGAGACCACGGTAGGCAGCGTGCTTCGAGTCGGCCAGAGCATCGGCCGGAAAACCTCTTCGCATCAAGGCCAGTAACGTGAGCAAACAACCGCGCGGAACAGGCGAAGATCTGCTGTTTAGCCAAAGCGAGCTTGCGGAGCTGGATGCCGAGCTTGCGCCCCAACCCGATGAAGCCGAGCTAGCCAGCGCACGGACGCCGCCACAAGGGCCGCCGCCGTCTCTGGATGATCTGGTGGACTCGGCTTTTTCCGACGAAGCCACTGTCGAAAGACAGCCGCCAGCGCTGGATGAACACAGCGACCTGGCAGCCGGCTTCGTCAACTTTGAAGCCGAGCCTGCGAACACGGCCGAGATCCTTGCGGCCGCTATCGAGCAAGAGCCAATCAGCTCGGCGCCGCCACCAGCCCGCAAGGCATCACCCGGCGAGCCGAGCCTGAGGGCGCCGATTGCAGGTGAGCGCGCAGTCAGCGCGGGCAGCAGCGGACCAGCACCACTGCCCCCGATCTCGGGCCTTGGCGAGCAGCACATGCCATCGGTGATGTTCGATGACTCGCCATTTGCCGAAGAAGCTGCGCGAACCGATGCCGCCGAGCTGACGCCCGAGCTGGCCGTGTTGGCCGCATCGATGAACAACCGCGGCGACCGTGGCACGCGACCCGCCAGCAGCGATGCCGTGCTCAGCTCGTCGCCGTCACCTAGCTCGAACAGCTTGCCGGTGACCGTCGGGCCTGAGAGCGGTGGCAGCGTCCCTAGCCATCGCGCTCCCGCCCTGGTGGCCTTGAGCCATGCCGTCGACAGCGGCGAGGCCCCGGCTCTAGAGGCCGAAGCACCCGCCGCGTCCGTTGTCTCTCCATCGAGCAGCACCCCGGTCGTGGCTCTCGATGATCTAGAGTTTCATGTCGTCGAAGACTCGGAAGAGCGGCCGACGAGCGCAGCCGATGCCGAGGGACCAAGCGAAGAAGCTGCCAGCGAAAGCGCCGCTTCGGACGAGTCGGCGACCGAGCCAGCAGCCGGTGAAACCGCGGGCCAAGACGATGCAAACATCGACGCTGGCTGGTCCGAAGCCGCTGAAGAGGCGGCCCTTACCCCAGCTAGCTCGACATCCGAAGATCTGTCGCCAATCGGTTCCGTGTCCGAAGAGACCGGCGACCGACCCGCGCCAAACCACGTCGCAGATCCCCAGCTGAGCAGCCAGGCCACGCCGATCCTGAGTCAGACAGCAGCGGCGGCCGAGCTAGAAACGCCTGCGGCTCCGGCGCAGCCATCTCAGCCACAGGCGACGCTTCCACAGCCGCCAGCCTCGGCCCTGCGTCGGACTTCGCCCAAT
Organism: uncultured Myxococcales bacterium; assembly: GCA_964554495.1. Lineage (GTDB taxonomy): Bacteria > Myxococcota_A > Polyangia > Palsa-1104 > JAEUJZ01 > JAEUJZ01. Next base: position 12,394 of record CAZKOY010000105.1, read on the forward strand.
ATTCCGCCGCCACCACCGCCGGCCCCCAGTCGCCCGGTGACGCAGCCGAATATCACGCCGGCCAGCCGCACACCGCCGCCCTCGCCACCACCACCGCCTGCGCAGGCCGCGGCACCACCGCCGGTCCCCGCCACCGCCCGGCCCGTCGCCGCTGCAGCAGCCCAAGCCCCTGCACCGGCTCCGCCCCCTGCGGGGTCTGCTGGTGGCATCAGCTTTGGCGAGGAAACCAAGCTGCGCAAGAAGCGCCGCAGCAAGCAGTGGTTCGAAGAGATCTTCGACGAAGATTACCTGCACACACTGCCGTTTTTGACGCCGCAGCAGACCGAACGCGAGGTCGGCTTCCTGCTTGAGACGCTAGAGCTTCCGCAGGGAGGCCGCGTCCTGGACGTCGGCTGTGGCTATGGTCGTCACGCGATGGAGATGGCCGCGCGCGGATACAAGACCGTCGGCCTGGATCTGTCGCTGCCGCTTTTGATCCGCGCCACCGACGCGGCGCGTCGCGTCGGTGTCAACGTCGACTTCGTGCATGGCGACATGCGCGAGATGACATTCGAAAACGAATTCGACGGCGCGTATTGCTTCTATACGACGTTTGGGTTTTTCGACGACGACACCAACCGTCGCGTCGCAGCCGGTATCGCCAAGTCGCTCAAGCCAGGGGGTCGCTTTGTGCTTGAGATGATCAACCGCGACTATCTGATCGGCGATCTGCCTTGCCGTGTCTGGTGGCAAGGCGACGGCTGCGTTGTCCTCGAAGAGGTCGACTTCAACTACTTCACGTCGCGCCTGCAAGTGCAGCGGCAGATCATCTTGGAAAGCGGACGTCAGCTAGAACAAGAGATCTCGATCCGCGCCTATTCGCTGCACGAGATCGGCAAGGTGCTGACGCATGCTGGGTTCCGCGTGCTGGAAGTGTCCGGCAACTTGGATCTGCGCGGTCGCTTCTACGGCAACGAGTCGCGTCAGCTAATCGTTGTCTCGGAAAAGCGCGCCGACGCCTAAGCACCGACTTTTCGGTCGCCGCGAAACCCAACGCCGTCAGCCTGGGCGTGTATGGCTGCGCAGGCTGAGTCTTAGTGAGAAGCACCATGGCAGCACCCCAGAACGGTTCTTCGGACGCTCCCGCGGCGAAGGATGAAGCGCATACCGGCCACGGCGGTGGCTTGCGCGTCGTCATCGTCGCGCTGATCGTCAACACGCTGATTGCGGTGTTCAAGTTCATCGCCGCCGCGATCAGTGGCTCTACCGCCATGCTGGCCGAAGCGGTTCACTCGCTGGCCGACACGGCAAACCAGATCTTTCTGCTCGTCGGCATGCGCCGCTCGACGCGGCCTCCCGATTACCTGCACCCGTTTGGATACGGCACCGAGACCTATTTCTGGTCGTTTATCGTCGCGGGCAGCATCTTTACCATCGGCGCCATCGTCAGTATGTGGGAAGGCCTAGAGAAGATCTGGCACATCCTGCACAACACGTATCACCCACACGGCGACGTGCGCTGGGCCATTGTGGTGCTCAGCGTGTCGATCCTTTTGGAGCTGTGGTCGCTGCGCGCAGCGGTCTCGGAGTTCCGTCACATCACGCGCGGCCGGGGCCTGATCAAGACGATCCAAGATGCCCGCGATCCGACGGTGATCACGGTGTTGTTTGAAGACGTGGCGGCGATCTTTGGCCTGATCATCGCGCTGGTCGGCATCCTGCTTGCGCACTATCTGCACCAGCCGATCTGGGACGCGCTGGCGTCGGTGTTCGTCGGCGTATCGCTGGGTGTGGTGGCGGTCTTCCTGGGACGCGAATCGATGAGCCTGCTCGTCGGTGAAGCGGTGCCAGAAGAAGAACACAAGCACATGGTCGATGTCACCGCGGCGTTTCCCGGTGTGCTCGAAGTCATCCACATCCGCACGCTGCACATCGCACCCCGCGAAGTGCTGGGCGCGTTCAAGCTGCGCTTTGCCCGTGACCTGACGATGGATCAGCTCGAAGTAAAAATTAACGAGCTAGAAAGTCGTCTGCGCAGCGAGTTCCCGCACCTGCGCCGCATCTATATCGAGCCCGGCTTCGACGAGTCCAAGGGACGCGACCCGCAGCATCACTAGCCGCCGCACACCCGCCCCACCACGCAGCGCTGATTTCGCGACCACGTCTTGCCGATCGAGCGACGCGA
>CAZKOY010000105.1:14657-19102 GCA_964554495.1 uncultured Myxococcales bacterium
GCAATCAGCGCGCAGACCAGCCCCGTCGCTGCGAAGACGCCTAGGAAGATCGCTCCGCGCCGGACGGCATCGTGGTCGTATGCAAACTGCTCAACCAATCCCTGTGCGGATACGATGGCGCGCTGCAGCAGGCGCTCTTGAAAGCGAGCGACCAGAAGCTGTGGGGTCATGGCGACTGGACGTCCGCTGCGCGGCGCCACCTGCCCTTCGGCGGGCTGCAGCGAAAATAAGCGCTGCCCCAAGACCAGCGCGCCCAAAAGCAACAGGTTGGGCGTTGAGCGCGTTGCTCCGTCGCTGACTGGAGACAACAAGCTGTCGACGGTCAGCGTCAGGCCGGCTCGCTGCTGCTGACAGCGTGACCGCGCATGTTCCTTCATCCAGCGCTCGCAGCGCACGGCCGCAAGCTGCTGCAGAAGTAGCTCGCTCTCGCCACGCAGCGCGGTTAGTTCGGCTTGTTGATCGTACGTGGCTTGAATCGGCAGGCTCTCGATGTGCCAGCGCAGACGGCGCTGGTGCTCGGCGCGAGCCATCAGCTCAGAACACAGCCGCGCTTCTTCGCGCGACAGGATGGCCAGCGCACGAAGCTGCTCGGCTTCGATGCGCGCAATCCACGACTCGGCACGCCGCAGTGACTCGCCCTCGCCACTCAGCCGCAGCACCGGCCCGGACTGCCCTGTCTCGTCGACCTGCCCGCTGAGCAGGCCCCAGGGATCCATGCGTTCGATATAGGCATGTTGACCCAGCTCGACCAGCAGGCGATCGAGGTTGGGGGTCTCGTTGCGCAGCGACTGCTCAGCCTGCTGCACCAGCCGACGACGACGATTTGCCACACGGCGGTACCGCGCCATGTACGCAACCAGAGCGGCCCCCGACTCGCCATGGGGCCCCGCCGGCAGCTCAGGCAGCGACGGAATCGATGTGGTCCGTCGAGCGGGCGACTCAGACGTCTGCAGAGCAGGCTGGGCTGCGGTGATGCGTACGGACCCACGCGCCGATGAATCGCTGGCTTCGCTCGATCCCCCCGGCGACACTCCTGGTGGCACGTACACCGGCACTTGGCCCGGCAGGGGCGAGGCCGACGAAGGCGGCGGCAGCGCGCGATCGGCACCACGCCCAGAAGCCCAGTCAGACCGAGGCGACGGACCGGGCGGCGGCAGGTGTTCAGCCACCCGCGCGCGGCCCGGCAAGGCTTGAGCCAAGCCCGCTGGCACCTGCGCCACCGCAGGCGAGGAAGGCGCCGGACCGACGCCTGGCCGCGTCGGAGAATCCAAGACTGGCAGTGGTGCGTTCGGTTCGGTGTCTACGACCACATGCTCTGCTGTTTGCAGACGCCCCGGCGCGACCAAGCCCGGTGCAGGCGGAGGCAGCAGCGTGTCCTCTTCGAACTCGTCGCTGTCCGCTGCGCCGGCCCCGACATCGGTTCCCAGCACGGGCGAGGCGTATTCGGCAGGCTCTGCCGGTGGCATGTGGCGTCCTTGCGGTTATGCACCCGCGTCTTCGGCGCTCTCGTAGTTGGCGTAGACGTTGGTGACGTCGTCGTGTTCTTCCAGCGTCGCGATCAGCTTGCCCAGCGTCTCGCTGTCCTTGGCTGCAACATTGACCGTCAGCTCGGGAATCATCAGCACTTCGGCGTCGACGGGCTTAAGGCCCTTCTTCACGAAGCCTTCGCGCACGACGTACAGCGAGCCGGGCTCGGTCAGAACAACTATGACCTCGCCCTCTGCGCGCACATCGTCTGCGCCCAGCTCAAGGGCGATCTCGGTGACAGCATCTTCGCTGGCCTGCGCCGCTTCAAAGATCATCTGGCCGCGACGCTTGAACTTGTGCAGCACCGATCCCGACGAGTCGATCTTGGCGTTGCCGCGCTCCAAGATCTTGCGCAGCTCACCGGCCGTGCGGTTGCGGTTGTCCGTCGCGAGCTCGATGATGATGGCCACGCCACCGGGGCCGTACGCCTGGTAGACGAGCTCTTCCATCGCCTCGCCACCCAGCTCGCCAGTGCCTTTCTTAATCGCGCGATCGATCGTGTCGTTCGGAATATTGGCATCGCGCGCCTTGTCCATCGCGTTGCGCAAGCGCGGGTTGCCGTTGGGATCTCCACCGCCGCGCGCAGCGACGGTGATTTCTTTAATTAGCTTCGTCCAGCCCTTGGACTTCTTGGCGTCCGAAGCGGCCTTCTGGTGCTTGATCTTGGACCAGCGATTATGACCAGACATCTTGAGCCTTCACCTTTACCGAAGAGGGCCTTTGCCTATCACATCGACGGCATCGCAAGCAAGCTCGCGGCTTTGCCGCATAGGGGTGCGACAAAAAACCGTTGCCCCCCGCGCGCTCACCGCACTATCGTGGCGCCCTCAAGAAGGACCACCCCCTTCTTGCCCCTGAAGTCGCCTGGAGTCTGCACCGATGGGCCCAACGTCCGAGACGCTTATGACCTCTCACAAACGAACCAAACTCACCCTTTCCAGTGTGCTGACCGGCCTGCCTGCTCTGGCCTCTGGCCTCGCGATCCTCTCGTCGCTGGCGTGTACGCCGTACGAGAGACGCTCGGGCGAATACAACGCAGGCGCGGTCGATCCGCTGAAGTTCGCCGCGCCGTACCTGGGCAAAGGGGGCACCGGCAAGATGCCAGGTATGGGCCAGTTCGCCTTTGCCAAGGCGTATGCCAATGGCAAAGACGTCCTTTATTACCCGCTGCCGTTCAACGGGCGGCAGGCGCGTACCACCGATGCGATGGGCAAGCCGCTCGATCAGCTGGATCTGAACTATCTGAAGCCACCGCTGGGTTATGTCTTCGATCCGACGGCAACCGAGACCGCGCCCGACTCGGCGAAGTGCCAAAAGCCCGAAGGGTATGTCTTCGATCAGCAGCGCGACGCGGTTCGCTATGACCGGCAGGGCAACATCTTCACCGCGCTGCCGATCGACTCGACGACACCGGGCAGCACGACGTATGTGCCGATCATCAACGAAGTGGCTGTGACGTCGAATGGCAATCCCTGCCAAGACATCAAAAGTGAAGCGACGCTGGTCAAGCGCAGCGATGTCTCGCTCGATCTGATCCCACCGCCCGAGGGTGTGGCCGACGCGCTGCCAACCGGCAAGCCGAACAACCGCTTCCGCGCCTTTGCCGTCATCGATCCCGCGGCCGAAGTCACGACGCCAAAGCCCGTAGGCGGCGGCAACGGTGCCCCGGAAGAGTGCGGCCCCGAGACCGATGCGATCTGCAAGCAGTTCCACATGCTGGGCATCGGTCCGCAGCGCTGGGGCTGGTTCAAGCAGTACCTTCTAGCCTACCTCGACGGCGGCAACATTCCGCTGCAGGTCATAAACCCGCCGGGCAAGCTGCGCGTCGCGACCCAGAACCTGTACGTCCCAACGTCAGCGCTGTTCTGGAATCCCGAGACCAAGAAGTTTGAAGAAGATGGCGTGCCCGGTCCCGGTTTCGGACCCGACGTCTTTGAATACCGTCGTGGCGAAGCGGGTTACTCGCCGATCTGCCGCATCTGGACCTTCGATCCCGTGGACGTGAACGATCCCACGAAGCTGGAAAAGAAAGCCTCGGATGTTCAGAACCCGAAGGACACGGGCAAGTACACGTACTGCCTGCAAGCTCCGCCGAGCTAAACCCTCTTCCTCTTCCACTTCCACCCAGAGCTCTGGTGCCTCGCTATGAAGTCAAAGAAGCCAACGATGAAGAAGCAAAAGCAGTGGAAGCAGCTCCGACGTGGGCTTTCCAAGGTTGCGCTGGTATCGCTGCCCGCGCTGGGCGTCATGCTGACGCCGCCTGCCGCATACGCCGTCGGTGAACAGGATGGACGCATCTCAGGCGTCGTGACCGACAAGCAAAGCAGCCTGCCGATGCCTGGTGTGCGCGTTCGCTTGACCGGCAAGAACCTGATCGGTGGCGCTCGCAACATCGCCACCGCCGATGACGGCAGCTATGAATTCATCGCACTGCCGCCTGGCCCGTACGAAGTCGAGCTTTCGATCGAGGGCCTGCAGGTCAAGCCGATGCGCCGCAAGATCGTCGTGCGCCAAGGCGAGACCTTCCCGCTCAACATCGCGTGGTCGCCAGAAGAGGCCAAGCAAGAGCTCAAGGTCATCTATGAAGAGCGCAAGATGACCAAGCCAGACTCGACGCAGACCGGCACGGTCTTGAGCGCCGATCAGCAAGCGCGCGTCGCGACGCAGCGCAGCTATCAGAACATCGCGCAGCAGGTCGCAGGCGTCACGGGTGGCGGGAACCCCAACATCAAGGGCGCGATGAACGCCCACAACCGCTACATGGTCGACGGCTTGGACATCACCGACCCGGTGACCAACACGTTCTCGGCCAACATCAACTTCGACTCGATCGAGTCGGTCGAAGTGCTAACCGGCGGCACCGAAGCGGAATACAACTCGCTTGGCGGCTTGATCAACTTGGTGACCAGCGCTGGCTC
>CAZKOY010000106.1:0-18939 GCA_964554495.1 uncultured Myxococcales bacterium
CCTTGTACCCAGCGTCGCGCAGCGCCCGCGGCAGCAGCCGACGATCCAGGGCATAAAAGCGCTTGCGCTCGCGCTCGCTGGGGATCATCTCTTCGGCGCTCTGGCCGACCGATGTAGCCAGGTCGCCGCCGAGCAGGCCCAGCAGGGACGGGCGCGTCCACGTGGCGGCGGTGATGGCCTGGGAAAAGGCGACGCCTTGCTGCGCGTGCTGCGACAGCCGTGGCATGGCCGACAGAGCATCGGCGCGCAGCGTATCGATCAGCACCAGAAGGACATTCGGTCCTGCCGCACCTTCGCCCACGGACCACAGCTCGGGGCTGCCCCAGACGGCTGTCCCGACGGGCGGGGCGGGTGGCTCGCTGGTTTTTGCCTGAGCACTGGACTCACGCGGTGCATCGCCGACTGTGCCTTTGGGGGCATCTGGTTTGCTTGTGACCGCGCAGAACGAGACGGTGTGCAGCGCGGAACGCTTGCCTGTTCCTTCGCCGTGCAGGCTGCGCGGAATCTCGACGCGTGCCGACAGCCAGTGTCCGACGGGGCCCGGCGCTGACGGGGCGGCATCGGGAGCCGCTTGCGGGCCTGCCTTGCCCTTGCCGACCGCGGCGCTCCACAGTCGCTGACCGTCGACAAGGACGCTGAACTCGACGGGCAGAGCGGCGCGATCGGAGCCCCGCTGAGGCGGAATCGCAGCGTAGTGCCAGGTCAAAAGGCCCGAATCGGGCAGAGCCAGGCGATAGCGATAACAAGACGGCGTCGGAGCAAACAGTGCGACCTTGGATTCATAGACGCCGCGATAGCGATTCCACACTGGGTCGAAGCGTGGGGCGGACTCGCCCGCGGGTGCGGCCTGTGCGTCTGCGGTGCGCGGGTACTTGTCAACCGCGGGCTCGGCGATGGCGACCTCGATGACGCGCAGGGCTGGCTCGCCGCGCAGCCCGCTATAGGGACTGACCATCTTGTACGGCGAGTCAAAGGCCAAGAAGCGCTCGCGCAGCGACGCTGTCTCGCGAGTGGGCGAGTCCCCTTCGCGCTGAGGCGCGGCATCGGCGCGGAGCGGATCACGCAGATCCAAGACCGCTTCGCCTGCGTGATCGCAGAAGCGGTACTGCAAGCGGTCCCCAGCAAGCGGAGCCAAAGGCGGCAGCGAGACGCGCCGCGTATCCAAGCCGACTGCCGCCGCCGTGGTACTGGCCGCAGTTGCCGACGACAGCGTCGATGGCAGGCTCTCGGTGGCGCCGCAGCCAGGCCCGCTGAAAAGACCCAGGCACAGGCTGGCACCGGCCGACGCAAGCGCCGACCGGACCGTCGGAGACATCTGCCAGCCACCGAGCCTGACCCTCAACATGCTTCCGCTTCATTCTGCAACAGTTCCGTCCGCGACGGGCGCACAAAACGGGCGGACCTGCGCACATTGCCGCGCCTGCCCAGACTCGCACGCACGGCAGCAAGGAACGCGTCGCTGGCCGAGTGGCTCAGTCGCGGGCGGGCGGCGGGTACAGCGACTGTTCGATGCGCCGCGCGATCTGGGCATCGTGCAAGGGAAAGATGTGGTAGCCGCAGTGCTCGGTAAAGACGGCCAGGGCCTGCTCGCTCTCGCGGATCAGGTAAAAAGCGTGGCGAAACCGCGCCGTCGAGCCATCCATCAGCGTGATGACGAGCTGGTGGCCGTTGGGAAAGTCCGACGCGGACAGGCCGCGGCGCGAGATCTCGTCTGCCGGTCGTCCGAGATACGCGGCAAGCTCGTCGGCCCATTCCAGGACCTGGGTGTGTACGCGCTGCGCGACCGGGTACTTGGCGGTGGGGTGTTCGTGCATCGACATGGTGTAAAGAGTGCCCGAGGTCACCGGGGTCCAAAAGCAAAAAGATTACGCGTCAGCGACGGTGCGGTCGGTGTCATGCAGCCGCAGAAGCTCGTGGCCATCGCGCAGGGCGCGGACGTCGTCATAGCGCGCCGCCAGATCCAAGCGGACAAAGCGCTTGCTGTGTCGCGGTGCGCCGAATAGGACGGGGCATAGCTGGTGATTTCCCTCGACGAAGAAGCCCGTCTCGTCGCGGTCGTGGCCATGGATGACGACGCGCAGATCCCAGCCGCCGTGCTGCGAGACCTGGGCCAGCATGGCGCGGCTGACGGCATCGGTCTGGCCATAGCTGCACAGCACGGTCTGTAGCAGCCGTCGTTGCTGTCGGGTCGCGCGGGCCTGATGCCAGGGAATGCCGTCGAGCAGGCGAATATCACTGAGCGTCTCGTCGGGAGAGCCATGGCACAAGAGCACACCGCAGGGCGCGATCACGGCCAGATGCGCGCCGCTAAACAGGCGGTGCATGCGCTCACGCTGCTCGGCGCTGAGCAGGCCTTCCAGGTGCGTCACCTCGTCGGGATAGAACTTGCTAGTGTGCGGCCCGCCGAGGTGCGCATAGTCGTGGTTGCCGAGCACGAAGTGGACATGTTCCGGGTGCTTGGCCAAAAGGTCGATGAAGCCGTCGACAATCGCCATCGAGCCGTCGGGAAAGTCATACAGCGCTGGCTGCTCGGATCGCGCCTGTTCATCGGGGGCGTGGACGATGTCACCAAGCTGCACCCAGTGCGTCTTGGGACAGCGGGCGCGCTCTTGTTCAAAGCGTCGCGACAGCGCAAGGAAGTCGTCGAGGTTGCCGTGCAAATCGGTGCTGATCAGAGCGACTCCATCGCGCGGCAAGACCACGTGACGCTGCGGCATGGTTCGTGTTTTCTGTCCTGTGGCTCGTCGGGCAGGTGATGGGCTGGCGCCTGCGCGCGGAACGTTGATGCAAGACCAGCGCGTCGCGACGCCGGGTCTGGCTACAGACTGCCGACGTACGAGATCTTGGGGGCGCTGCCGTCATCGGGAAAAAAGATCTTCACGGGCGCTGGCATGCCGTTGATGCCTTCTTTCTTGCCGACGAAGTAGTCGATGACCTTGCCCTTTTCAGCGGTCTCGCGGAAGCCGATTGCCGTCGTGCCGGTCTTGCGAATTCGCGTGATCTTCACCGGCTGGGCATAGAACTGCGCGTTCTGCCACGCCTTCTTGAAGCTGAAGCTGCGCAGATCGCGCGTCACATCGCCGCCCCCCGGAGCAAGCAGGCTCTTGTGCAGGTGGGGCAGGGCGGCCTTGATCGCGGCATCCATGTCGGCTTGGTTGCTGGTCAGCGCGCCCAGAAAGTCATTGAGCAGCTTTTCGGCGCGCGGATCGACGGGCTCATCCATCTGAGCGTGTGCCACAGGCGGCAAAAGGGCCGGCGTGACCGTCGCTGCGCCCAGCCAGAACAAAAGACCCAGTCTCTGCAAACACTTCATTGGATGCCCCCTTTTGTGTCAGCGGCCGCTCGACGACGGCGCGAAATTCCCATGCGATTGTGCGACGCCCGCCTAGCTGGGGTCAACGACCCGCCACAACGGATCTGCTGGGCGACGGCTGCCGCGCTGAAGTCGAGTGTTGTCGTCGCGGGGGGCGTCTTGCTAGGGTTGCGCAACCTTCCCCCAACCCAGAGGTGGTCATGCGTACATCTATCCAGGCTTCGTTTTTCTTCGCGGCACTGTCCCTGTTTGCAGTGCCTGCGGCGCACAGCGGATCAAGCTGCAGCTCGAATTCGGACTGCGGACCCGGTGTGAGCTGTCGCTCGGGCAAGTGCGCGACGGCGCCCGGCTCGTCGTGTAGCTCGAATTCGGACTGCGGGGGCGCATCGTGCCGCTCGGGCAAGTGCGCCAATGCGCCCGACGGAAGCTGCAGCTCAAACTCCGACTGTGGTGGAGGCTCGTGTCGCTCTGGCAAGTGCGCGGCGGCTGGGGGCGGCTGCAGCTCGAATTCGGACTGCGGACCCGGTGTGAGCTGTCGCTCGGGCAAGTGCGCGACGGCGCCCGGCTCGTCGTGTAGCTCGAATTCGGACTGCGGGGGCGCATCGTGCCGCTCGGGCAAGTGCGCCAATGCGCCCGACGGAAGCTGCAGCTCAAACTCCGACTGCGGTCCGGGCATCAGCTGTCGCTCGGGCAAGTGTGCCGGCCACTAAAAGACACCTGCCGTCGACCAGGCCACTTGTCGGCGGCGGCCGGTCGGCGGTGTCTTGCGCATCACGTACTGGCGGACCTTGGCCCTGCGGCATACCAGGCCTGGATGCGCGGATGCGCGGCCACGGCGTCATGCACGCGCACGAGCTTGGGAAAGCCCGCCCAGATGTCGACGGGGATATGGTCTAAAGCGCCGCTGCGAATCCAGCGCTGCGTGACGTAGAGCTTGAGATCTACGACGCACAACGCGGCCCCGCCAAAGAACGGCCCTTCGCCGATCAGGCGCTCGACCTGCGCGGCCCAGGTCGGCAGGTACTCGCTGGCAAGCTGCTCGCGCAGCTTCTTTTTTTCGGCGGGATCTTTGGCCACCATGCTCGGCCGCATGGCGCCGCGCAGATCTTCCACGTGGGCCATCACCGCTTCATGCTGTGCGGCGATGAAGTCGTCTTTGGGGTGCAGGCCATGGCGGCGTCCGATCAGCACCAAGATGGCATTGGTCTGGGCCACGGGCGCATGTCCAGGCACTGTGAAGACCGGCAGCGATCCAAAGGGCGTGCTGGGCTTGCGGGCGGGCCAGTCGGCGGACTTGAGGCGCTCGTCTTCGAACTCGATTCCGGCGACGTGCAGGGCCAAGCGGCACTCTTCGCCGCGACTCACCGGAGCATCAAAGTAGGTCAGCTTGGGTCTAGACATGCGCGCATCATGCCCACTTCGCGCGGCCGAAGAAAGTCCCTGCCCGAGGCGCGAGGGTCACGTGAGCGGCCCAGCGTTCTTGCCAGAGGGGGTGGGCTCGATTGGGCGCTCGTAGATACCGCCGGGTGTCACAAACAGCCAGCGCTTCGGATGCCCTTTGTGTCCCACCTCGATGAGCCACTCGCCGTGCCCGCCTTCGCGGTCGCAGACGAACAGCGGCGGGGCTGCGTGTTCTCCTTCTGCTTCGCGGATCCGCGAGCGGGCTGCGGCTTGCGCTTCTTCTTGGCTCAGCAGCGTCACCGTGGATACGGGGCGACCGCCGAAGCTGCCCCAGGCTTGTATCGTCCCGTCGGGTCCAACGCGGACAAAGCCGATGAGCCCATTGGGCGCCATCAGACCCACCAGGAAATATGCGATGCGACGCTGCAGGGTGTACACGGGCACAACTTCGCCGGTCTTCAGATCGGGTCCACTGAACACCGCCGCGAGCCCGCTGATCCCGCCACGCAGCACGCTCTCAGCGCAGGCGCGGGCTGCGCTGGCAGAGATCGGAATATCTCGCGTGGCATTCATGGTGATTTCTCCTCTGGATGAACGGGCTCACGCGCGAAGGCCGCGCGGCTCCATCCGCCCTCTTCGTTTCGTAGCTGGCTTAATGCCGTGCATCGCACGTGCCATACACAAGGTTCGGCTACTCCGCTTGATTTGATTCCATGTACCGCGACTCCTCGACGAAGATCCTGCGCGCTGCTAGCTCTTGCAGGAACCACGGGACCAGCTCTTCGCGGATGCCATCTTCGGGAGCGACGATGCCGCGCTGCGCAATCGAGCCTTGGCACAGCAGGCGCGCCCCCAGCGCAGCGGGAAAGCCGGTGACTTGCATCATGGCCGATAGCTCGCTTTCGGCTCGGCACTCGTGCCACAGGTGATGTTCGATGCGCAGCATGCGGCCCTGTGACAGGCCCCGCGCCGTGTTGAACAGGACGCAGACATCGCGGTCCGCAGGCTGCGGCACCAGCGCCGGAGACAACAGCGCTGACAAGAACGCGCGTGGGACGATCGCGCGGTCTAGAAACGGCACGGGCGACAGGCTCAAAAGACCGCAGTCTTTTAGGGTCTGAATCGCTTGCCAGTGTCCGGGCCAGCGGATGGTCTTTTCGGCAAAGTGCGCGAGCGTGGGCCGCGTGTGCAGAAAGCTGGGCATGCCGGGCGTGATGGCGCACTCCAGCGTCTCGCTCTGTCCGAAGCGGTCAAAGGTGAAGGTCTCACGCTCGGATCCGGCCTCGACTTCGACGCAGTGGCCGTCTTTTTTGATGGCGACCTGAACGCTGTACTCGCGCAGCACATGCTCAAACGACCACGTGACCATGTAGCGCAGCGGATGCCGTGCGGCGCTCTGCTTGTTGGGAATTCCCCCGACGCGAGCGACGGCTGACTGCGGCTCGTCGAGCGCTCGCAGCGCATGGCCCAAAAGCACGTTGCTCAGGCCGGGCGCGAAGCCCAGTCCGCTCAGCACCGTGACGCCGCGCTGCTCGGCACTTTGGTGCAGGGCCTCGCCGTACTCGCGCAGCGATAGCCCTTTGGGGATGCGCAGTCCCTCGCGCTCGCCGAAATCCGGGGTGCGATGGAATTCCTCCAGCACGTCGACGGCATGGGTGCCTGCTGCGATGGCTGCTTCGACGCAGCGATAGCTGGATCGGCGATCGGGCAGCGTCAGCACCGCCGCTTGGTACTGCTGCAGCACGGGGATCAGTCCGGGGTCCTCGACGTCGAGAGCATGGATGCGCAGGCGCGGGCTGTTGCCAAGCCAGGCTCGCGTGTGTTCCAAGGGGTCGCTCGACCGCCCCAACAGCCCAAGCTGAGTTACCGCGGCATCCCGCGCCAAGTCCCAGGCCACGGCCCGCCCGATTCGCCCTGCGGCACCCACAACGAGGATCTTCATTTCCGGCTCCCACTGCCGACGATGCAAAAGTTGCGGCAGTCATCCCCTTTGCGAAGCGAAGCGCGTACCAAAGACCTGCGTGGCTTCGCTGCGTGGCGTTTTCGCACCCTGTACGGACGGGTCTTCCGGCAAAACCTGCGCCGACCGCTGTCTGGGCTGCACGATGTTGCGTGATTTCGAACCGTTGGCGCAGGCCGCGGACTATTGGGACGGTCCGGCCAGTTTAGGCTGCGTGGCCACTGCGGCAGGCCGACAGCCGCACGCGCAGCCAGGGCTCGTCCAGGTCTTCGCCGATAAACACCAGCGTCGACCCCTTTGACACGTGGTCGTCTGACGCGTCGAGAGGGCGAAGCTCGACGCGGCTGCCGGCCAAGTGGACGGCGGCAAGCTGCGGCGTGTTGTCGGCGCCGAGCACGCGCACGATGCCTTTGGCGCGCAGCACATCGCCACGACGGCGCGCGGTGGCTCCGGCCCCTGTCGGCGAAGCAGACAAATCGGAAAATAGCTGCAGCAGCGGCTCGGGCAGAAGCGGCTGCGCCTCGTGCAGCGATACCGCCATCAGCTGACGTCCCGCATGCGGGGCGGCTCGGTGCGCATGCGAGTGTGAGCCATCGCTGCAGGCCGTTGCGCTGCCACCATCACAGGTCTGCGCCGCCGCCTGACCCGCCGCCCCGTCGAGCTTGGACGGCTTGGCCGCCGCGGCATGTTCCTGGGCCGAGAGCGCCCAGCGCAGGATGCCGGCCACTTCCTCATCGCTTGCCGAAAGCGAGATCCCGGCGCGCTCGCGGCTGGCCTGCAGACGATCCAGAAGCTGATGCGCCGCCCGCACCTGCTCGGGCGTCGCGCAGTCCAGCTTGCTCAGCAGCATGCAGTCGCTGTGCTCGATCTGGTGCAGTGCCTCGGGACGGCGCGTGATCGCGTCGGCGACCTGCAGCGGATCGACCACGCACAGCAGGCCCCGCAGATCGACGCGGCGCGCCATCGCGGGCGGCAACAGATCGTATTGCTGCAGCAGAGCTTCTGGCTCGACCAGCCCGCTCGTCTCGATCAGGATGACTTCCGCCCCCGCGCGATCGACAAGCTCTAGCGCCGCGTCCCACATCTCGGTGCCGCGCACGCAGCAGACGCAGCCATTGGCCAGCTCTAAGATGGCTCGTCCGTCGCCGCGCTGCTGCAGAAGCGCGCCGTCGATTCCCACTTGGCCGAACTCGTTCACCACCACGCCCAGCCGCGGACCGGCCGCGCCGCGCAGCCAGCGGTTGATCAGCGTCGTCTTGCCACTGCCGAGGAACCCAGTCACCAGCAGAAACGGTGTCGCCCCTGGTTTTTCATGCCTGGTCTGCATGGCCGGCACGCTAGCACGTCCAAGCCAGCAGCCGAACCAGACCACCGGGCAGCGGCATGCCGCGTGATCCGACCCATCCTGGCAGCCGCAGCAAACTGGCGGCCACTTGCTTCGCGTGGGTGCTGCACGTCGAGCCCAGACTCGGGTACGCTGAGTTCGTCATCCAAGGAGACCGCTATGTTGCACGTGAGACTCTGCCTTGCTTCGCTGACCGCGCTGCTGCTCGCTTCGGCGCCGTATTCCTCGGTGTCCGCGGCTCCACCCGATGCGGCGAAGCCGGCGCCGGGAAAGGCCGCGCCGGGAAAGGTCGCGCCAGCCAAGGGCAAAGGCAAGAAGGCCGGTCCGGCGGGTCCGAAGAATTCGGCGCTGTCTGCGGCGCTCAGCGACAAAGGCACGGCAATTCAAAAGTGCGCCATCGAGCACGCCATGGAGCGCGGCGCGAACAAGTGTTCGATCGACGTGCGCGTGACCATCAACCGCACAGGCGGCGTGGTGGACCGTCAGATTGATGTCACCGCCGACGGTGGAGACAGCGCCGCCGTCAAGTCCTGCGTCGAGAACCTGGTCAACACCGCCAAGTTTCCCGCCGTCCCCACGCCCCTTGCCACCGCGCAACAGAGCTGGACCGTCGTCGCGCAGTAGCGCGCTCTGCTGCGATCGAGCGGCGCCGCGGCCCTGCCGAAGCGTCCTTTTAGTGCATTTTGATATGTTGCTTTATATTTGCGCTGTTGGTTAATTTATATTTCAGTCTTTTTTGCCAGTTAATCCCGCGGCCGCCTCGCGTCTAGTTCAGCGAATACGAAAACACGCTGGGGGCGCTCCAGCCTGAGCCAACGGGGGCGACCGGCGTCGGGTTCCAGGCTCGCACGATCAAGCGCGTGGCTCGCGTGATGGCGATGGGGCCGGTGTACTCGATGGCGCTTGGCGAGAGCACGGGACCGGGGGCGCGGCCGCGCGGGTCGGTTCCGTCGGTGGTGTAGTAAATCTTTGCGCCGGGTAGCGACTGGCTGGGCGAGCTTAGCGTCACTTGGCTGCCCGAGGGCACCGCGCCGTCAGGCACGCTGGCCACCACCGGTCGCGTCACCTGCGAGTCCATGAAGTTCAGCCGGCGTTCCCACCAGTACTTGAGCCACGCGACCTCGCCTGTGTATTGGCCGTTAAACAGGTTGTTGGTGAGCGCGTTGTTACTGCCGCTTGCGCGCGGCACGCTGGATGCCCAGCGCATGGCCGAGCGCTTGGCGGGTGTGCCGGCCGCATCGCCGGGATTTAGCTGCTGTGCAAAGGCATCGATGCGCGCATGCAGCGTCGCTGTGGCCAGCGGTCCCTGACGAAGCTGATGCAGACGATCGATCCACGCCTGCCAGAAGTTCGGGTCGGTGAACATCTCTCGATACCAGGGATAGGTGAAGAAGTCGGTGCCGCCGCCCGCCGTCCACGTCCCGTAGTCAAAGTCGCGTCCGTCCGTCGAGCCCTGCGCGCGATCGAAGTCCCAGATCGGGCCCGCGGTCAGCTTGCCAAAGCGCGGCTTGTGCCAGTACGTGCTCAAGCGGAACGCGTCGGCGTTCTTGGTCGCGGTGTTGAGGATGTGGTGATCGACCATGGCCGCGACGTCCCAGTACTTGGCATAGCCGTTTGCCGGATCTTGAAAGCCTGGGCTGCTGAGAACCGACCAGGCTTCACCGACGTGGCCGCGGAACCAGTCGCTCTGCGCGGTGGTCACGCGCTTGAACGGATCCAGCGAGACCTCGCGCGGGTTGACCCAGGCCATGATGTTGGCGCCGGGGCCCGATGTGCCGACGTTGCCGAAGCTCTGGCCGGCCAGCGGACGGATGCCCGACTCGCCGGCATCCAAGCGGTCGACCTTGAACATGTAGCCGCCTTGGATCGTCGGCAGCATGTTGTCGGCGATGGTCAGGTTTTCGACGTCGACGCGCTGACTGCCGCGCGTGATCTTTTCCATGAAGCTATAGACGCCGAAATAGTCGACGCTGGCGACCGCGCCTTCGATCGTGTCGGGCAGCGACTGCTCGTTGTGGATGTGCTCGACAAGCTGCGTCCGCACCGCGTAGCGCCCTGCGTCGTTGCTGGTGCGATAGATCAGGTCGTTGTGCATCATCGAGCGATCGAAGAAATACGGCGCGTGCATTACCCAGTCGGCATGGGCGGGCATGCCAAACGGACTGCAGTCTTGGTCGATGCCATTTTCGTCTTGTAGCTCAAGCGCCATTGAAAACTTGGGGTCACCTGCCGTCGACGATCCGCGGCGCTCTAGCGTACCGGGCGAGACCATGTCGGGCTCGTTCGAGAGCCGCGCCAGATTGTCGGGCGCTTTCGGCTCAAAGATCATGACGTAGCCGTCGACGGGCACGTTGTTGGCCATCACCGTGTTCCAGGTGTGCGAAACCACAAGCGGCAGATTGGATGTGAACACCTGCGCCGCCGCATCGAGGGCGAAGTACATCTCGCTGCGGATGGGGCCCGAGGGGCGCCCCGGTTCATACGCTTGGGCACGCACGCGCGTGTTCATGGTGATGGGAATGGCGCTCGAATAAACCGGTGACGGCATGCGAAACACCGTCAGCGTTCCGGTCCCAGCGTCGGTGATGTCGACGATCGGTGCCAGCGTGGGCGATGGCGAAAGGCGGAACGTCGTCGGCGAGGCGATCGCGACGTAGTACGAAGTTCCCGCCGCCAAGCCTCCTGGCAGCGTGCCCGTGCTGCGAACCTGCACTTCGTCGCCGTTAAAAAAGGTGTGCGGCAGCGTGCTGGTGATGATGTCCGTGGTCGCAGCGGATCCCACGGCGGCTTCGCGATTGATCGTAAAGCTGCCGCCCGCGGTCAGGTCGATGGCGGGACCGCCCGGCGCGATGGCCAGCTTGAACGTGTCGCTGTCTTGCACCAAAACGAAGTAGTTCACCGTCGAGACAAGCGGCGCCGGGCCGGACACGCGCACCAGATCGCCGCTTGCGAAGCCGTGGCCGGTTAGCGTGCAGACATCGCTGGTGGCATTCGCAGCAAAGGTGCCGCTGCGGCCCGCCACATCGATCGGGCGCGAGCGGTTTGTCGTGTACCGGATGGTCGCGGTCGGCGACGTGACGCCGAGGCTGACTGCCACCGAGCCACCGACGCCAAACGTCCGACTGGCCGGAGTGAACTGTACTAGCTCGGCCAGCGCCGACGTCAGGCTGTTGGGTGCGCCGGGGGTGGGCTGCGTGAAGTACGCCGCGCTCGCCGTCGCGCTTGGCGCCAGCAGGCCGTACGACTGGTCGCCGGTCTGCGCCGGATACGGATCCCAGACCGGCGGAATCGCGGTCCCGGCCCGGCTGGTCAGCGCCAGATACTCACCCCCCTGCCGCGCACAGCTACGGCTGGGCGAGCCACTCGACAGGTTGAAGTTGGTGTGCAGCGGCTTGCCGACGTGGCCCGACGGTGTGGCGTGTTGAGCCGGGCCCGCGAGTCCCTCCGTCGTCCTGTTGCTGGATGTCGGACACCGCCCCCGCATCGCGACTGCGTCCTGCAGCGCTCGACAGTGGTGCGCGGTGCGTCGCTCATGGCCCATGGCGCGTGGCTCGCGCCGGTTGCCGGCGTCGCGACGGATTGCAGTATGGATATTGCGATACACGCGGGCTCTTTCTTGCTGATTCTTAATCTAAAAATAATCTCAGGGACGCAATCATTTCTGAATAGGTTTCGCAGTATTCAAAAATTTTCGGCCGCATGTATTTCTGAAAATTACCCCTTTGGCGCACGAATTGCGCTCTTTTGTGCTCAATCGGTAAAGCCGAGGCTGGCACGGTTGTCGCATCTCTAGAGCGTGCCCACCTGCTTGAACCCAAAGACCTATGGAGGCCGGGATGCGCCTAAAAGACCTGATGAAACAGCCCGTCGAAACGGTGTCGCCAGATACCACGATTCACGTCGCCACAGGCCAGATGGAACGGCTGAATGCGCACCACCTTGTGGTCATGGACGGCAAGCGCATTGTCGGCGTGGTGTCGGCCCACGATCTGGGCTGGCAGCACGGCAAGCCCATCCCATCGGATGACGTGGCGCGCTTTCAGACCGTGGCCGAGCGCATGTCCGAAGCCCCGGTTACGGCCAAGCCCACGACGACGGTACGCGAAGCGGCCAATCTCTTGCGCGGGCATCAGATCGGCTGCCTGCCCATCGTGGACAAGGATCGCTTGGTGGGCATTGTCACGATCTCGGACCTGCTCGATCTGATTGGCCGCGGTGCCGAGCGTCCAGTCGCCAAGAGCCAGCGCTGGACGCTCAAGGGCCGTGGGCCTCGCCGCGAGCAGAACCAGCGCACGCAGACCCAGTCGCGCGTCTGACCGCAAGACCCCGCGGCCGCTGTTCCACCCAGAAGCCCGCCCGTCGCCCGCCTATCGCCCGCCAGCCGCCTGAGCGCGGTAGATTGATAAATAAAACAATGGCACGCGCCTCTCGCTCGGCATATCGCTTGCTATGCCGGAAAACAAGCTGTGTATCAACATAAGCACAGCGTGGTGTCCCCCGTCTCGAAAGGAGAACAGCCATGAGCCCCACCGCCCGTACCGACACATCCTCGATGGCTCCCGCAAGCATGAGCAATGGCTGGCAGCCGTGGCGCACCGTGCGCGAGCTATTGAACTGGGATCCATTTCGCCAATTGGAGCCGTTTGCCATCACGCAAGAGCGTGCCTTCACGCCTGACTTTGAGATCAGCGAGAACAAGGACAGCTATCTCTTCAAGGCCGACATGCCCGGCATCAAGGAGTCCGACATCAAGATCTCGCTGACCGGAAACCACCTGACGGTCTCGGGCAAGCGCGAGTCGAGCGAAGAGCAGAAGGGCGAGACGTTCTATGTCTGCGAGCGCTCATACGGCGAGTTCAGTCGCAGCTTTACGCTGCCGGACAGCGCCGATGCCGAGCACGTCAAGGCCGCGCTTTCAAGCGGCGTGCTGGTCCTGTCGATTCCCAAGAAGCCCGGCGCGCAGACCAAGCAGATCGCCGTCCAGGCGGAAAAGACCAAGCCGTAAGTCGAATGGATCAAGCGGCGTGGTCTGCAGTCTCCGATGGCAAGGCCGCACCCTTTGATCCGGTGATCCGGCGCGCCGTGCAGATCGGGGCTGCCCGCAGGCGAAAGGATTGTTTCAGCGTCGCAGTCACCGAGTCGGGGGGCACAGGCAGAGTCTCTGGCGAGATTCCGATTTGGTCTGCACGGCGCGAAGCACCGCACCCGCCATCGCGGGATGGAAGGACCCCGAACCAAGGAGGTGGGTCATGTTGAAGCGGATGTTGATCATGAGCGGGCGCAACGTAGCGCGCTCGGTTGCGCGGCGACTGGCACAGCGCGCGGTCACTTGGGCGAGAGCCCAGGGGCGGCCGCGACGCACTTCGCTGCCGGGCTCTATCGCGGCGGCCGGGATGGGTCTATCCGTCGGCGCTCGCTCCTTCGCCCACCATCGCCCTCGCTCCTCCGCTCGTCGGCTTCTGGATCGGCTCGTTCATCCGATTGCGTCTCGACAGGCGGAAGGCATCTTCGCTGGCTTGCTCGCATGATTTTCGCGCGAACGTCTTGCGGGTTTGTTGCCGACGCTCGAAAAATTCTGCGCATTCCTTTTTTGGGCGCGGCTTTCTTCTCGACGCAGCAGGGGAAATAGGAATGTTGGCATGGGCAGTGCAGAAGCGAGCGCCCATGAAAACCACACACCTCATCAAGTCCATCGTCGCTGGAGCTCTGCTCCTAACCTTTAACCCCAGTACCCAGGCGCAGCCCACGCCGGAAGTCGAAGGCCGGGCAAAGAACAATCAGTACGCGGTGAAGTTCCTCTGTGGCAAGGCGCCGGGCGCTGACACCGCCGCCGTCGTTGCGCCGGGTCAGTACTTCACTGCCGTGAATGTTCACAATCCTGGCCGCAGCGGAATTGCCTTCATCAAGAAGGTGGCTCTGGCCAACGCCTTCCAGAAGCCGGGCAAGGTCAGCAAGTTTGTCGAGGGCAAGCTTGGTCCCGACGAGGCCATGGAAGTCGACTGCCGTGAGCTTGCGCGCATGGGGGGCGTGGCTCCTGGCTCGCTGTTCGGTGGCTATCTGGTCTTTGAGACAAAGGAAGGAACCGAGCTCGACATCGTCGCGGTCTATACCGCGGGCTCGGGTCCTGGCGTCGCTTCATTCCACACCGAGCGCGTTCCCAAACGACAGGTTCCTTAGCCGCGCCCTCGTTCCGAGCTTGAGTCGGTCAGGAGTCCTCCATGCCCACCACCCACATTACGTTTTCCGTCACGTTTGATGGCACCCCCGAAGAGCCGATTGCGCTTCAGGGGTATCTGTTCGATGCGCGCGGCAAGCTCTTGGGCAGCGCGCCGGTACGCGATGGCAAGGCCAGCTTTGACATCGAGCCCGAGGGCCTGGCGCGAGCGCGGCTGTTTGTCGCTCCGGCGAGCGCTCATCTGCCCGAGGCGCCGACCGTTGACATGCTCAAACGAGCAGACGCGTACGAGCCGGCGCTGCGGCTTTCCCCGACGACGGGCGACTATACCTTGCGGCCCATCCTGCCCGAGATGTGGCGCCGCTGGATCCTGTGCATCTGCCGCATTCCCGGTCGCGTCGTGCGCCCCGTCGAGATCGCCGATCATGTGCAGGACCTGCCGGTCTTTCACGCCCGCGTGCATCTGTGCGAAGTGGATCGGATTCCGATTTTGCTTTCGCGGATTCCCGATTCCATCCTGCTCAAGATCCGCGACGAGATCTTGCGCGCCTGGCCGCCGATTCCCGGACCACCGCCCGAGCTTCGGCTGCCTCTGGCGGGAAGCCTGGTGCTGGGCGCATACAGCCAGCCCGAGCCGCTGAATCGGCTCGCCGGACTTGAGCTCTCGCCCGAGCGCCTAAACGAAATGGCGGTCCTGCAGCCTGAGCTTGTTGGCGAGGCACTGCGCGTCTCGTCCGCTGCTCCCGCTGAGCTATCGGCCAATATTCGCGCCACGCTGTCGGCAAGCTCGCCGGTTGCACTGCGCGCGGCCTTTGAAACCCACTTTGAAGCGCTTCTGCCTTACTTCTGCTTGGTGCCGCGCATCTGGCCGTTCTTGCGCATGCAGGAAGTATTTTCTGCACTCACCGACGAACACGGCCGCTTCGAGGCGCGCATTCCGTATCCCTGCCGCGGCGACAAGCCCGACATCTATGTCTGGGTCGAGTATTGCATCGGCGGCGAGTGGACCGCCGTATACAAGCCGCCCGTCGCTTGCTCGACGCGCTGGAACTATCCCAGCGGTCAGGAACTGGTCGTGCGCATCCGCGATCCGCGCGTGCCTTGGCACGGCGATCCGCCGCACATGCCGGGGACCCAGATCGGCATCATTACCCTTGGCAACGGCATCAGCGTCTCGCAGCTTGACGGCGACGGACTGGCCCCAGGCGGCCGTCCGCTGGGCGGCAGCATCGAGCCCGCGGTGTGGTTCGGACCGGGCCTGCTGGCTTCCGGGGTCACGCACTATCGCTGGTCGTATCGTCGCCTGTCGGATGCGGGCTTGCCGCTCGATGGCTGGCACGGCTGTGATGCGTTTGTAGGCCGTCACTATGCGGTGGTGACACCCGACAATCACCTGATCTTCAAGGTATTCAAGCTGGGCCCCGACGAGGCAGCGCCCGACACGCTGTACAAGATTCCACCCGCGAATCCGCCGAGCGGGCAGTGGGTACCGCAGGCAAACGCGCGCTCGAACACCGCGAGCGGCTATTTCATCACCGGCACGCCGGCCGCGCGTCAGGTTCCCGATGGCCTGTATGAGCTGAAGCTAGAGCTATTCAAAGTGAGCGGCGCGACCGTCACGCCGGCCACCGACCTGGACTTCCGCGTGCCGCAGTCCAGCTTGAGCGCGCCGTTCGCCCCCGATGCCGATGTGCCGTTTGTTGCCGCACCGGAAGCCAACCTGATCCGGCAAGGCGGACACGTCGTTGGCTTCAGCCTGCGACTGCGTGTCGATAACAGCCCCTGCACAGCGGGCATCTATGCCGTGACGGTGCCGGGCAGCACGCAGGAATGCGGCTTTGTGGCGTATCCCCAGCCGGCCGGATCGGCGACGCTGCGCTTCCTGGCAACGCACCCGCGCGGCTATGCCGACTTCGACTTCACGGTCTGGCGCGGCTCGTGCCCGGTGGGGACTGCAGCAGTCAGCGGCAAGAGCGGCAGCAGCCCAGTGAATGGTTATGCGCTCGACGCCAGCGGAGCGTACGGTCGCGCTTTCCCGATCGACACGCTGCTTGCGCCGCTTGCTGGGCCACCGGGCTGTGCGCAGTCCTGTAAGCGCGCTGCCTTTGCCCAACACCTGCACGTAAATGCTCGCGCCACCGACGGGTGGAGCCGGCTTAGCTATCTCGATGGGCACGCCGTGAGCTCGTTCGCGCTGGCGCCCAAAGAGTAAGGTTCGTGTGCCCACGCGGCACACCTCTCCGGTTGGTGTGCCGCGTGTGTACGCGATTCCATGAGTCATCGCCACGCAGCGAATGCCCTGTGTACCGTCGCTGTGTTCGCTCTTTTCTTCCAACACCCCACGCGCGGTGGGTGGCCGATGTCCTGGCCCTTCACCGCCATGCGGGAGGGAGCCATCCATGCACCAGCAGGAAATCGAACCCTTCAGAAGCACGCTGACCAAGACCCATGTCTGGCTGCAAGAGATCCTGGACGATCTGGAATGGAACGATCCACACGCGGCCTATCTGGCCTTAAAGGGCGTGCTGCATAGCTTGCGCGATCGACTGCCCGTCGACGAAGCCGTGCAGCTTGGAGCGCAGCTGCCGATGCTGATTCGCGGTCTTTACTATGAAGGCTTTCGCGCGGCAGGTAAGCCCGTGACCAAGCGGCATGAAGACGACTTCCTGATTGATGCCACGCGGTATTTCGGAAGGACTGAGCAGGCATCCTTGCTGCAGTGGAACCCCGGCTGGGATGCCGAAGCCATGGTCCGCGCCGTGTTCGGCGTCCTTCTGCGGCATACGACCGAAGCCGAGTCCATTCGCCACGTGCTGCCGGCGCAGATTCGCGCGCTGTGGCCGCTGGCGGGATAGGTTCCATCGTCGCAGCGCGAGCATCACCCCTTGGTTTGTGGTGTCCCGTCGCTGCCGCTCGTTTGATGGGCGTCGCTGGCGGTTGGCATGGTCCCGCGCCGCTCATTCCCCCAGGCTATGAATCGGTGCCGGTCGCTGCACGGGCCGGTCTGCCTGCGCGCCGAACAGCTCAAGATACTCAGCCACTTCTTCATCCGAAGTCTGGCAGAAGTCTTGGTAATAGAAGCCGATCGCCATCAGGTTGTCGCGGCTGTGCAGGCAGATCGTGTCGTCGACCTCGGCATGCAGCGACTGCAGCGATGCGCTGGATGCGATGGGCACCGCCAGCACGATCCGCTTGGCGCCGCGCCTGCGCACAGCCCGCAGCGCCGCCCGCGCCGTGCCGTCGGTCGCGATTCCATCATCGACGACGATGACTGTCCGGCCGCGGACATCGGGCGGGGGCTGGCCGTGGCGAAAGCGCAAGGCGCGCTCGATAAGCCAGCCGCACTATCCAAGAAGCGTGCCGTCGGTCCCAAGGCACCTCGGGCGTGCTCAGATCCGGCAGGGCCGGTCTGCCGTCGCAGCGGCTTGATCACGTGACGGCGCCCTGGGGCACAGCTAGCAGCGGCGGCCCTTCATCGCACAGCGACGGAGATACGCAAGCGAATCGGCATAAGGATCGTTTCAGGAAAGGCGCTCGCCGGTCCTGAGATAGTGATTCAGTCGGCTTTCCCAATCCCGCATAAAGCGCGCATAGAAGTCCTCGGTGAAATCCTTCACGAAGGCATCGCCTTTCGGGCCGAGGCTCGTGTGGGCATACGTGACAGCGGCGTCGCAGCCATGGCTCGCCGGCTTGAGGCAGATGGTCAGCCGACACGCGGTCACTTCAGGAACGATCTTCAACATCTCCACCTCTCCCCTCAGCGGTTCATGCCGGCTGATGAACCAGATCGCGCGCTGATCCGCCGAGCCGGTCACGAAGACGCAGTCGGGTTCTGCCAGTCCCGTCTCGCTGAGCACCAGGACGGGGTTCCATCCTTCGATCCAATCGGCTTCGCGAACTGGGCATAGAAGCGGGAACACGCGCTCGGGCCCCGCGACAAGGCGCTGGATGAACGATCGGGTGACGCGGTTGGGTTTCTTGATATCCATGACTAGACGTCCTTTTCCTTGGGGCGGGGCGAGCTCCTGACATCGAGGTCGAGATGTGCTCGCACTTCTGCTGCTGCGGCGGCACCGCGGGTCGCGTTCACCGGATCTTGAGCTTGCTGGTTCTTAACGTAGCGCCCTGCCAGCACTGCCCAAATAGCACGTGTGAGCGCTTCGCCGCGCGAGGCTGGAGCGTCGGCCCCTTGTAAGAATGCTTCTTCGTCGCGACGAAGCTGCTGATACGATCGCGCAGCAAGGCTCGGCGCGGCCAGCGCACGGCCTATCCGGGGGAATCGATGACGCTGCAGTCGGGAGATGGGTTCGCCAACCGCTTCGAGATCGAACGGCTCGCGGGCTCCGGGGGCATGGGCACTGTCTATCGTGCTAGGGACAAGCTGAGCGGCCAGCCCGTCGCCCTTAAGCTTCTGCATGGCCAAGCTGACGATCTGCAGAAGAGCGATGCCGAGCGCTTCGCCCGCGAGGCGCAGATCTTGTCCACGCTGCGACACCCTGGGATCGTCGCCCACGTCGCGCACGGTCAGACGCTGCAAGGCCAGCGCTTCTTGGCGATGGAATGGCTCGACGGTGAAGACCTCGCACAGCGCCTGGCGCGTGGCCCCTTGCCTCTCGGCGAGGCGCTTACGCTCATCCAGCGCGTCGCCACCGCGCTCGCCTTTGCGCATCAGCGCGGGGTCATTCACCGCGACATCAAACCAACCAATCTGTTTCTGCCGGGTGGTGACATCCGCCGCGTCAAGA
>CAZKOY010000107.1:0-18827 GCA_964554495.1 uncultured Myxococcales bacterium
CAAATGAATTGGCGAGTGCGATGGCTTCGTTCACGACATCGCAGACCGAGGTCGTCTGAATCGTGATCGTCAGCTTGCCGGCTTCGATGCGCGAGAGATCCAAGAGCTCATTGATCAGCTCCAGCAGGTGATCGCCAGCGCGATGAATCTCGCGAACGTACTCCAGCTGATCGTGAGACAGCTCCTCCATCTCTAGGATCTGCGCGAAGCCGAGGATCGCGTTCATCGGCGTCCGCAGCTCATGGCTCATGCGGGCGAGAAACTCGCTCTTGGCCTTGTTGGCGCGCTCCGCCGACTCTTTGGCCAGAATTAGCTCTTGCTCGACCTGCTTGCGAGCAGTGATGTCATGCAGGATTCCAGTGATGCCGATGGGCGTGCCGTCGGGGCCGCGGTGGACGGCCGCCTCGGCATGCACCCAGCGCAGCGTGCCGTCTTCCAAGATCAGACGATGGTCGATGCCATCTGCGCGCCGGCCTGAAAGAACGCTCTCATGGTACTTCCGTATCATGACGCGGTCGTCGGGATGAACGCGCCTCTCGAAGAGCTCATACGTCGGGCTGCGCTGCTGGCGTTCGTAGCCAAGCAGCGCATACATCTCGTCGGACCACGTGACTGCTTGGGTCTGCAGGTCCATATACCCGTTGCCGATGTGGGCGATGCGCTGGGCCTCGCGTAGCTCGTGCGTGCGCTCTCGTACGGCTTCTTCAAGCTGCTCGCGGTGATGGCGAAGCTCGTCTTCGATGCGCTTGCGCTCGGTGAGGTCAGTGTGCGTGCCGAGCATGCGCAGCGGGCGTCCGTCGGCATCGCGCGAGATGATCTTGCCAAGCGACAGGAGCCACTTCCAGTCGCCGTTCTTGGTGCGCTGACGGAACTCAACGCGATAGTCCGAGCGCCGGCCCGCGACGTAGTCCTCGTAGACCTGATACACGTGCTGCTCGTCGTCTGGGTGCATGCGCTTCCGCCAGGCTGCATTCGTCTCGTGAAACTCGGCAGGGTCGTAGCCGAGCATGCTCGCGTACTCCGGGCTTACGATCGCCTCGCCGGTCTGCACGTTGAGGTCATACATGCCTTGATTGGCGCTTGCGAGCGCCAGCCGGACGCGCTCTTCGTTGTCGCGAAGCTCGGCCTGCATGCGGTGGCGCTCGGTGACATCAGCGCCGATTGAGACCATGTACTGCATGCCGCCGCGCTCGTTGAGCACGACGGTATTGGTCCACTCTGTCAGATACAGCTTGCCGTCGCGACTCAGCCAGTGATTGGTAAATTGGCCGGCCATTTGCTGTGGGTTGTGCGCCAGGATCTCAAAGGCGTTCTTGCGGATCGTCTCGGCCTCGTCGGGCGGCAGGAAGGTATCCCAGGGGTACTTGCCCTCGACCTCAGCAAAGGAATAGCCACTCAGCAGCTCGGCGGCGCGGTTGAAGCGCACGATGCGGCCTTCACCGTCGAGCAGGACGACCAGCGCTCCGGCCTGCTCGACCACGGTGTTGGCTAGGCTCTCGGCGCGCTGCTGGCTAACCAGAAGCTCGGCATAGCGCGCTGTCAGTACCCCTAGCTCGTCGAGGGATAGCGGTCGCAGGCTGGCGCTGGCCCGCTCGGGCAGTGAGCCGCGCGTCATGTGGACGAAGGCCTCTAGCGGCGTCATGCCCTGACGCAGGCTGCGCCACGCCAGCCAGGTCGCGCCGGCAGCCAAGAGCAGCAGCGAGACCCACAGGACCAGCGCTTGCCACTCAAAGTGGCCTGTGTGATTGATGAAATAGCCAATCAAAAGACTATCGACTAACAGCGGAACGACGATACCCAGCATGACCAACTTTACCCACAGTGGAATGGCTGGAATGCTGATACCGCGCGGTCCAAGATAGCGCCCAAGTTGGTCGACATAAAAGAAAAAGACCGGAAATGCCGAAGCCAAGACAACTGAGATATGTCCAAATTGGTTAAAGAGATGGTCACGCAAGCGATAACTGCGATATCCCAGGTGTTCCATGGATAAGTCGGCACTGTATGCACCGAATGACGTATAAATCGCGACAAAAAGAAGAATAAACCACGGCAGGCGGGAAAAGACGCGCTGGGCGTCTTCGCGCGCTCGCTGCAGCTCAAGAGACGGAAGACCGACGATAAACCGCACGGCCCGCGGCGTCAGGGCCAGCACTAGGATCGAGACGGCCGCAACATACATACCTGAATACACAGGAAAGGCACGGTAGACATCGGGAAACGGATAGAACCCTACGAGGCTCATCAGCGTGGGAGCCACGCTGGGTGGAAGTAGCAACGTAAGCAGAACCGCGATATACGTACTGCGCCGAATTTCGGCGTTTGACAGCGGAAGCAGCTCGCTCTTGTGAATGATTTTCTGCAATTCTGACATTGTCGTTCACACTCCACGCACCACAGCAGGTGTCAGCGCGGCGCGAGCCCGTATATAGGTGTGTTGAATAGCCTCACCCCAGTTGCCTACTCGCCTCAAATCACCGGATCAAGACGCCGTGTTGATCTGAGACATTTCAATCATAAGAATCGCGGACAGGAAAAAGGAACTCGGGCTGCTGCGTAATAAATCGTCGGCGTGCCGAGCGCGCTCATGCGGCCGCCGCGCCGCGCTTCCGCGCACAGACTGCACTCAGCAGCGGAGGGCGCATGGTCGACGAGCTCGACGCTGCGCAGCGCGGCACTTCCAGCCTGGAGTCTGTTTGCATGATCGGCCAGCAGCGCCGGGTATCGCACGAACCCGCCGAGATTCGGTCATCGAGTAGGATGGGTGGCTGTCTTTCCGCGATGCCGGAGTTCCCCGATGAGCGATTCCGCGCGCAACAGCGCCACCATCAGCCCAACCGCTCACTACACAGCGCAGGTGTGGCTGCGCAACGGTCTGTCCGACGAGCGACTGAGCACGCCGCAGGGCAACGCCCTCTGGCACCTGCTGGCCCCGGTCAGGGCGGTGTCCAGGCGGCTGGGAGGCCCGACGCTGGAGGACTTCCTGCTCGCGCGCCACGAGCTCATCGACCTGCGCCTTACCGACGCCATCGAGGCTGGCCGGGTATCGCAGGTGATCGAGATCGCCGCAGGGCTTTCGCCTCGTGGCCTGCGCGTCACCCGCAAGTACGGTGACCGCGTCACGTACATCGAGGCCGACCTGCCAGGCATGGCCGCGCGCAAGCGCCAGCTGCTCGGCGCAACACCGCCCAACCACCGGGTGACGACGGTGAATGCCTTGGCCGACCACGGACCCGACTCGCTGGCGGAGCTTGCAAAGACGCTCGATCCGTCGCGTGGCGTTGCGATTGTCACCGAGGGCCTGCTTAACTATTTTGGCCGCGACGACGTGCTCGGCATGTGGGACCGCTTTGCGCACGCACTCGCTGGCTTCCCGCATGGGCTCTACCTGGCCGACATCCATGTGTACAGCGCGAACCACGGGCCGACGACGGACGCATTCTTGCTGCTGCTGTCGATCTTCGTGCGCAGCCGCGTGCATATTCACTTCGGAACTCAGCAAGACGTCGTCGGTGCGCTGCATGACTGCGGTTTCATCACGGCCGCAATGCTCAACCCAGCCGATTTCGCCGATCGACTGGACGCATGTGGCCGCAAGTGGGCGAACCGTGTGCAGGTGATCGAGGCGACGGGCAGCGCTTGGGGGGCCGGCGGCGCTCGATTGGCTAAAAAGGGCGAGCCGGTTCTGCCTGGCCGCTAGACGGATGCGCTGAGTCTGCGGTGGTGTTGCAAATAGGAATCCATTCATCCCGGCGCTGGGAATTCCAGAAAGTCGTTCGTCCTAATGACTGCGCCCTCACTATTGCTTGAGCAAAGGAGTCTTCATGAGCCGAACCGCGCAACTGTCTTTGTTGTTGGCTGGACTGTCTGTCGGCCTGTCTGCTTGCGATGGCCCAGCGTCGTCCGACAGCAGTCCGCCCGCGGTGGTTTCTTTGTCCCCCGAAGCCGCCGCGCTGATCATGGCACGTCCATACAAGTACAAAGTACCGAAGGGCTACGATGCAAAGTTGCCGACTCCGCTTGTCGTGATGCTGCACGGTCTGTCAGCCAGCGGTGAGCTCAATGAGCTAGTCCTGCACCTGGCTCCGCTGGCCGATGCCCGCACGTTTATCTACGCCTACCCGGATGGAACCAAAGACCCAGTCGGCGCACGCTTTTGGAATGCCACCGATGGCTGCTGCGATTTCTTTGGCAGCAAGGTCGACGACGTTGCCTACCTGACCGCGGTCATTGATGACCTATCCAGCCGGTACACGGTCGACCCCAAGCGGATCTTCCTCGTGGGGCACTCAAATGGCGGCTATATGGCGCATCGCATGGCCTGTGATCGCAGTACGAAAATTGCGGGCATCGTGAGCTTGGCCGGTGGCCAGTGGATTGATTCCAGCAAGTGTCGTCCCGTCGGCAAAGTCTCGGTGCTGCAAGTCCACGGCACCGCCGACACCAACGTTGCCTATAACGGCACTCCGCTCACGCCGGGGGCACGCCAGACCGTCGCTATCTGGGCCAACCGCAACGCCTGCCTTGGCCCCCTCACAAACAACGGCGTCCGACTCGACATCGAGTCCACTCTGGCTGGTGCGGAAACCAAGGTCGAGTCCTATTCCGGCTGCGCCAGCGAGGGGGCCGTCGAGCTGTGGACCCTCGAAGGGGGCGGCCACATTCCTTCCTTCAACGCCCAGTGGCCCGGTTCCATCTACGACTTCCTGATGGCCCACCCCAAGCCATGACGCCAATCGCTTCCGTAACGAAAACACGGACGCGCTCGGCATGTTCCAAGCAGAGCAGATCTGCCCGGCGCCCAACCCGAAACCGCACCTTCAAAGCCGCAAGAGGAAGCACGCCGCAGCGGATGACCACAACCGGTTTCTTCGACGGAAAGCAAGGGCGGCCGACCGGCGCACTGGCAATTTTTCGGGGGGCAATTGAGTGCCCCGACGGCCCAGCCCCTTTTGGCTTCGTCGCCACGGTATACTGACGACGCAGCGTGCTGTGGGAGGATGCGATGGAGTTCTTGCTTGGCCGCAACGTGGTGAAGGTGGACAAGGAGACCGCGTGGATCACACTGCATGAGCCCTGGAGCGTAGAGCTACTGCAGCAGCTACTGCAGCGCCTGACGGCCGTTCGGAGCGAGCACGGGCGGGTCTTGCTGATCATTGAGCCGCTGGTCGAAAAGCCGCTGACGGCCGAGGCGCGTCGCTATCTGGCGCGGCAGCAGAATGACCTGTCCTTTGCTGAAGTCATCCTCATCAGCCGATCGCTGATCCTGCGCGGCACCGCGGCCCTGATGCATCGGGCCCGCGTGCTGCTTGGTGGTCGAGCCCCGAGCGCGCCGCACTTTGTCAGCTCAGCAGACGAAGCGCGGCAGCTACTTGGCAAGCTGCGCGAGCTTTATCGTCCCAAGGCATAGTGGGGCAGGGCTGCGGCGCTAGGCTGGACGCGACGGCTGCCGACCCGCTTGCGTTTTCCAACCTGGGATCGAGGAAAAACAAAGACATCCCCTGGCAAGATGAAGCGAAAAAGGAATATTCAATAAACGGAATAAATTAGGAAAATTAATGGAACTAAAAATCGGAATTAAAAAGGAAGCGTCCGGCGCGAGCGGATCGGCAGTGCTGAAGCTGGCGCAGAGTCTGTTGTCACCGCAGACCGCTTGGGCGATCGCTCTGCCGGCTCAGCACTTCTTTGGTTAGGTCCAGCGCACGCGATACAGCGAACCGGCGCCGGGATGGTTCTTAAGCTCGACGGCGGGCAGCCGATCGAGTGCATAGCGGCAGTCGCCGAGGGCGAGCCGTGTGGTGTCACTGATCACGATCTCGCCCGGCCCGGCAGCGTTCGAGATGCGACTTGCGAGGTTGATCGGGTCGCCGATCGTCGCGTACTGCAGATAGGAATCGACGCCGATATTGCCGGCAGCGACCTTGCCGGTGTGCAGGCCAATATGTATGCGCAGCGGACCCCCCAGTCGGTCTTCCCAGGCCTGCGACAGCTCGCGGATACCGCTTTGCATATCGACGGCCGCAGCCAGCGCGCGGCGCGCATCATCGGGGCCACGAAACGGCGCACCCCATACCGCAAGCACGGCATCGCCGATGTACTTTTCCAGGGTGCCTTCATAGCGAAAGACTGCGGCGGCGAGGATGGGAAAATAGTCATTGAGCAGCGCGAACACCTCGCGCGGGGCCAAGCGTGAGGCCAGCCGGGTATAGCCGGTGATGTCCGCGAACAGCGCCGTCACTTCGGTCTCGGTCGGATCCTGCAGCGTCGCGGGCGCTTCCATCAGGCGCTTGCAGATGGCCTTGGGAAAGAAGCGCAGCAGGTTGTTCTCAAGCACGGCACGGCGCTCAAGCTCGCGCGACAGGCGGGCGTTGTGGATCGCCATCGCGGCCTGGTTGGCAAAGCCGGCCAAGAACGCCAAGTCCGACGAACCAAAGCGATCCGCCAGCGTGACGTTATCGACATAAAGGACGCCGATAATCTCAGAACGTGGCCGCAGCGGCACGCACATCGACGAACAGATGGACTGCGCCATCACCGAGGCCGCTTGTGCCAAGCGCGGATCGGTGCGCGTGTTGGAAAACAGCGCGGCGACAGCGTGCGTCCGCACATAGTCGACGATGTGGCGACTCCAAATCTGCTCGCCGGGCGACAGCGCACGCAGCGAGCGCAGGGATGTGGCCTCCAGACGGTTGTTGGCGGGATTGACCAGCAGGATCGCCGCGCGCTCGATCGGAAGCGTCTCGAAGCACAGGTCGAGGATGCGGCCTAGGACCGAGTCGATCTCGCCCGGCTCGGCTAGGATCTCGCTGACCCGCAGCAGCGTCTTCAAGCGGTCGCGACGCAGTGCCGAGTCAGCCGGCACCGCCATGCCATCGGTCGAGTCTTCTGCGAGGGCTGCATCGCCGGACAGCGGCTTGCCGCGCGTCGGCAGCGAGCAGGTCAAGGCCGGTAGCGGCAGGCTGTCCGTGTCGCTTCTGTTGGGATCGGGTCTCGTGTGGCAGAAACGAAACGCCACCTCGCCGCAGCGCAAGACATCGCCATCGCGCAGCGACGCGCGCTGGATGCGCTGGTTGTTCAGGAACGTGCCGTTCTTGCTGCCCAGGTCGGTCACGATGTACTCGCCGCCTTCGGCCGTGATGCGCGCATGCTGGCGCGATAGGCTGCGATGCTCGATCAGGAAGGTCGCTTCTTCGCTGCGCCCGATGGTGACGTCTGCCTCTTCAAGGCGAAGGGACTGAGCTTCGGTTCCCGCTAGCTCAAGCAACAGCCATGGCATCCGTGACCATTATTTCTCATTCAGCACGGCGCTTGCAACGACGTATCCCGACGCTGCGCGCTGTCTGGCTGTGTGTGCCGTGATCGCTGTCAAGCAATCGTTGACTTCGTCTCTCGGGCAAACCGAGAATGAGCTCTCTACGTCACGCAGCCTGGGGGGGCGCATGTCGAAAAGTCCTACGCTAACAGTCGGATCTGGACCACCTGCAACGCTCAGTGACAACTCGACGCTTGAGCTAGAGCTTGCGGCGCAGCTAGCCGTCGTGCTGGGGCCAGCGTACCGCGTGCATGACAAGCTGGGCAGCGGCGGCTTCGGCTCAGTTTATCGCGCGGTACATAGCAACACCGGGCAAGACGTGGCGGTGAAAGTCCTGCGCGTGCAGGCGAACTGGACGCCGCTTGTGGCTCAGAACCAGATCACGCGCTTTGAACGCGAGGCTGCACTGTGCGCCGCTCTGCGCCACCCAAACATTGTGCGGCTCATCGATCGAGGGCACAGCAAGCTGCTGTCAGGGCCGATGCAAGGAACGGGTGCAGGCTTCTACTATGCTATATATGAGTATGTTCCTGGAGAAACGCTGCGTCAGCTACTCGACCGCCAACAGCAGCTTTCGGTCGAACGCACCGCCGAGCTCTTGGGTCAGGTTCTCGACGCGTTGGCCACAGCTCACGCCGCCGGAGTCGTCCACCGCGATCTGAAGCCGGCAAACATCATGGTGGTAAGCACGGGGCCCTCGACGCACGTAAAGGTGCTCGACTTTGGCATCAGCACGCTGACGATCGAGGCGCGCGACACAGCGTTCCACAGCGTGACGCGCTCGCACGAGCTGGTGGGAACACCGCAGTACTGCGCTCCCGAGCAGCTTCGTGGTGATGTGCCGACGCCGCGCACCGACTTCTATGCGTGGGGCCTGGTCTTTTTGGAGTGCCTCACCGGCCGCCCGGCGATCAGCGGCTCGACGCTGGCCGAGATCTATCACCAGCACCTAAGCCCCATGGATGTGCCGATCCCTCCCGCCTTGGTGGGGCATCCGCTGGGCGATTTCTTGCGGCGCATGCTGCGCAAGAACCCCGGTGAGCGCGCCAGTGATGCAGCCGCACTGTACGCCGAGTTTCGTCGGCTGCCCGTGGGCGATCTGGTGGGTGCGATCGGCGGGCCTGACGAGCTGCCCAGTCGTCGAGGGGACAGCGGCACAGCCGCATCCGAGCCAGGCTTGCTGCGCCGGCCGCTTACGGCGGTTGCCTGCACACTGCGGTTGATTCCGACGCGCGATCAGGCCGCTGAGCCCGAGGTACTCGACCCGATCTTGAGCGACCAGCTGCGTCTGTGTCGCGACGCATTGGTGCGCTATGGCGGCACGCTGGCTGGAGAGTTGGGCGACGCTTTGGTCGTGCTTTTTGGCTATCCAGCGGCCCTGGATACCGACGCCCGGCGAGCGCTACGCACCGTGCTAGAGCTGGCGGAAGACATTCGACGCCGCAGCGAGCGCTTGCGTGTCACCCACCAGCTAGAGCTGCAGTTTCGCATCGGCATGCACACCGGCTTGGCCTTGGTCAGCCGCGGTCAGATGCCGACGGGCATGACGCTGACGGTGGCGCTGAATCTAGCCGCCGCCGCGCCGGCCGACAGCATCTGGGTCAGCCCCGAGGTCCGTCGACTGCTCGCACCTCTGGCCGAGATCGAGGCAGGCGGACAGGCCGCGGTGTGTGGTGAATCGCAGCCACTGAACGTGGGCAGCCTGCTTGGCGAGCGGCGCGGTGAAGCCTCAGCGCTGGGTGTCACGCTGGGTGGGGCCGATTCATTTGTCGGCCGTCGCAGCGAGCTGGCCCAACTGCGCGAGCATTTGCAGCGCTCGGATCGCAACACCACACCTCACGCCGCGCTGATCCTTGGCGAGGCCGGTATCGGCAAGTCACGTCTGGTCCGCGAATTCCTGGGCGGTGCCCGCGCGAGTGGTCACACCGTGCTGGAGTTCCGTTGCTTGTCAGAACACCGCAACACGGCGCTAGCCCCGGTGCTGCCCGTGCTGCGCCGGCTGCTCGGGCTGCGCGATACGCCGGCTGCCGCGCAGACGGACGCGCTGAGCTCTGCGCTGCGTGTTCACGGGCTGGATCCGTCGCGCTTTCTGGCCATCCTTTGCCACTGGATGTCGCTGCCGCTTCCCGAGGGATATGTGCCGGTTCAACTGGCGCCCGCCCGCCAGCGCGAGCTGCTGCTAGAGGCGATGGTCGGCATGTTCAGTCAGCCCATCGACGATCGTCGCGTGGTGCTGCTGTTTGAAGATCTGCACTGGGCCGATCCGACGACGCTGGATCTGGTCGGGCGCATGTTGGTCTGCGACAGCCGGATGCCGCCGTTCCTTGTCGGCACGGGGCGACCCGAGTTCACCACGGACTTTCGCAGCCCCAAGGTGACGCGGGTCAGCCTCGATCGCCTCTCGCCGCTTGATGCCGAGCATGTGGTCCGCCAGATCTGGGGTCCGAGCGATCCGCTGCCGAACGCGGTGCTCGCCGCCATTGTCTCGCGTGCCGATGGCATTCCGCTGTTCATCGCAGAGCTGACGCGGATGGTCCTGGAACGCGGTCGTGGTCAGGTGAACATTGATGCCATTCCAATCACGCTGCGTGACTCGTTGGCCAGTCGACTCGATCAGCTGGGCGAGCTGCGCGGAGTGGCGCAAGTGGCGGCGGCGATCGGCCGCGAGTTCGACGGAAGTCTGCTTTCGGCCGTGGCGGAAGAAGACGCGCATCAGGTCGACGAAGCCATCGAGAAGCTAGTCGCCGCCAACCTGATCTATCGTCGTCGTCGAGTCATTGGTTCGGCATATGTATTTCGTCACGCGCTAATCCGCGACGCTGCGTATGACAGCATGCCGCGCGAACGTCGACGGCGTGTCCATGCTGCGATTGCGGCGGCCCTGGAAAGCCAGCTTGGCGGCGCGACGGCCGGCAAGACTGCCGAGCTGGCCTATCACCACGCTGCCGCCGGGGCGTATGAAGCGGCGGTGCGCTATGGCTTGGCTGCGGCGCAGGCCTCGCTGGATCGCAGCAGCAATGCCGAAGCGATGGCTCAGACGAAGCAAGTCTCGGCGTGGCTGGGCGAGCTTCCTGCGGATCAGCAAGTCGAAGCCGAGCTACGTCTGCGCGGCATCAACCTGCAAGCGCTGATGTCGGCGCAGGGCTGGGCCTCGGCCGAGGTGCGCGAGCTAGGCGAAGCGACGCGGGCGCTCTTGCCGCGCAGCAAGACGCGCGAGCACACCATCACAACGCTGTTCGCGCTGTTCATGCATTACTACGTCGCCAGCGAGCGCGTGCCGTGTCAGCGCGTTGTTGATGAGCTGTGGGACTACGCCGAGGCCTTCGATGATCCGGCGATGAAGGCCGTGGCAGCAACGGCCCGTGGCGTGAACCTGCACGCAGGTGGCCACTATGTCGAAAGCAGCATCTGGCTTGAAAAAGCTCTCTCGCTGTACGACCCGGCGCGTGGCAAAAGCCAGGCCTCGCTCATCGGCATGGACTGTCGCGTCTGGAGCAAGGCGCTGCTTTCACAGTGCCTGTTCAACTTCGGTCACATCTCGCGCGGGATCGCGCTTGGCCAAGAAGCCATCGACTGGGCGCGCGAGATCCGCCACACGCCGTCGCTGGCCCTGGCCATCCTATACCTGAGTCAGATCTGGCAGATGTGCGGCGACAAAGAACGGGTTCGCCAGTACACCGACGAGCTCTTGCAGACCGCAAAGACCTATGGCTTGCCTGCGTTTGAGGGCTACGGCGCCACGGTTGCGGCCTGGGTCGGCGACAACTCGGCCGCGGTGCAGGGCATTATCTCGGTGCTGCGCCAGCTGAACTGCAACCTGGTTCTCACGTACTACGGATCGTTCGTTGCGGACATCGAAGCCGAAGCCGGGCGCATCCCCGCGGCCATCGCCCAGGTCGATCACTGGCTTGCCACGTGCGAGCAGAACCAAGAGTTCTTCTTCGATGCCGAGCTTTGGCGGCGGCGCGGCTTGTACGAGCTTCGCCTGCCGCAGCCTCAGCATGCGACGGCCCGCGAGGCCCTGAAACGCGCTTGTACGCTCGCGCATGAGCGTGGTATCCACCGGGTTGAAGCAAGTGCCATCCAAGATCTTCTGCAGGCATTTCCCGACGAGCAAGAGCTGGCGCCCCGCCTCGCCCAGCTTCTCTCTGCATACCCGGAGCTCAGCCATGTGCCTCGACCGATCCGCGCGCTGTCCTAGGCGCTGCGGTGACGTCTTCGATTCCACCCTGGGCACACGCGGGCTGGCTCCTTCACCCTCATCGAAAAGGTGAACGCATGAGCGACAACCAAGCCCCATTTCCTCGACTGCGTGCTGCATACCTGCGATCCATTGCCGAGGTGTGGAGCGAGCCCGCGTTTCTCGATGTGCTCGTGCAGGAATCAAACTCGAATCCGCGCGGCGTGCTTCCCTTCTGGGAAGCGCGTTATCACTTCGAGTTTCCCTTCAACGTCACGTTCAAAGTCTCAAAAGACAAGCGACCGCTGTATCGCCCGATTGGCACCACGGGCTGGTTTGGCTTTGGCGACGAATTTGTCGTCTATCTGCCGGCGCTGCCCAGGGATCTGTCCGAGTCGGCGGCAGTGCTTGCCCGCTATTGCGCAGAGTTCCCGTCGCTGCTTGGCCAGGGAATCGGCGGCGCTGTGGCTCCCGCGGACTTCGCCAACTTCGGCATCGTCACCTGCCGCATGCTGGCGCTAGCCTGGCACAATACGGTCTTCCGCCGCTCGCTCTACCACGCTGAGGACGCGCGCCAGCTTGTCCAGGACACCATGAACTACATCGTGCCCTGGAACTTCTTCATCAAGTTCATCGAAGCTCCGGGAGAGAGCAGCACCAGCGACGAGTACTGGCAGAACTTCCCGCGCTCGGTGATCACCGTCCACGCGCCGATGAAGCCAGACAAAGAGTCGATCCATCGCAATGAGGTCGATCACACCGTCGAAGCCGTCGCCTTGGCTGCTTACAACGGTACTGGCGCTCAGTATCCCTTCACCTGTCCGTAGCCCACGCCAGCTCTCATCCTGCCCGTCGCAAGCCAGCCCTTTGAGGCGTGTATGGCCCTGCCCGATCTGTTCGCTGTGCTGTCCGTCGTTCCCCACCTGCGTCCCGTGCCGTTGCCAGACGGTGGCGGCATGGTTCTGGTCGGCGAGTGTGAGCACTTCGGCTTGCCAGGCGGAGACGTGGCGTATGTGCTGCAGGCGCTCGACGGTACGACGGATGTCGACGGCGTGCTTGCCGCCTGTGCCAACCATGTCGCGCCCGATCGTGCTCTGGCCATCCTCGGCCGCCTTGTCGACCAGGGACTGCTGCGCGAGGTCGCAAACGAAGAGCGAGCGGGCCAGGCCTTTGCCAGCGCACTCGGCCTTGCCATCCGGCCCGAGATTCAGCTCGTCACCGTCGATGCCGGGCCCGATGTGAGCCGCACATCTGGCTTACAAAGGGCATCGGATGAAGTGGTTGTTCAGGCACTTTCCCAGGCGGGATTTCAGATCTGCGCGGACGCGCCGACGGTGCTTCTGCTCGGCAGCGACTATCTGCAGCCCAGCATGCGCGAAACGGCGCGGGCGCTTGTGGCTCGCGGTCAGCGCTGCTTTTGGCTCAAGCCGACGGGGCTGCGTCCCTTGCTGGGACCGCTGTTCTCAGGGGCGCCGCAACAGGCCTGTCCGTCTTGTCTCTGTCTGCACTTGCTCGAACAGCGCCCCATCGAGGCCTTGCTGCAGCCGGACCCGCGCACTTGGCAGACGTTTGCTCCGTCTGTCGACGTGGCAGCCAGCGTGCATGCCGTGGCCAACCTGGCAGCGCTAGCGCTTCGCCGCTTGTTGTCACTGCCGGACCTATTGACGTCGCCGAGCCGGCTCTTCACCGTCGATTTTTCCCGCTTTGCACTGCAGGCTCACCCGGTACGCCGTCGCCCGCAGTGCCCCGACTGCGGGAATCCAGACGAGATGCGAAGCCGCGGTGAATCGCCGATCCGCTTGGCGTCGGCCCCCATCGCGTATGCCGAAGATGGCGGTCTGCGGATCGAGTCACCGACGCAGAGCTACGCCCGCTGCGCCCACTTGGTCAGCGATGTGCTTGGCCCTGCCACCCATCTGGAACCGATGCCTGGCGTCGATGGGCACCTGCCGCTGGTCTATAGCTCGGGATATCGCGTGCGGCCGTCTCGCCTTGGCCCAGGTGAGGCATTTTATCGTCGCTGTGCAGGCAAAGGCAGCACGCCGGAACAAGCCCGCATGAGCGCCCTCGCTGAGTGCATCGAGCGGTACTCTGGGGTCTATCGCGGGGACGAAGCGTGCCTTTTTGCGAGCGCTGCCGAGCTAGGGGATGCGGCACTGCATCCCGATCGGCTACACCTGTTCAGCGACGCGCAGCGGGTCAAAGATGAGGCCGTTCCGCCGCCTTTGCCGACCGACGAGCGCATCGCGTGGACTCCCGCTTGGTCGCTTCCCTCGGGGGCTCGCCGCTATCTGCCCTTGGCCTGCTGTTATTCCGAAGTTCCCGTCGCGATGGGGGCTGGTTACTGTCGCTCATCCTCGAATGGCAGCGCTGCGGGGAACTGTCTGGAAGAAGCGATCCTGCAAGGCCTTTTTGAAGCCGTTGAGCGGGATGCTGTAGCGATCTGGTGGTACGGCCGCTTGCGCCGTCCCGCTGCGCTTGTGAGCGACGGGGCCGAGGCCGCTTTGGCCATCGAGCGCGATGCGCTTTCGCATCGAGGCTGGTCGCTTTGGGCGCTCGATCTGACGCACGACCTAGGCATACCCGTTGTCGTCGCCGTCGGGGTACACCGCGCAGACGAGCGGCTGGCGCTTGGCTTTGGCTGTCACACGCGGCCCGCGCTCGCACTGCGTCGTGCGGTGTCTGAGCTACATCAAGTCGTGCTGCCGCAGCGCCCGGTGCGAACGCCGTGGGATGGCCTAGTCGCGTCGCAGCTTCCGTTTCTGTTTCCTGACCCCGCGGCCCCGCGGCAGATCCCAGATCCACCGCACCCCAGCGGCGATCTGCGCGACCACGTCCTGGACCTTGCGACGCGCCTTGAGCGCCGCGGGCTAGAGCTTCTCGCGGTTGACAAAAGTCGCGCCGACCTGCCGTTGCGGGTGGCGCAGGTGGTGGTGCCGGGACTCCGCCATGCTTGGCCGCGCTTCGGCCCTGGCCGTCTTTATTCCGTGCCGGTCGCGCTGGGCTGGCTGCCCGCCCCTCTGCACGAAGCCGAGCTGAACCCTCTGCCGCTTCTCATCTAGCTATCCCCGTCGCCTGCCCCGTCGCTTGCGGAGTGAAGAATGCGCAATGGAATGCCCCTTCTCGACATCGATCGCCACGTCGTCGAGCCCCTGAGTATGTGGCCTGAGTATCTGCCCGCCGCCTATCGCGGCTTTGCCCCCGACGCCCGCCCTCTTGCGCCGCCCAACGAGTCGCTTGATGAGCGCCTGGCCCGCCTGGGGCCGCAGGCGCTGTTGCCGACGCCACCAATCCTGACGGTCCAAGGCCGGCCGCTGATTCGTGGCATGAGCGAGCGAGCCTATGTCGAAGCCAACCTGAATGTCGAAGAGAGGCGCCATCAGCTCATCGCCGGAGGAAGCGCCGCCGGTCAGCTCGCCGACATGGACGCCAATGGTGTCGATCTCGCGATGCTCTTACCGACGCATGCCGGCTTTCTGGTGTACGACGACGAGATCGATGCCGGACGATCGCGCGCGTATGCCGACGCATACAATCGCTGGCTCGCCGACCTGTGCCAAATGGCCCCGCAGCGCTTGCTGGGAGCGGTGCTGCTCTCTCGGCACGATCCGACGCAGATGGTGTCGGACTTGGATGCGGGTCTGAAGCGTGGCCTGTGCGCGGCCGTGATTCGCCCCAATCCCGTGCAGGGCCGCACGCTCGGCGCCCCCGAGCTCGATCCGTTCTATGCCGCGTGCGTCGCCCATGACATCCCGCTGCTTCTGCACGAGGGCACGCACACCCGAGTCGAGACAGTCGGTGCAACGCGCTTCGCCAGCCACTTCGCTCAGCACGTCTGCTCGCACCCAATTGAGATGATGATGGCCTTCCTGTCGCTGCTCGAAGCCGGGGTGTTCGAGCGCCATCCGCGGCTGCGCGTCGCATTTCTTGAAGCGGGCTGCGGCTTTCTGCCGTACTGGCTGTGGCGCATCGACCACGCGGTCAAGGTTGCGCAGGTCAACGAGTTGGCCGGTCATGTGCGTCAGCGCCCATCGGACTATTTCCGTCGGCAGTGCTGGATCGCATTGGAGCCAACCGAGCCACTTTTGCCGCAGCACATCGACCACCTCGGCACCGAGCGCGTGGTGTTCGGCACCGACTTTCCGCACATCGATCACGACGCTGGCATCCTCGTCGACTTGTTCGCCGACCACACCGGTCTGCGGCGCGAGGTCCTGCAAGCCGTGGTCTGGGACAACTCGCTGCGCTTGCTCGGTCCACGCAGCGCCAGCTTGGCTGAGCCATGGACGCGAATTCAGCCCATGAAGGGAAGGGCCGTCGAAGGGCTGACCGTCGCCTAAGCCAACACGCCGCGCGTGCGGGCCGCTGCCTATACGGCGGACGCAGGCCAAAGCCGCGTTGTCCGTCGTGGTTGCTGTCCCGGCTCTGCAGCCACAGGCGACAGTGCGGTGCGTCCGATGCCCATGAAAACAGCGGCTTCCGTCGAAGGATCGGCGCTCAGTGAAGGACGGTGCGCAAGCGCGTGATGCCCAGTCCGCCGAGCAGATCGTTTTCGCTTTCGAAGCCGGTGAAGCGCACGCCCATGCCGGTCAAGGCCCGCGCTCGGCCGCCCGCCGGATCGGCAAAGTTCAAGAAGTAGTGATTCTTGACTTCGCCACGCGCGATGATGCGGGCCGGTGACTCGGGCATCGAGAAGAAGACGCGCACTTCCGTGCCAAGCGGCAGTGGCTGCGCGACCTCGACCATGATTCCGCCGGCCGAGATGTTGCGCGCGACGGCCGAGCACTCACCAAACTTGTCCGTGCGAATCGAGACGGGGAATGCCTTGTCGAAACGATGGCTGCGACGCTTTTCCATGAGCCCAGGCTATGGCGGTGCGTAAAGGAAGTCAAAAAACTCACCTTATCCTACATGTGTGGGACATGTGTGCTCGACGGAGGGAGCACCAGCGATGAAGAAAATTCAGGATCATTCCAGGCCGTGCTGCGGCCTTTTCGGACGATGTGGCTGGGCGCTAGCCGCTATGGCTGGCGGGTGGGCGATCGCGTGCGCGGGTCCGCGTGCTCAGCCTGCTTCTTCCGGGGCGCACGAGATCAACGCGGCGCTGGGCTCTGTGGCGGCGCCCGCAGCGGGCCCAGCGAGTCCGGCTGCATCCACCAGCGCACCGCACGACTTCGTCGATGTGGCCCGCCTAGAACCAACACTTCACGTCGACTTGCGGTATGCGACCGAGAACAACTTCACGGGTCAAGTCGTGTACCCGACGAGTGCTCGCTGCTATCTGCGCATGCGAGTGGCCCTAAGGCTGCAGCGCGTGCAGCACGAGCTGCGACAGCAAGGCCTGGGGCTAAAGCTCTTTGACTGCTATCGCCCGCTGTCGGTGCAGCGTCGCTTCTTTGCCCTGGTTCCCGATGAGCGCTATGTCGCAAACCCCAGCAAAGGATCACGCCATAACCGTGGGGCGGCCGTCGACCTGACGCTGGTCGATACCGCGGGAGTCGAAGCGGTGATGCCAACGGCATTCGACGACTTCAGCGAGCGAGCACACCGCGACTATATGGCGCTACCCGCCGAGGCGATTGCCAACCGTGCCCGCTTGGAAGCGGCGATGGTGCGCCAAGGCTTTGTGCCCCTGCCGACGGAGTGGTGGCACTTCGACGATCGCGATGCCAAGGGCGATCCCCTGGCCGATGTCCGCTTTGAGGATCTAGCTTCCAAGGCGGCGCCTTAGCTATCCCCCCCGGACGAAGCGCCAGATGCCCGGCGGATCGATGGCGCAGCGGCTGATGCGCTGGGCAAGCGGGGCCGCGTGCAAGGCCAAGCCGGCCTGAACCTCGCCTTCGCCGGGAGTCGCGGCGAACTCGCTGTCCCACGGCATGACGATCTCGATGCCGCCCCCTGAGCTTGCGCGCAGGCGAGGCAGCAGCGTCAGCGGCTGACGGCGGCGACAGGACCGCAGCAAGCAGGCCAGCAGCGTCTCACCTGCTGGGCGCTCGCGCTGCGCACGGTCGATCTCGGCCTGCAGATCTTCCAGTGTGCAGACCGTCGGGGGAGGCAGGTTCAAGCCTTCGTTTGTATATGCGGCAATGGCCGCCTGCGGGCTCTGCCAGCGCAGATCGAAGACCTCATGGTCATCCACCACGGGCCGCTGGTCGGCTGGCATGGCCCACAAGAAAAAGTCGGTGTCGAAGCGCTTGGGCTCGGCCGAGGGAGTAATCCAGCGCGCAAACGGCACGAGCTCGCTTAGGTTGTCGACGCGCAAGCCGGCCTCTTCGGCAAGCTCGCGGGCGGCACAGCGCTGCGTCGTAAGCTCGGGGGAAGGCTGGCTGTCGCCGTCATCGACACGGCCCCCCGGAAAGACATAGGCGTTAGCCATGAAGCTGGCGCGGTGTCCGCGACGAACCAACAGCACCTCTAGCGTGTCGGCGTCGGATGGACACTCACGAAGGACCAGGATTGTGGCGGCGCGGCGGGGTGTGTTCATCGATTAAAGCGGGTAAAGAGGTCGCGAAGATCGGGCGGGATGTCGCGCGACTTGAACGTGTCCATGTCGATGCAGGACAGCGTGATGTCCGCGGAGACGCAGTGTACGCCGTCGCGGTGGCGATGTCCTTCGTAGTGCAAGGTCAAGCTGCGCTGACCGAGGCGCGGCACATGAAGACCAATGTCCAAGCTGTCTCCGTAGCGCAGCGGCTGCTTGAAGTCGGTCTCGACGTGGACCGTCGGGAAACCGATGCGCTGCTTGTCGAGCAGCTCGTAATACGAGCAGTGACTGACGTTGAAGAAGTCCTCGAACGCCTCGTGGAAATAGATGTAGTACTTCGGGTAGTAGACAATTCCGGCGTGATCAACGTCGCCGAAGCGGACTTGGATGGATGTACGAAACGGCACGGGTCTTATGCACGCGATACGCGAAGGGCGGGGGCTAAAGAGTTAGGTTGACGGTGCCGCGCAGCACTTCGCGCACGCGACCTTCGACTTGGACGAGCTTGCCGTCGCACTGCGCACGCAACAGGCTTCGCCGGCCGGGCGCTCCCTCGACGCGACCGCGCGGTGGGCCTTGGTCAATCTCGACCGTCTGACCCGGCTGCAGGATCTGGTGATGCTGCAGGAACACGGCAAGCGCGGCGGCGGCGCTGCCCGTCGCAGGGTCTTCTTGAGGCGCATCCGATGCGAAGAAACGAGCGCGTACCCGCAGCGGCTGATCGAGCTTTCGCAGCTCGCGCGAGCCGTCGGAAAACGCAAAGGCCATGATGCCAAGCTCGGCGCCAAGCATGCGTTCGGCCACCACGACATCGCGGTACGAGGACTCGATGGCGTCGACATCCTGCGGCG
>CAZKOY010000108.1:0-18601 GCA_964554495.1 uncultured Myxococcales bacterium
GCGACAGCGACAGCGACAGCGACAGCGACAGCGACAGCGACAGCGACAGCGACAGCAGCGATGGCGGGGAAAAGGAAGGCGGAGACACCGAGGAGGATGAGGCAGAGGCGGAGCCCGAGACAAGCTCAGATGATGAGAATGAGGACAAGGCAGGCAAAAAGGAATCAGCGCCGAAGGAAAAAAAGGAATCTGGGGCAGCGAGCGAGACAGAGGCCTCGGACACGGCGGACGGGAGCGCGGACTCAGAGGACGACGACAGCGATAACGACGACGAGCG
Source organism: uncultured Myxococcales bacterium (assembly GCA_964554495.1). GTDB lineage: Bacteria > Myxococcota_A > Polyangia > Palsa-1104 > JAEUJZ01 > JAEUJZ01. The sequence goes on from CAZKOY010000108.1 coordinate 278, forward strand.
AGAGTCCGACGGGGATGAACAGACGGAGGAGAGCGCAGAGCGCGCAGTGGCTGCGGATAGTGGCGGCGCTGGCTTGGGTACGTCGACTGAGCTTCGGGCTGAGTCGGCGACGGCGCGCCAGCCACCGCCAGATGGCACCGCGGATGCGGAAGCGACCTTGGCGATCGCGATTTCGCCTCCCCTGCGTGAGCTATTGGATCAGCTCGCGGGCTTTGTGCAGCTAGTGCAGGCCAAGCGGTATCGGCGGGCCGCGATCCTGCAACAACAGATCCGGCAGACTCTCTCCTCGTTCGATCCGCTGCGATATTTCCCGGCGGTATTTGGCGAGTACTTGCTTTCGGTGCTGGCGCATGCCAGCAAGCTGAAGCCGCGCCCTGCCAGTGAGTCAGCCGGCGAGGACATCGAGCACGAGACCCTGGTGCAGCTGTGCCGTATCGATCTTCCACGCTTCCTAAAAGGGAGTGATCGGTAGTCATGGCCAGCGAGAAAAGAGAGCTTCGCGGCGACGGCGGTGCCAAGCCGGATCGGGGCGCTGCAGGAAGCACGCAGGCCAGTGTGGAAGCCGAATCCGAGCGCATGCAGCGCGCCATCAGTGAGCGGGCTCGACGCTTTGGTCTGTCGGCGCTGCTGGATGCTCTGGGGGCGCTGGGCTACGGCGAGGATGAGATCCAGTTTGCCAGCCATGCCACAAGCGCCCATCAGACCAGCGTAGTCGAGGCGGTACATTTTGCTCGTCCACCACAGCGTCGCGCCCATGTGATCTTGAACATCGGACTTCTCGCCGCGCAGAGTCCGCTGCCTTCCTATTTCCAGCAGGTGATCGAACGGCAGCACGAAGGGGCGTTGACGGGATTCCTAAACTTTTTTTCCCATCATCTGTTGTCTCAGCTTGTGCTGGGGCAGTTTCCCGAGCGCCACGCTGCCCTTTTGTCGAGCTGGTCCGAGACGCTGTCGGATGTGCGCAGCATGCTGGGGCTGCGCACGACGTATGCACTGCACTGGATCTTCGATCAGGTCTTTCCTGAGCTTGGGGTTTCTGTGCAGCGGATCAACATGACGCGGACGGTCAGCACTCGCAGTGTGCGCTTGGGGCCGTGGCAGCTTGGTGATGGTGCGGCGCTAGGCGGACAGGCGCAGATTCCGGTTTCTGGCATCGCCATCAAGCTGTTTGCCGATGAAGCCGCCAGCGGCTCGGGCGAGCCCTGGCCCAAGGAAGCAGAGCGTCGAATGAAGGAGCAGATCATTCCTCTTTTGGCCGGACATGGGATTCATCTGCAGGTGGCGCTGGTCCTGCGCGACCAGCGGAACTTTCTGGTTCTGCGCCCGCGGGAATTTCTGGGGTATGTGCCGCTGCATTCTGGTCCGGCGGCGAAGGCAGCGACGCGCAGCGTGCGCACGGTCATTTTGTGGAACGGCGAGATCCCTTCTGCTTCTTCTTCTTAGTCTTGCTGAGGCTGGCTTTGCTGCGGCCACCCGTTGGATTCGCAGACGTACCAAGCGATGAGCCGGCTGCGCGGGTGTTCTGATTTGTGGATCCGGCAGCGCTCGATCGAGCCGCGGCGCCCTGGCCGGCTGAGCCGGTCGCGCCCGCATCCTGGGCCGCTCCACCGTCGCTGACCTGGGGATTGGCTGGGTCAGTGCTGGCTTGACCAATCGGCCCAAGAGGCAAGCTGCGTGGGCGCTGGGCGTGAGGCGTCGGAGGGCTTACGGGCTGCCGCGTTAGTGTCCACAACAGCAAGACCAGCAGCGATCCCAACAACAGCAGAAACGCGGCGCTTGCTGCCAAGAGCTTGCCGCGCAGGCGCAGGGGGACAGAGTGCAGCGCGGACTGTGCGTCGGCTTGTGACGGCGCCTCTTCACCGAGCGAGTCGGTCGAGTGGGCGATGTTCTGCCGCTCGCCCGGCAGGATGGCATAGGCCTGCGATGCGGTGGTGCGCGCCCCGCTTAGCTCGGCAAGTAGGCGCGCCACTTCGGCTGCGCTTGGGCGATCGTTGGGGCTCTTGGCCAGCATCGCGTGAATCAGGCGAGCCAGTGCGGGCGGAGTCTGTGGCGCATGATCCAATAGAGGAGGTGGGTCCTGCATCAAGTGCGCGGCCATGAGCACGGCGGCGCCCCCCTGAAACGGCGGGGCTCCGGTGAGAAGCTCATAGGCGATGACGCCCAGCGCATAGACATCGCTGCGGTCGACGGCATTGCGGCCGCTGCGACACTGCTCAGGCGACATGTAAATCGGAGTCCCCATGGCGACGCCGGTTCGCGTCTGTCCAAGTCCGTTGTTGATGATCTTTGCGATTCCGAAGTCTAGGATCTTTAGCTTTTCAGGAAGCGAATCAGGAACTTGAGCGGCTACGGCTGGATCACCGCTTGCGGCTTCGCGGTCGCTGCTTTCGCGCACGAGCATGATGTTGGCGGGCTTGAGATCGCGATGGACGATCTGCTTTGCGTGTGCTGCGGCCAAGGTTGACGCCACCTGCCGCGTGATACGCAGCACATGCTCGACGGGTAGGCGGCCGCCGTGCCCCGCCACGTAGTCGCGCAGGTTGGTGCCGTCGACGTACTCCATGACGATGTATCGACTGCCATCGCGCGTCTGCCCAGACTCGGTAATGCTGACCAGGCCAGCATGGCCGATGATGTTGACGATGCGCGCTTCGTTGGTGAAGCGCTGAATGATCTCGGGATCGTCAGACAGCTCCTTGTGCAGAATCTTGATGGCGACCCTGCGCTCGATCTGGGTGTGTCGCGCTTCGTATACGGCGCCCATGCTGCCGTTGCCCAGACGCCGCAGCAGGACATAGTTGTCGATGGACTGTTCGATGGCTGGGGCTTGCACGCGCTGTCCACTCCACTTGCGGGCTGCCTGTGCGGCGAGCCAGTGCGCGATCATTCCTGCAAGACTCTGACCAGGTTTCCTGCGCGTGGGGCTTCCCTCGTCTGACCGACGGCCGAACGAGCGCATCGGCGCTGTGCTGTGGCCGGCGTTTGTCGTTCCCTGCGGGACGGCTGTGCGCACAGTGTTCGCTCAGCGTGCGCAGCGGGGCGAACAGCGGATCGGACAAGCGGCGCTTCATTCCATACCCAGCCTGAGTCCTTGCGCCCCTGGCTTGGTATTAGGTAGCAACCAGACAAGGGACTGCATGGGATCCGGAGTCTGAGTCCGCAGCGCCATTTTGTAGGTGGCCAAGCAGCGACAGAGCGATACTCTGCAATTGTGCCCCCAGCTTCCCGTTCCATGGATCATTCCGATGTCTTAGAGCGGAGCCAAGCGGAGTCCTCGGCCGAGACTCTGCCCCCTCCATACCTGCCGGATCCTTCGACGGTGAGTGAGCCCTGGCGCGCCGCGCAGCTTGGACGCTTCACGATCCTGCAGCAGCTAGGCGTCGGAGGAATGGGATGCGTGCTTGCTGCGTACGATCCACATCTGGATCGCAAAGTGGCGCTGAAGATCTTGCATCGCCAGCCGGGAGCCAATCGGCGGCAGCGCGATTGGACGCTGCGGGAAGCACGCGCGCTGGCTCGCGTGGCACATCCCCATGTGGTCGCGGTACACGAGGTCGGTGAAGCAGAAGAACAGGTGTATCTGGCCCTGGAGTTCGTCGACGGAGTCACGCTGCGGCGCTGGCAGTCATCGACAGCGCGCTCGTGGCGCAATGTGCTGCGCATGTACCTGCTGGCGGGGGAAGGACTGCTTGCGGCACATCAAGCGGGCGTGATCCATCGCGACTTCAAACCAGACAATGTCTTGGTGGGTCGGAACGGCTTGCCGAAAGTGGCAGACTTCGGAATTGCATGCTTGCACACCACGCTGGAAACGGATGCCCAAGAAGAAGAGCCGAGTGGAGCGGCAGTGGCTGCGCCGCTTGCTGCGAGCACGCTGGTGGTGCAGGGTCCAGCGTGGACAGATGGCGGCACTGATGAGAGTTCCCGGAATACGCAAGGGAGCCGGCGCGCGGGCACGCTGGGGTACATGTCGCCAGAGCAGCGCAGCGGCGGGGTAGTGAGCGCGGCGAGCGATCAATGGAGCTTCTGCGCTGCCTTGTACGAAGCTCTGTGTGGCCACTTGCCTGATGTGGTTCCTGCTTGTCGAGCAGGGACAGAGAGTGCGACTCGCTTGACGGAACTGGAGGCCGCTGCCGCACAAAGTGGTGTTCCGCCAGGACTGTTCGCCATCTTGGCGCGCGGCCTGGCGAGCGAGGCCAGCCGACGATACGACGGAATGGGACAGCTATTGGCAGCGCTGCGGGCTGAGTACGATCAGGGCCCCGCAGCAGCGCGCCATGCCACCAGGGCAATGGTCTTTGTGATGTCGATCGTCACCCTGCTTCTGTGGCTGATCATCCAGTACATCGCATCGAAGAAGGCGCGCATCATTCAGTACGGCGTGGGTATCTCAAGCTCGATGCTGCTGTCGACGCTGCTGTTGGGCTATCGATATCGCTTCTCGCTGCGCATCAATCCGTTTCATCGCTGGATGTGGAGCTTGATGCTGATCAACTTTGTGCAGCTTCTGTGCTTGCGCTTGGTCGGTACGTTCCTGATCGTCATGCCCTTTCGTGTGGCGCATATCCTAGAGATGACGATCTGGGGCGGGACGCTTGCGATCATGGCCGCTCAGTTGGTGCGGCCGCTGGGTTGGGCGCTGGTCTTTCCGATTTCTTCGATCATCGTGTGTGCGCTGATGGAATCGCCACCGCGGCGACTGCTGCTGCTGACGTACCCCATCATGTGCGGGCTGGTTCTTTGGGTGTGGCGGATGGCGAGTCAGAACAAGATCGCGGTGGTGTTCGAGAGCCTGCAGGAACGATCCGAAGATCTGCGAGAGCGATCATAGAACGAATTAGGAGTCTGTGGCGGATTCCTTTTTTGTGCTGCGATTTAGAACCAACGCATAACGGCGGATAAGCCGGTTTAGCTGGTGGCGATTGAGCCCGAGCTGCTTGGCGGCTTGCACGACGGAACCGGATGCCGCATCAAGAGCTTGTTGTGCTTCGTGGGCATCTGGGAGCGTCCCAGTTCTTGTCGCCGGCACCGGCTTGTCCTCGCTAGACTGAAGATCGCGAGCAGGCGTCAGGTCTGGCGGGTTTGCGAAGGATGGGCTAGCGCGGAGCGACAGCGCTTCTTTGGTCAACGGAAGCAGAATATCGCCGGGACTGCGGCCAACGGACTGCTCCAGAAGAAACGCCAGCTCGGCTACGTGGGTTGAATAGCGGTGGCGTACAAGCTGCTCGATCAACCGTGGATCGATGCGCAGCTGAGCTTGTGTGAAGTATCGCGCTAGCTCGCTACGCTGCGGAAGCTGTCGCAGAAACAGGTGGCGAGCCAGAAGGGGAATGTCTTCGGGGCGCGCTTCGAGTCCGGGCAGGTGAATCTCGCGCAGGAAGCGGCGGCGTAGCTCGGGACGCAGACGCTCAGGATGATTGGTCGCGGCGATAAAGCGGACGTTGGCGCGGCGTGGCTTGGTCTCATCTCCGATGCGAACGTACTCGCCTCCGCGTTCCATCACGCGTAGTAGAAGCGGCTGCACCTCGCTGCTCATGTCGCCGATCTCGTCGAGGAACAGCGTTCCGTTTTCGGAAAGTCCGATCAGGCCGGGCCGTTCTTCCATTCCAGGGTTTGGAAAGTTGCGACGATTGCCGAAGAGCATGGTGGCGGCCAGCGAGCTGGGAAGAGTCGAAACATTTTCGCTGACCAGCGGACGAGTGGCGCGAGCGGAATGCCGAACGAGCGCTTGTGCGACCAGCTCTTTGCCGGCACCGCTGGGACCAATCACTAAGATGTGATCGTCGCTGGGGCCGTGCTGCGCAATCTGACTGCGCAGGCGCCACAGCGCGGGCGACTCTCCGACTAAGCCGTCGAGATCGGGGACGCCAAAAGACACCTCGGGAGCGCTGCCAGAGTGGGCCCAGAGTGAGTCGGGAGTCTCGTGCTGCGCGAGCAACAGAACGAGCTGATTCTGCAAGTGAAGCGTATCGCCGGCCTGCAAGCGCGCACGCCCTTGTAGAAAGCCGTTGATCCATAGGGGACAGCGCCCGATGTTGCGCACATAGAGCTCGGTGTTTTGCCAGCTGAACTCTAGCTGTCGACGCGAAAGCGCCTCGCCTTGTAGATCGCTTGCTGCGGGCGATCCGCGATCTGCTGTCCCAGCGTGCAGGCTCGGTCGGCGTGGGGCGAAGCAGAGCGCGTCTTCGCCGGGCTGAAGCTGCGGAGCGCGGCCAAGAATCTGATTGCGGGCCGGATAGCAGAGCGCGCTTTCTCCGGCTCGTTCGGGTTCGCGAGCGGACCAAAGGACAATCAGACGAGTGGCAGGAAGAGGAGGGGATGCTGCGCTGTGCCAGTCGGGAGGAGGTGCGGTGTCGATCTGCGCCTGCTGCGTAGCAGGGATGGTTCCCTGTGGGGACTGCCGGAAGAAGCGCATGACAATACGCTTCGATTATAGACGTCGCAGCGCGAGCGATGTGCGCGACGTGCGGACCGCTTTGTCTCGACGAGCGGGCCGATTCCTAACCGCGCTTGCACGCAGGTCGCAGCGAGGCGCGTGAGCACGCAAGGAGCGCAACAGGAAGTTGCCCGCGCTTCCGTGGATCGCGTGGACACGTTGCTTCGTTTCTCGGCAGCAGGAGGAGTTCTTCGGCGGTCCGTCGTCGCTGCAGCGCTGCGTGGCGACATTCGTTTTCGCGGACCGCCTGGGATGCGGCCGTGGCGCGCCGCGTTGGTGGCTTACTTCTTTGGCGGTCGCATGGCGCGCAGAAGCTGCTTCATGGGCTCGCGCGGATACGCACCGTACTCGCCGAACTCGCTGGCGCCGGCCAGCCAGCCGCCGCCATCGAGAGTTACGGTGTCGCCGTTCTGATACGGGCATAGATCGCTCATCAGGAAGACGGCCATGTTGGCCAGCTCGCTGTGTTCACCGACGCGGGCCATGGGGATGCGTTTTTCGATCATGCCGTCGAGCAGACCCGCATCGGGGACCAAAGCTTTCCATGCACCCTCGGTGGGAAACGGACCGGGTGCGATGGCGTTTAGGCGGATGCCATACACGCCCCACTCGATGGCCAGCGAGCGGGTCATGGTCATGACGCCGGACTTGGCGCAAGCGGACGGCAACACGAAGGGCGAGCCGGTCCAGGCATAGGGCGTCAGGATGCTGACGATGCTGCCGGGCGCACCGCGCTCAATCAGGTGTCGACCGACGGCGAGCGTGCAGTGGACGGTGCCATAAAGCACGATCTTGACCACCGCGTCGAAGCCGCCCGGCGTCAGATCTTCCGAGGGGCACAGGAAGTTGCCAGCGGCGTTGTTGATCAAGCCGTCGATGTGGCCGCAAAGCTCGACGCCGCGGCGGACCATGGCTGCGACCTGCTCGGCGTCGCGCACATCGCAGCCGATGGTATCGACGGTGATGCCCTGGCTGCGCAGCGTGTCGGCGGCTTGGCCAAGGCGGTCGACGTTGCGCGCACTGATCAGCAGATGCGCGCCAGCCCGACCCAAGCCCTGAGCCATGCTGAAGCCGAGACCGGTGCCGCCGCCCGTCACCAAGATCACGCGGCCTTTCAACAGGTCGGGGGCAAAGCCCTGTGTCTTGCGCGGGGTGATCGTCGGCCGCGTCGTGGAGCTTTTCTTGTTGGATCCGTCGCCAGAGTTCGCTGTCGTCATGCGCCGCATCGTACCAACAATCGCGCGGGCTGCGGCAACCCGACCGGGACTATTCGACTTCGCTGTGTGCGGGGGATGTGGGCGTCATGGCCAGCGTCGGCACTTCGGGGAACACCCAGGCCTTGGCCAGGCCGGGATCGCGACGGGTGGGGCAGGGGATGACGGCTTCTTTTTGCCCAGCGAAGTCGCGGCGCAGCGCAGCGGTATCGATGCCCCAGCCGGATTCGAAGGCTCGCTTGCGCAGCGTGCGATAGGCCACGGCCAGTTGATCGCTTTTTACGTGCAGCTCAGCACCCAGATCGATCGGCAGGCGCGCGGGGCGCTGGGCTTCGACGATGGGCGCGTCTTCTTCAAAGATCTGCAGCATGCGGCGCGTGGCATCGCCATCGGCCCAGCCGGCGCGGAAGAAGTTGCGTAGCTGCAGCCACAGGGTACGCGTGGTGCCATCGTCGACGGGGACATTGGCGTCAAAGACGATGGTGCGCCAGCCGTTCCCCAGCTCTAGATCCAAGCGCGTGATGTGCGGCATGTATACGGCGACGCTGGCTTTCACGTGGTTGCGGCGGTTCTTTTGAATCAAGCCCCAAAGGCCTTTGGGACGCGGCGCTGTCAGCACGACCGTGGCTGCCGCCGACCAGTCTCCGCGGCGCACTTCGTACTCGGGGATCTGTGGCTGTTCGCGATTGCCGAACGAGTTCTGATGCACAAACGGCGTGTGCGAGATATCCAGGCCGTTTTCCACGACGCGCGAGTAGTGAGCGTTCCAGTGAAACTCGCCGTACAGCGGACGGAATTCTGGGCTTGCGAACTCAGGAAGCTCGGGAATCGGCGGGCGCTCGGCGGCGGGCAGATCGCCCAAGAAGACCCAGACGAAGCCATAGCGTTCTTCGACGGGATAGGCATCGACGCGGGCTCGCTTGGGGACGGGCAGATCGGGCGGCGACGCGGGAATGTCGACGCAGGTGCCGTCGGGGCGGAACTTCCAGCCGTGGTATGGGCAGCGGATGCAGTCGTGTTCGCCGCGCGCATCGCCATCGCCAGGCGCTTGGCTCGGTCGGCCGAGTGGTTCGACGCTGCCATCGGAAAGCGAGCCGCCGCGGTGGATGCACAGGTTCGACAGCGCGGCGACACATCTGCTGCGCGTGCGATACAGAACCAGATCCTGTCCGAGCACTCGCACTTTGGTGGGCGTGGGACCTATGGCAGAAGACAGCTCGACGGCGTACCAGAAGTTCTTGAGCATCGGGGTCCTGTCTTTCGTCGCTCGTAGACGGTATTCAGATGCTGGCGGGTGGGCTGCAGCTTCAGGATCCGCAGTGCCGCTGCGGGTGCATCCCAGCAAAAGCACTGTACCGCTGCGGGGGCTCTGTTATAAGTGCCCGCAAGATGCCTCGCCGACCCGCCAATCCATCGCCTGACGCGCGCATGATTCTCGATGAGCTGTTCGCCCATCCTCCGGTCAGTCGGGCCGAGCTGGAACAGCGACTCGATCGCAGCAGTCCGGTGGAGCTGCGGCGGCTTCTGATCGATCGCATCGTGCGCGGGCGCCTGCGCGAGTCGGATAGCGATCTGATGGTCAGCCTGTTTCATATCGTGGGCGTCGGTCGGGACTGTGATGTGCTGATCGACGCGGTGGCCGACGCGCGACGCGAGCGCCATGTCCGCGCCTGCGCGCTGGCTGTGCTGCTCGCGGCCGACCCGACGTATAGCGAGCGTCTGCGTAAAGTGGTCCCGCCCGATGATCTGCTGTCGCTGGTGGCCGAGCCGCTGGCGCAGTTCATCTTTCACGCCGAGGCAAACCCCGACGATGGCGATGCCCTGGTGTCTGCGCTGGAATCGGTGCCGGCTGAGATGCTGCAGCCACTGTTTCAGCAGCTAGAACATCGGCGTCGATCGGGTGGAGTGCCGGCAGCAGTGGCGTATGAGCGCGTGCTGCGCCGTCCCGACTTGTCTGTGCTGCACGCCGAGATCTTGAACGCGCTTTCGGAAGAAGGCGGACGCGACGCGCTTCAGCTGATGGAAGCGCTGCGTGCCCAGGCCAGCGATGCCGCGCAGCACCGTCAGCTGCAGGGCATGTTGATGCGGCTGCATACGCGGACGATGGAAGGTCGGACACGGCTGCCCGGCTTGACCTCGGCGCATATCAGCAGCTGCGATGGGCAGAGCACGTTTTTCATCTTGGCCGATCGCAGCAACCTAGACGGCACGCACACGCTTGCACTCTTGTGCATCTCGGCGCAGCACGGCGTGCGAGACGGTCACATCGCGACGCGACAGACCAACGCTCAGGCTGAGTATCTGCTGAGCCGCTTCATGGCCGAAGCCGGAGTCGAGTTCGTGCGCGTCCGCATCGATCAAGCCAATGCGCTGGTGCAGCGTACGCTGCGCGAGCACCCCGACATCCCCGAGGAAGTGAAGCCTGTGCTGCGTTTCTTTGGCCGCAGCGATGCCGCACCGCTGCCGCTGATTGCCAAAGCGACGCGGGCCACGCTGGCCCAGCTGCGCACGCAGATGCAGCGTCGACCGTATGACAAGACCTGGTTTGTCGACGGTGCCGACATGGCCAGCTTGCCCCAGCCGCCCCCACTGCGACGGCAGCCAAGCGTTGCATGGTACACGCAGGCGGCGGCGGCCTTGGCGCAGCGCGGCGGGCTGTGTGATCGCTTGGTCGCGATGGCTTCACACATGGCGATCTGGCATCAGCTGCGCGGTGAAGCGGCGGCGGCAGGGCTGTGTATGGCCGCGGCGGAGTCAACGCGGCAGGCGCCAGCGGACAGCTCGCTTCTGCGTGTGCTGTTAGAGCGCTCGGTGATCATGGCGCGATCGGCGCTGACCGCAGAGGGCGAAAGCGCGGATCCGGGGCCCGGCGTGCTGCTTGGCGATCCACTGCGCCGGCAGTACATCAAGTCGCGTTTCTTCGTCGAGGTTGAGGCACCGCACGGCCGCGATCTGGCGCTTCTGGACTTCACCGAGGCGGCTTTGCTGTCGCTGGAGCGCGCCGTCGGCATGCTGCCCGGCGACATGCGGCCCCGCGAAGAGGAAGTGCAGCAGGCCGCGCATGCCCTGGCCGGGCTGTTCCGCGACTACATCCTGCACAAAGAGCCGCGCGATGCAGCGGTGTTAAGCGATCGCATGACCACGGTCTTGACGACGATGTGCCGTCCACACAAAGCCCCGGCCGAGGTCTTGGCGCGGTCGGTGCTATCCGCGCTGGTGGCCTTTGTCGATCAGGTCTGCGGGTCGTGCAAAGTCGCTTGCCTGCACCGCCCTCGGGCTTTCGTCGGGCCGAGCTTCTTCGCCACCGCGCATCCAGCCGGCGAGCGCGTGTTGCCCGCGGCCGCCCTGGCTGGTGAACGCGGCCCGCGTCGTCGTCGAGCTACCGACGCTGCAGAGCCCAACCACGCGGGCGAGAACTTCCTGCGGCGCGAACGCTAGGCAGGCGCGCTGGCCAGTCGGCGTTGCTTGCTCGTTACATAAAACGATATGCGGCGACGGCCATGAAGCGCAGCCGCGGATCGACGACGGGGCTGGTCAGGTTGACATCGAGCCCCAAGATCTCGGCGCGCAGCTCAAAAGCCGGCACGATGCGATACGCGAGACCCAGCACAGGCTGAAGTCGCACACCGTACAGCGAGCAGGGATTCAGCGAGCCGGCTGTCGAGCAGGCGCCTTTGCCGTCGGGCAGCTTCTTGACCGTCGACTCCAGTACGCCCAGACCGGCCCCGAGCTCAAAGAAGATCTCAAGCGGCAGCCGTGCTGCGGGCATCAGCGCCCCGCGTATCCCCAACAGGAAGCCGGCGTTGCGCCATCCGCCGGCTAGCTCGAAAGGAACGCGCATCATGACGTCGACCGCATAGTTGGAACGCAGGCGAGCCCGATAGTCGATGCCCAAGGTCATCGCCGCTTGGTGCGGGGGGAAGCCACCACCGGCTACGTCGATGGCACCACCAGCCCCCAGCACAGCGGCCCAGCGGCGCGGCGGAGTGCGCAGTCGAGCCATCTCGTCCTCGGTACCGCTCTCAAGGCCGCCGGGTTCATTCCGGCGATCGGTCAGGGTGACTTCAAAGCGATAGGTATCGCCAGAGTTGAACTGCTGCTCTTTGCTCCACGAGAGGTTGTCCTTGCGCACGGTCAGGCGGTGATAGCCGCTGTCCATGTCAATGGCGACCTGCATGGGCGTTCGGCCGATCTCGTGACCATCGACCAAGACATAGGCTTTCTCGTCGGTGACGATCAGCAACTTGGCCAGCGAGGCCTGCAGCTCTTGGAGGCGCTTTTCGATCTGGCCGCGATCGGGAGCATCGCCCACCGCGCTTAGATAGCCGCGATAGGCCTCGATGGCGCGAACCGCGTACTCGCCGCGGTCATAGGCGCGGCCCGCGTTGAACAAGAGATCGCCGCGCTTCGACAGGCTGTAGGCCTCCTCGAACGCCTTGCCTGCTTGCCAATAGCGGCCCTCGACATAGTGGCGCTCTCCGACCTCATAGCGCTTGCGCGCGGCGTCGAGCGCTTCGTCTGCCTGGGCTGGTGCCGGGCTCTGCAGCCAGGTCACAAGACCCAGTGCCGAAAGAAGCAATCGCAGTTTCGACGAGTTGGCCCGAGTAGGCGGCGAAGAATCAGGGTTTATCACATGAAAAATATATCGTGAACCATACCAAAATTGCATCAGGTTGAGCATGTTCGGCGGCGAGGGGGGACCCCGCACCCCGTATCTTGGGCATTGGCAAGCCCGACGACGGGGCTGCGGGGCGGTCCGGCCGTCTCATGACATGATGCGCAGCGACCACTCGACGCTCGCCGCCGAGTCGCTGGTTCCTTCGCCGGCCTGCGCCGGGCTGCCAGGGCTCTTGGCCGGGGCCAGATCCTGCACGGTGACGACACGCTGGGTTTCCTGGCTCTTGGTCGCTGCCAAGAGGCGCAGGATCGCAGCGCGCAGACCGTTGGCCTGGGATCCATCCAGCATTTTTCGACTCATTTCCTTCCTCCTCTCCACCACAAACACAGTGCTTTCCAGGCAGGGCATGCTGCCTTGAGCCATGACGCAGGGACACTCGATGTGCCAAACGAGCGCCGCGCCGATCGCGCGCATGCGTCACGACATGGACCGTTCGACGGGCCGTTTGCCGACGAGGGCAGCGGCGACCGCATCAGGACTGCGTGGAGGCATTCCGCCAACCACGCGAGAACCTTTGTAGCACGGGGGTCTGACAACGCCCATGCCCGGCATCGGGTCTATGCCGGTTGCGACGCTGCGCGTAGGTCGATCGCTACAGCGGACCCGCAAGGTCGCCGCGAATGAACTGGCGAACCGCAGGATCCGGCGATTCTTCGACTGTGTGCGCAGGGCCGTCATAACGGAGCCGACCACGATAGAGCATCAACAAGCGCGGCGCGAATTCGCGCAGGGCCGGAATGTCGCTCGATACCAAGATCACCGTCGCGCCGGTCGCCGCGCGCTCGCGGCGCAACAGGTCATAGATCTTGGCGGTAGTCACGGGATCCAAGCCCGCGGTGGGCTCATCGTACAGAATGATCGGCGGCCGGGCGACGACGGCTCGCGCTAGAGCAACGCGCTTGCGCTGGCCTCCAGAAAGCTGGCTCGGCATCTTGTCGCGGTGATCGTACAGACCGACGCCGCGAAGGGCTTCGCTGACCCGCTCGGCAATGCGGGCTTCGTCGGGCTGCTGCCCAGCTTGCAGATCGCGCTGGCGCAGCGGAAAGGCGACGTTGTCAACGTTGGATAGCGAATCGAAGAGCGCGTTGTTTTGGAACAGCATGCCGATGCCGGCCTGCACGCGCCGCCGCGCCTGTGGGTCGACATCGGCAGCGGAAAGCAGCACGCCATCGACCTGCACCGCGCCCTCTTCTGGCTGCACCAGGCCACAGAGGATCTTGAGCAGCAGGCTCTTGCCACTGGCCCCAGGGCCACACAGACCCACGGTCTCGCCGGCAGCGATATCCAGGTCAATGCCGTCGAGAACCCAGGGTGAAAGCGGGTTGTAGTGGCGCTTGCGAACGCCGCGCAGCCGGAACACGCGGCGCAAGATAGCACGCTCGACCCTACGGACCGAGGCGGACCATGTGATGTCGCGGTCGATCCGTGCATGAAGGACGCGTCGCGGGCTCTCGCATCGACGCGGCGCTCCTATTACCTATGCCGTCCGTATTCCGTCTTTTCGGGCCGAGATCGGACGATCGATGGCGCTTCGCAGGAGCGCCATAACCTTCAATGAACGACCGACTGCTTCTGCAAGGCCGCCATAGCCGATCAGATGGTTTGAGAAGTCGCAGAGATCCTGCGGCGTCTCCAGGATCGGTATGCCCATCGTCGCCAAGATCGCCGATGCCAAGCTGTTCCCTTTTTGCGGTCCCAGGGCACGCGAGAGTCGACTCATCATCGTCTCATTCAGTGGGCTGGTTGGGGCAACCGACTCAACGGCAAGAGGACGCGCGAGCATCACAGCCCCCCCTGTCCGAATCGCCTGGCGAGCTCACTGCACTGGGCCAGCAGCGACGGAAAGCGCTCGGCGAGATACTCTTGGAAAAGGTTATTCGTCAGCCCATACCAAAGAAACGCGCGGTAGTAGCTGCGTGTTTGTGCATGCTCGATCTGCTTGCGTGTTTCTTCCGGGAACGCTTTGCTAATCGCCGCTTCAAGACTTGTGACGTCGAGAGCCGCTTGGCGAGCGAGCAACCCGCCGAAGGCATCCAGAATCTCGACATATTCCTTGATGGCCGTCTCGACTTGCTCGGCTTCGGCACCCATTCGCAGCTTCTCTAGCTCTAAGACATCGAGCTTGGCGTGCTGGGCTTCTTCAAGCCAGTGATGCTTGAACAGACTTACGAACAAGGGGTCAAGGCCCGTATGGCCCTTGATGGCGTCGACGTAGTGGGCCTGGGTAATGATCTCAAGGTGTAGCGTAACCAAGAGCACCGCCATCGGGCTCTTGCTCAAGATATAGGACGCAACTTCTTGTGGAGAGTCGGTGAGACCCACCGTGCTGCCAAAGTCACGCTCGAAGAGATCACCGAACTTGAGGAAAAGCTGCTGATGCTTGACCTCTTCTTCGGTAAAGCGAAGCAGCGCCCGCAGCGCATGTTCATCGCCATATAGCTCCGCACGCGCGTGCTCCATCGTTGCTGCGACGATATAGGCTTCGACGAAATAGAACAGGTAGCCGTATGCTCGGCCAAAAATCTGGTTGAGCTTGAGCTTCTCGTCGCTGGTCAGCGAGTCGAGCCCATGAGCCAGGAACATGGCCTCCGGCATGAATGGTTTGCTGAAGTCCAGCCTGGCGTCCGGCGGCACCACAGCCGAGAGCGCCCAGGATACTTGCTCGGATGCATCGAGGCACTTGCGGTAGTCGGCATGCAGAAAGCTCATGTTGTCATGCTATCGCGTGTTCGATTCCGTCACAACGGCGCTGAGTATTCCTCTTTTACCGAGCGAGATGCTTCCCATGCCCGTGCTCGCAAATGCCCTGGGGACGTGAACCTTGGTTGGCGTGGGGCGGAAAAACGCTAGACCCTGGTGCGAAAACGGCGCTACGAATCCGGGCATGCGAACCCACCCTGTCCCATCGCTGTGTTTCTTGAAAAGGCACGTCGGTTCCTCGTCGCGGCGGCGCTTGAATGTGGCGGCCTGGTTTCTGCCCGTGGGCTGCGTACTCGGCCTGTCGCTTGCGGGCTGCGATCCGCAGCTTGCCGATGGCCTGCGAAACCCCTCGGCGGCCCGACCGTTTCAGGTGCGCGAGAGCGTCGAGCAACTGCAGGTGACGCATGCTCCACCCGGTGCGGCCATCGCGCTGTTTGATGCCCGTGGTACGCGGCTGCAAAGCGGCCAGGTCGATGGCATGGGCAGTTTCGTTTTTCGCAAGCTGGCACCACAAGCGGGCTACACGATTCGCACCGAGCCGGTACGCGGCCTGCCCGACAGCGAGGTCAGCGGCCTGCGCGTCCGCTCGATCGCCGAAAGCAAGCCCGAGCCCGACTTTTATGCCAAGCAGCGCTTGGTACCCGGCCATGGCTATCTGCGCACGCGCGACGGCACGCTGCTTTCGATCTATGTGACGCTGCCGGGCCCGATTGAAAAAGGGCCGTATCCGACGGTGGTGAACTACTCGGGCTACGATCCCTCGCGGCCGGGAACACAGCGGGACGAGTTTGCATTCCTGTGCGGCACCTTCCCCGTTCTATGCGATCCGCCCGCCGATCCCAGCGCCCTCATCGCGGCGGTCATGGGCTATGCCACCGTCGGTGTCAACATGCGGGGAACTGGCTGCTCGGGTGGGGCCTTCGACTTCTTTGATACGCTGCAGCGACTGGATGCCTATGACGTGATCGAGACCGTCGCGGCGCAGCCATGGGTATTGCACGGCAAGGTCGGCACCACCGGGCTTTCGTACCCTGGCTATAGCCAGTTCTTCATCGCCGAGCAGCAGCCGCCGAGCCTGGCCGCCATCATGCCGTTTTCGGTGATGGGCGACACGTATCAGACGCTGATGCCCGGGGGCCTCTTGAATACCGGCTTTGCCGTCGGTTGGATCAGCGGCGTACAGGACAAGGCCGCTCCCTATGGCCAGGGCTGGGAAGATGATCAGGTGCAGGCTGGCGACACGACCTGCGGCGAAAACCAGCTATTGCACGGGCAGAAGGTCGATCTGGTGGCGCAGATCAACGAGAACCCGTACTACCGTCACGACATCGGCGATCCGCTGACTCCGACGACGTTTGTGCCCAAGATCAACGTGCCGGTGTACTTGGCTAGCGCCTGGCAAGACGAGCAGACCGGGCCGTTCTTTGCATCGCTTTTCAACCGCTTCACCGGATCCAAGACCGTGCGCGTGACGGCATACAACGGCGTCCACATCGATGCCTTTGCGCCCGGCTTGCTCGTCGAGTGGCAGATCTTCATGGATCTGTACGTCGCGCGCCGCGTGCCTCGCATCGACCCCAAGCTGCGCCAGCTTGCGCCTCTTTTGATGTCGCGTGTCTTCGATGCCGAAATCGAGCTGCCACCCGATCGCTTGGCCCATCACGCGACGTATGAATCGGCTCTGGCTGCCTATGAGTCCGAGCCGATGGTCCGCATCCTTTTTGAGCAAGGCGCTGGACCCTCGGGGACGGCGGGGGCACCGGACTGGGCATTTGAAAAGAAGTTTGCCCGCTGGCCGCTGCCCGAGACGCAGGCCCAGCGTCTGTATCTGCACGAATCGGGCGCGCTGTCGCTGATGCAGCCGACCGAGGCCACTTCGGCCAGTCAGCTTCGCCACGACCCGGATGCTGGCCAGCGCAGCGTGTTGGCTCCGGGGGGCGATGTCTGGGCGCGCCTGCCGCGGTATCGCTGGCAGCCGCCGCAGGGCGAAAAGGCGCTTTCGTTTGAAACGGCAGACTTTGTGGCGGATCAGGTGATGGTGGGTACAGCCAGCGTCGATCTGTACATGCAGTCAACCGCCGAGGACGCCGATCTGCAGATCACCCTGTCTGAGGTTCGCCCCGACGGGCAAGAGATGTTTGTACAGAGCGGCTGGCTGCGCGCGTCGCAGCGCAAGCTAGCGGCGGACGCCACCCTGCTTTGGCCACAGCACACGCACCTGCGCGAGGATGTGCAGCCGCTTTCGCGCGTCGGCAGCGCCGACTGGTCGCTCGTCCGCGTCGGTGTACCCGCCTTTGCTCACGTGTTTCGCAAGGGCTCGCGGCTGCGTTTGATCGTCGATACGCCCGGCGGGACGCGAGCCGCCTGGAAGTTCAAGCTGCTGCCGCTGCCAAGCGGTACCGCGCACCGTGTCGCGCACGATCGCGCGCATGCCTCTAGCATCGTTCTGCCGACGCTAAGTGGCGTGACTGCACCGACGCCGCGGCCCGCCTGCCCATCGCTGCGAGGCCAGCCCTGCCGCGCATACAGTCCCTTCACCAACACGCGTGCCCTGCCGTAGCTGCGTACTGAACAAGGATCACAGGTGTTGCTTAAGGTCGCGCGCCTGATCCATCGATCACGCGCACGGTCACGCCTGCGCACCGGGGATGGGGTATACCGTCGGGCCGCGGAATGCTGTGGACGATCATCAAAGAGATCCGTCCTGCCAGCCGGATCGTTGCCCTGGATCGCGTTCTTTCTACACGTGCTTCCGCGAAGCGGCGGGAGGTTGCGCGTTGTCCCGCGCCATCGCCCCCAAGGATTTGCGCCAGCCTTCTGGCCAGAGCCACCGCGGCTAAGCCGATGGGCCAGCCAGTACGTTCCGCGTGGCGACGCATCGGCCAGGCTTCGCACTGCGCGCTTGTCCGTCCTTTTTCTGCTTTCTGCGGCTGATCTTGACGTCTAGCGCCGCCGGCCCAGGCCAGCGCGGTTTTTCCAGCGGTGCAGAGCCCTGGCCTACCGCGTTCCGCTGGACGCCAGCCGCTTCATCCCGTCTGGCATGCTCCTGCGTCGGTCATCTCTGGGGACGAGCAGTCGAGGCCGTCTGGGCAGGAGCCCTGGTGTCATGCATTCCGGGGACGCGAACCTAGCCCTTGCGCGCCCAGCCCGTCCGCAGCCAGTCGCCGCGACCTGTCGGCCACGGCAAGCAGTTGCTACCCGAGCCGGGCACCGTATACACGCTGACACTCTCCATGCGATCCACCGCGTCCTTCAAAGACACAACGATCTCAACGGTGCCGTCCCCGTTTACGTCC
>CAZKOY010000109.1:0-18552 GCA_964554495.1 uncultured Myxococcales bacterium
CTGTTCAAGAACCGATCGTCGCTGCCTTCGGCCCAACTGCGCGGCGAGCTGATCGATGTGCTGGAAGCCTATGCCCGCGCCCGCGATGCCGCCGGATCGCCGCTTGCCGACTAAGCGCACCAGCGCAGAGCGCCGCTCAGTGCTGCGCAGCCCCCGTCGCGGATCCGACCTCGCCGCTTGCCTGCCGGACGTCTTTTTCAAACTCGTCGAGATAGCGGCGCTTCTGTTCACTGTCCCATTCCGCGCTGGAAAACTCAGACAGCGAGTACACCGCGGTCTTGTGTACGACGCCCGCCAAGCGCGGCATGTGCGCGCGATCCGGGGTCGTATCTTCAAAGAACAGATAGCCTTCGACATCGCGCAGAAATAAAGGCAGCGTCGGACGCTGGTCGCGGATCAGCTTTCCAAAGACGTCTAAGGGCACGCTGCCTTCACCGATCGCAAGCTCGCCGCTCCATTCCAGATACGCCACTGCCTTGCCCTGCGTGTCATCGACGCGACCGACGACAAAATAGCGACCGGCGCGGCTCACCTGGACGCCCAGCGCAAGCTGCAGCGAGCCATCGACGATCGACTCGCGCACGTGGCCCGTGAAGCGAGCGGGAGGAGATCCCGTGTACAGCAGATCAAAAAACGGTGCCCCATGATCGCGCCCCAGGCGCACGCTGGTCTGAATGCGCAGCATGCCGTGATAGCGCGAAAGTCCCAGCGCCATCGGCTGCACAAGCGCGGTCTTCGTGCCGTCTTGCGCTCGCTCATCGCCATCGCGACCTTCATCGGAAAACGTCACTGGAAACGGGCCCTGCAGCGCGCCGCCTGCGCCGGGATCGCTTATGACCTCGGCTTTTTCGATCACGCAGGGCAGCGGCTTACCCAGGCTGTCTTCACAGCGGATCCACAGGCGTGCGCTCTCATCCCCGACAAGCTCTCGCCGGTCCTGGCCAAGCTGCACGTGAACCTCGTCGTCGGCACGCGCCCCCGCCACAAGCGGCAGCGCACGCACAACCGGAGCCCGCGGGTTTAGCTGATCCGGGTGCTCGGCTGCCGGACGCGAGCCGGGTGGATACTGGGCAAACGCGCGATAGTTGGCCAGGCGAAGCTGTGCGTCGCGCAAGCGCGCACGTGCGCCCTCGCTATCGCTGGCTACGACGGACGGCGCTGCGTCCGGGGCAGGTGCCGCAAGCGAGCCCGGCACCGCAGATGCGCGAGGCCCCCCCGCAGCAGGCAGCGGTGCGGCAGGCGAGACATCCGACGGACGCCGCGCGAAATAGGCCGCGCCGAGCAGAACAAAAAGGCCAAGCAGCATCGCTGCCCAGGCCGGGCGCCGAGCAGGCGAGCCCATCGCCATCGCCTATTTGGCGACGCTGACGATGGCCGAGCGCACAGGCCCAATGATGCCCAGCCAGTTGCCGGCGGAATAGTGGTTGTACGCCTCGGCATCGTCGCGCAGAGCCAGCGTGTGATAGCTCCACTTGCTGGCGCCATCTTCGCAGGTCGCTGTGCCCGTATTGAGATCACTACAGAACCAGTCGCTGGGATTGCAGTAGCTGCCACCCGCAGTGCCTGCGACACCACCCGTGCTGTGATACGAGACGGCCTCGTCATCTTGTCCGGGCAGCAGCGCCGAATACAGCGTCCCAGCCGCGCCGGCATAGCGGTAAAACGTCACGCCCTGCGTCGTGTTGTGGTTGTACATGGCGCGTGCCGTCGTCGTCACCAAGTCGATGCTCAGCGTGTCGCTGACCGCCCAGCGCCCCAGGTCGGCAAGCTCGCTGCCACCGGCTGCTCCCGAGGCCACGTACACCGACTTGATGTTCCAACCGATCTGGGTTGTGCCGTCGCTGTTGCCGCAGACTCCGCTGGCATTTGGCGTCGCGTTCTTTTTTGGGCGTGCGGTCCTGCCGTACTGCGCCAGGGCGTACCCGATGTGCAGATCGCCTGCGCTATGGACCGCGATGTAGCACCAGTTAGTGCCCGTGCAGAAACAGTCCAGCGCATCACGGATGCGGAAGTTCTGGTCCGCGATGCGGCCCACGCCGTCCCAGTTCACCGCCTTCTTATTGACGCCGGCCGAGACGGAAGCCGGCCCCCAGTACGAAAAGTCGGCGTAGTTGCCCGCCTGTGTGGTGGCGCCGGGATTGCGGCCATGAATCCACAGCGTGTAGTTCGCGGCGTGCGCTGTCTCGGTCGCGCCGAACACCAGACACAGCGAAAACAGCGAACCCAAGAGCACTTTCTGAACAGCGTGCGTGAACAGCATGAATAGCCTCCAAATGCGCAGCGTGCGCTAGCGCAAGTCAACGCCGGCAACGTAGTACGGACGCGCAAGCGCAGGGCGAGAAAATCGCGCCACAGGAACGGGATCCATCAGGCTGGCCCAGGCTTGACCCTCGACTCTGCCGCGGTCCAAAATGGCGCCAGCCGGTGCGTCGCAGCGTGCGCCAGGCTTCCCGTCGACGCAACGAAGCTACGCTCGCAACAGGTGCCCTTCGGATGACTCTCTTTCGCAGCACTGGACTGGCTTGTGCCTTGGCCTTTTTCGGCTTTGTGGCCTGGCTCAACTACGACGCGCTCAACGAAGCGTATGGCAGCGGTCCGCCGCACTACAGTCGCACCACCAATATGGACAAGTGGCAAAACCCGCTGCCTGGCTTGATCGCGATCGACGGCATCGCGATCTTGGTGGTGGCCGCCGCGGTGGCGCTGTTCCGTCGCCGCACGGCCGAGCGGGCCGCGGTGGAAGCGGTCTTTGACACCTGAGCTATTTGACTCGCACTGTCACGTTCAGGACGCGCGCATGGACGCCGTCCGATCCGACGTGCTTTCGCGAGCCCGCGCTGCGGGTGTCTCGGGTCTGCTTCTGGCCGGTGTCGATGTGACGGACTGGCGAGCACAGGCTGCGCTGGTCGCAGTGCCGCCGACGGCTGCAGAAGAAGGCGCGGCGGCAGTCCCCGCGTGCGCGTTCAGCGTAGCTTGCGCCTATGGCATCCACCCGCAGGTTGTCGAGCAATACAGCGATGAAGAGCTAGCGCAGCAGCTAGATACGCTGGCCTGTGCCCTGCAAAGCAAGGATCCGACTCTGCCCCGCCCCCATGCCGTCGGTGAGCTTGGCCTGGATGCCCTGACCCCGCAGCGTCGACAGAGCCTGCCACGGCAAGAGCGAATCTTCCGCGCTCAGCTCGCTTTGGCCCGCCAGCATGATGTTCCGCTGGTCCTTCACATCCTGCGCACCCACGGAGAAGCGCTTCGCGTGCTGCGGCAGGATGGCGTCCCGCGCGCAGGCGGCGTCGTCCACAGCTACAGCGGCTCGGCGGATCTTGTGCGCGACTATGTGGCGCTGGGACTCTCGATCTCATTTTCTGGGGCGATCACGCTGCCGCAGGCCACCCGCCTGCAGCGCGCTGCGTGTGTGGTGCCGCTCGACCGCTTGCTCATCGAGACAGATGCCCCCGATCAGACGCCCCTTCCCCATCGCCCCGCCGCAAACGAGCCAGCGTTCTTGCCCGCCGTCTGCGCGGCCATCGCCGCCGCACGGAGCGAAGATTTCAACCTAGTTGCGCGAAGCACCGCGGAAAATGCGCGGCGCTTGTTCCTTGTACACGCGTGTTCCAAAAAAGATTCGCAGTCCGCTGCACCCTCGACGGCCAGCGGCCTGATGCAGCCCGAATGAAACCAGCGCAGGAATGTTCTATGTCGACCGCCCCTCTTTCGGATCTGTCCGCTTCTGAGCGCATGGAACGGCCCAGTGCAGCCCCCACCGCAAGCAGCGAAAGCAACGACGGCGAAAACGCCTATCGCCTGCATCGTCGCTTCGATCGCATGGGCCGCCTGTTTGGCGATGCCGCGATGGAGCGCCTGTTTTCTGCTCACGTCATGGTCATCGGCCTGGGTGGCGTCGGCAGCTTCGCGGCGGAATCACTCGCTCGCAGCGGCATCGGCCGCCTCACGCTGATCGACTTCGATCGCGTCTGTGTCACCAACAGCAACCGTCAGCTGCAGGCGATGCGCGGCACCATCGGCAAGTACAAGGCACAGGTCTTGGCCGAGCGCCTTCGCCTGATCAATCCGCAGTCCCAAGTCGAGCCGCTCTGTCGCTTCTACGACCAAGCCACGGCCTCGGCCATCCTGTCGCTGGCTCCCGATTTTATCGTCGATGCCATCGACAACATCACGGCCAAGTGCCACTTGCTGGCCAGCGCACGCCGCCTGGGTCTGCCGATCGTCAGCGCCACGGGCGCATCGGGCCGCTTGGATCCAACGCTGCTGCGCATCGGCGATCTAGCGGACACACGCATCGATCCCTTGGCGCAAGAAGTCCGCCACATTTTGCGTCGCAAGTACGGCTTCCCCAGCGACGGGCCCTTTGGCATTCCCGCGGTGTACTCGCTGGAACACCCGCAGCATCCAGAAGAGCTGCACTACGACCACGGCGAAGGCTTTCACTGCGTCTGCCCAGGCGGCAAGAACGATCACCACTCCTGCGAAGAGCGGCGCTTGATCTATGGCACAGCCAGCTTCGTCACCGGCAGCTTCGGCCTGGCCTGCGCGAGCGTTGTCATCCGCAGCCTCGCCGCCATGACACGCAGCCAAGACGCACGCAGCGAAACGGGAAGCTCCGCGCCCAACCCCAGCGAGCGTATCGATTAAGCCCGACGGTCCATGCAGAGATCGTGGCCACCGCGCGCCATCGAGCCAACGGGGCGCTCAGGCTGATCGGGGTCGATCCCTTGTCTCGCCAAACAGCGCCGCCTTGACGTCGGCCTCGGACACACCGAACTGCGCGGCCACTGCGGCATATGCCAGCCGCGACAGCTGTCCCAAAGGTGGTCGCGCCACCTGCGCACGCAAGGCCGGCGTCAGGTACGCAAGCAGAGACGGCTCGTTGATCTCGGCGGCGAGATCTTGCGCAGCAGCCAGCCAGTCCGCATCCGATGCCCCAGCCCCGTGCGACAGTGCGTACTTGCGCAGCGCCAGCAACCAGCGCAGCCACGCATGCAACGCCGCGCCATAAAGAACCCAGTCCGGCAGCGCGACGGAGTCTGGGTTCCCGGATAGCCAACTCCGCACCGCATCAAGCCGCGCTTGCAGCTCGGCTGGGGGCAGCGCTTGCCACTCGCGCAGCGCACCGGGAAAGCGACGCGCGACCTCGTCCATGGCCTTGCGTCGTGCAGGGCTGCGCTCGGGCACGGCGTCATGCAGTGCCAGCAGCTGCTCATACTTTCCGCGCAGCGCCTGCAGGACAAGCTGCCGCTTCATCCTTCGCGCGGTGTACGCGCCGAGTCCGCTTCGGCCGGGGCTGCGTCGCCCCCGCCTTCATCGAGAATCCCCAGCGCGATGGTCAGCGCGCGACGCGTACGCTTGCGCTGATCTTCTTCAGCCAGCAGGCGCTGATACGCAGCCTGCACTTGATCCTGCATGGTCTGCAGCTCGGCCTGCACCGCGTGCAGCTGTGCATCGCGATCGCGCAAGCTGTCGCGCAGCTTCTGACCCGCTGCCTCGCTCTCGGCGTGATGAGCGCGCACAGTGGCCAGCTCGCTCTCGGTGTTCTGCTGTCGCTGCAAGAGCTCACCCAGCCGCACTTCCAGGCCCGAAGCCCGCTCGGCAAGCGTGCTGCGTTCAGAAACGATGCGATCCCGCTCTTCACTGAGCAGGCGATAGCGAGCCTCGGATTCGCGACGCTCTTGCGCCAAGAGCCCTTCGTAGTGGCCGGTCAACTGCTGCCGCAGATCGTGCTGGGCCTGCTGACTTTCCGCCCGCAGCGCCGCGAGCTCTGCTGCGCTGCTCTGCCGCAGCTGCTCTAGCTGAGCCTGGGCTTGCGCCTGGGCTTGCGCTAGCTGCGCTTGGGCCTGTGCCTGGGCTTGCGCTAGCTGCTGCTTTAGATCCTGCAGAGCTGCGTCGTGGCTCTGCTGCAGGCTGCCGATCTCGGCCTCATGTCGACGCACGCGCTCCTCAAAGCGAGCCTGGTACTGCGCCTCGAACTGAGCCCATGCCTGCGCGTGTCGCTGCTCAAGCGCACGCCGATCTTCTTCAGCAGCGCTGCGCAAGCGCTGCACTTCGTTCTCGTGCTTTTGCTGCAGCTCGGCCTCGCGTTGAGCGCGCTCCATCACCATCTGCTGCAGAGCGGCATCGGCTTTCTTCTGCTCGCTGGCCAGCGCATCGGCGGCGCGCTGCGTTGCTTCGCCCAAGGTGGCTTCGGCCTGACGCCGTACCTCGGCCAGCGTCGCTTCCGCTCGCTTGCGCTCTTCGGTCAACGCAGCTTCTCCCCGCGCGGCTTCCGTCTCCAGCCGCTTGCGCGTCGACTGTAGATCTTCGTCGAGACGGGCCAGCTTGCGCTGCGCATCTTCGAGGCGGCCTTTGAGGCCTTTTTCGCGCTCGTGCCAGACGTCCTTGTCTTGCATCAGCGCTTCGATCTTTTCCTGGAAACCTAGGCTCTCGCGCTCGGCTTCGAGCAGCTTTTCATCCAACTCACGACGCTGTCGCTCTTGTTCACGCGCCTTGTCGCGCGCATCCAAGACCTGCCGATCCTTGGCATCTAGGGCATCGCGCAGATCGAGGATCTCTTTGTCTTTCTTGTTGATGATCTCTTTGAGCGTGATCAGCTCGCGGCTCTGCATCAAGCCGCCACTTGCAGGGCTGCCGGTCGGGCGTGCCGCCGCGGCTGCCGCCGCGATCTTTGCCTCGTCGATCTCGCTGTGCAGCTTGGCTCGCTCGCTGTTCCAGTTGCTTGCGGCAGTCTGCAGGCGCTCGACTTCATCGCGCAGCCGATCCCGCTCGCGTCGCAGATCTGCTGCCTCATTAAGCGCAGACTCGGCTCGCGCAGCTTCTCTCTGCGCTTGGTCGGCATGCTGCGCGGCACCGGCCGCACTCTGCGCGTGTACGGCTTGCGCGGCTTGTGCGCTATGCAACGCCTGCTGCACATCCGCCAACTGACTACGCAGCGCGCTGAACTCAGCGGCCAAGCGATCGTGCCCCGCGATCAGATCGTCGCGCTCGGCAGTCAGGCGGTCGATGCGATCGCGCTGCTCACGCCCTTCGCTTGTCCAGCGCTCACGCTCGGCCAGCAACTGATCGCGCTCGCTCGAAAGACGCGCCTGCGCTGCCAACAGCTCGGGAGGCGGACCTTTGCTCTCAGTCAAGCGCAGAGCATCGCGCTCAGCCGCTAGCTGGTTGCGTTCCAGCAAGAGCTGGTTGCGATCGGCCACTAGCTGATCCCGCTCATCCAGCGCGCGGCGCAGATCGGTGTTGGCCTGCTCAAGCTGCTGCGTGCCACGCTCGCGCTCGCTGGCCAAGCGCTCACGCTCGCTGCTCAAGCGATCTCGCTCGCTGGCCAAAAGATCGCGCTGATCGTGCCAGTACGTTGACTGCGCTTCCGCTTTTTCGGCCCGCGAAAGGGCTTCGGCCAGCGCCTTATCGTTGGCGCTGGCTTTTTCAACCGGAACAGTGGCGCGCAGAGTCTCGCTGACATCGCTGGCTGTTGCGCGCTGCACAACCAAGGTCTGCGATGGGTCACTGCCCGGCGTCGACTTGCGCAGCACTGTGGCCGCTGCCGTCGGAGCCGGCGTCGGATCACCGCTCTGCACTTGCTTGCGCGCCCCCGGAGCGACATCCAGCTCAATGCGACGAGGCAGCGGCGCAGTTGCATCGGGAACCGGACCACGAGCCGTTGCCTGACTGCTGGAGGCGACCGGCGGCCGAGGCTCAATGGGGGCAGTCGCGGCCATCGAGGCCAAAGACGCTGGCGCGACCGGCGTCCTGTGCGATGGCGAGGGCGAGACGCTCGACGGCGCGATGGCTGCAAACGCCGACTCGGTCTCGACGTCGATCTGCTCATCGACGCGCTGCGCCTTGGGAAGTACCAAGCTACCGGTCGAGATCTCTTCTTCGATGACTGCTTCGTCGATCGAGAGCTCTTCCAAGACCGCGTCATCCAGCGAGACCGCATCGTCCGAAGCCGCGGCGCGCAGGCCCACGATGCGATCGACTTTGCTCAACAAGACCTCGATGCTGTACGGCTTGTGCAGGTATTCCTCGGCCCGCGTCCGCAGCTTCTTGTGGTCTTCAAAGTCTTTGTCCGTCGCCTCTTGCGAGGTGACGATCATCGGCGTGTCTTTGAACTGGTTGGTGCGCTTGACCTTGTTGCAGATGGCCCAGCCCAAGCGCTTCGGATCGATGCACAGGATGATCAGCACCGGACGCAGCGTCTGGTTGGTGATCAGCTCGTTGCCGTCGGCGATTAGCTCCACTTTGAAGTTGTGCGCGGACAAGACAGCCCGCAGACGCTCGCTCAGGACGGGATCGTTCTCAACCAGTACAACCAGGCGCTCCGCCATGACTCTCCCCGCACCGGGCAATCCGGTTTGGCAATTGGGTTTGAAGGACTGAACTACCACGAAACGACCCCAGCGCTCTACGAGTATCCGTCCCAGCACGGGGGACTGTTCGCGACCGCGCTGGACTCGCCCGGCGGGCTCCATGCCGTCCCCGCTGTCGTCATTTTCTCGTCGACAACACGTCCGTTTCTCGTCGCTGTTTACAGCGAGCATGCGTGCGTCTGGATGACGCGAGAATCGCAGGCAAAAAGGCCCCCAGGCCAGTCGGCGAGCCAAGTAAGGTAGGAAGCAGGAAAGAAGGAGTGCAATGAAGGCAAAGAGGCTACTCGCCGGAGCTCTGCTTCTGGGTCTTTTCGTCTATGGCGCCAAGGCAGTCACGACCCTGCGACCGTTTGTGCGCATCGCGCCGCAAGGCACCGCGGGTTGTCGCTTGCTGGAAGCACCCGGTTTGGTCGGCGCGGAAGACATGGAGTTCGATCACGAAAGTGGCGCGCTGTGGATCGTCGCTGGAGATCGACGCGCTGATCCCTCGCACCGGCCAAAAGACGGCGCGGTGTTCCGCTTTCGTCCAGGGACTGACGCTGCTCCGGTACGCGTGCCGATCGTTGGCTTCTCGACGGAGCTGCGACCGCACGGCCTGGGCCTGTGGCGCAGCGCCGCGGGGTCGACTGGCGCACGCGAGCTTCGCCTGTTTAGCGTGCAGCACGGCCGCGAGCATGAGTCCGTCGAGATCTTCGCAGTGGAAGCGACCAGATCTGAGGCTGGGTCTGTGCAGCTTCGCCACGTGCGCAGCGTCACATCGCCGGCCTTCATCAGTCTGAACGATGTCGCCGCGGTTGGTCCTGAGGCGTTCTATGCCACAAACGATCACGGCCGACGCCCACCGCTCGGCTTTCTCATCGAGGACTTCCTGTTTCTTTCGAATGCCTCGGTTGTTTACTTCGATGGCCAGAGCGCGCGGCGCGTCGCAAGTACTCTGCGCTATGCCAACGGCATCACCGTCGATCGCGGTGGGCGCTATGTGCTCGTCGCCGAGACCATGGCCGAGCGAATGTCGGTGTTCGCCCGTCAACCCGATGGCGAGCTCAGCCCGGTTGCGCAGCACGCGCTAGACACCGCCCCCGACAACTTCGCGCAAGATGAGCAAGGCGCCTATTTTGTCGCGGCCCACCCATCGGCGCTGCAGTTCTTGCGACATGCAGGAAAGGCGAGCGTCCCCTCGGCATCGCAGGCCCTGCGCTTTCAGCTCTCTGAAAGCGGGCGAATCGAACAGGTCAGCGTGCCGTGGCAAGACGATGGCCGCATGCTGTCGGCGTCCAGCGTGGCTGCGGCCCGCGGCTCAACGCTTTATGTCGGCCCCGTCTTCGCACCGGGCATCCTTGCCTGCAGCCGCTGATCGTCGGCTACCCGAAGCGCTCTTTGGCTTGCTTGCGATCGAGCTTTTGCATCGCGTTTCGTGGCAGTGGCTCGTCGATGACGCGCACATCCCGCGGTCGTTTGTACTTGGCGAGGCGCTCTGTACACCACGCCAAGACCGACTCTGACGAGAGCGATCCGCGCGGCACAACGACGGCGCGGATCACCTCGCCGAGCGCCGCATCCGGGATCGGAATAGCGATGGCTTCGGCAATCGCCGGATGCTGCAGCAGCACTTCTTCGATCTCGACCGGCGCGATGTTCGTGCCTCCCGAGATGATGATGTCCTTGGCTCGTCCCGTGATGTAGACATAGCCATCGGCGTCAGCGCGACCGAGATCTCCGGTACGGAAGAAGCCGTTTTCGTGGTGCGTGGCCGCATCGACTTCGCCGCCCCAATAGCCCGAAAAGACACTCGGGCCACGCACGATGATCTCGCCCGTGTCTAGGAAGCGTACGTCCATGCCAGGCAGCGGCTTGCCAACCGAGCCTTTTCTGGGCGCTGACACGGGATTCGCAGTGATCATCGCCGTCTCGGTCATGCCATAGCGATTGACGATGGCGCGGCCATACTCGCGCTCCCAGCGATCCTCTAGGCTGCGATCCAGCGGCGCCGAGCCACTGACCCACAAGCGCATGGATGGCAGCGCGCGGCGCGGCACTTCGAGCATGCGGTGGTACATGGCCGGGACGCCGAAGAACATCGTCGCAGTGCTGTGTCGGATCGCGTCGAGCGCAGTGTCAGGCGCGAACTTTTCCTGCAAAACCAGCGTGCAGCCCGTGGCGATCCAGCCGTTCAGGCCGTTGCCCAGCCCGTGCAAGTGCATGAGCGGAAGACACAAGACCAGCGTGTCGCGCTCGCTCCATTCCCAAAGCTCGATGAGGCCGCGGATGTTGTGCTCTAGATTGGCGTGCTTCAGCGGAACGCCCTTGGGCTTGCCCGACGTGCCCGACGTAAAACAGAACATCGAGAAGTGGTCGTCTTCTGGCCGCGTTCCGTCGGATGGCTCGCTGGCCAGAAGCTCACGTGGCGTGCTGCGAGCAACATCCGGTGCGGCCTCGGCCGCGATCGAAAGCCGCGCTTCATCGGTGACGACCAGCGCAGCACCCGTACACGCAATCGGATGAGCGGCTTCGCGAACCGTATAGGCTGAGTTGATCGGTACGCGCACCGCTCCCGCAAGTTGGATGCCCAGATGGACAAAGAGCGTCTCGGGTGTGTTCGGCAAAAAGACCGCGACGCGATCTGTGGGGCGCACGGCAAGGCCGCCCGCGACGCGGCGAGCGGCATCGAGCACCTGGCTCCAGGTAAAGCGCTGATCGCCCCAGATCAGCGCCGTCTTCCCGGCGTGCTGCGTCGCAGTTTCCAAGAACATGGATACAAGGCTCATGGGCAGGGCAGCCTATCACCGATGAGCGCCGTCGCGCGGCTCATTACAGCGCCGGGCGGCGCAGGCTACCCAAGCCAACCCACAAAAGACCGAGCGCGATGCAGCCGATGAGCGCGATTCCAGTCTGAAGCTGTGCGCGAAAAAGCACCACGCAGGCCAGCGCCAGATACAGCAGACCCAGCGCAACCTCGACCAGCGGTGAAAGAACTCGACCGAGGCTGCGCGTGGGACGAATGCGCGCCCCAAGCGACGAACCCAGCCGCGTCGAATCGGGCGCATCGCCCGCTTTGGGCGTGCGTTGGAATTCCGATCGCGCAGGCGATTCGATCAGCCCGCGCAACAGCGCAGAAGACAGCGGCCATGACAAGCCCATGGACAGCGGGATCAGAAGCGGCGAAAGCAGTACGGCCTGAAGCAGCGAGCGACCTGCCTGCCGACGGGCCGCGCAGTAATACACGGCCACGGCGAATACGAACGAAAGCAAGCCTGCCCGCAGACTGATCCCTGCAAGCACAAGCTGGGCGACGCGTTCTAGGCTTTGTGCGGACGATGGCTCGACGGCTTCGACGGACTGGGAGGCCGGCGTTTGTCCCAACACCACAAGCGGCAACCACAGCAGCGACAGCGCCAAGTACGGCTGACGCACGTGGCGCGCCAAGTGAGAGAGCAGCGTCACCACGCTACGCAGACGCAGGCCCTCTCGCGTCATTTTGCCGACCAGGCTGCGAAGAACCTGTGCGCCACCGCCGACCCAGCGCTGCTGCTGTACGCGAAAGCTGCTCATCTGAGCGGGCAGCTCACTGGGCACAGCGACGGAAGCCACGTGGCGACCGCGATAGCCACGCAAGAGCGCGCGGTACGAGACGTCGAGATCTTCGGTCAGCACCGAAGCCGTCTGCGAATCGCCCAGCCAACCGCCGGCCTCGCGCAGCGCCTGCGTGCGAAAAATTCCGCTGGTGCCGTTCCACTGAAGCGGCAGCGCGTGGGCATCCAGATAGGCCTGCTCGACGAGCATCAAGCCGTCCAAGATCAGCGCCTGCAGGCGCGTCAGCAGGTTCTTGTTTTCGTTGAGATATGCCCAGCGGCTCTGCACAAAGGCTGCGTTCTTGTCGTGGAGCAGCACCGGCATCAGACGGCGCAGAAAGTCGGCGGGCGGCACAAAGTCGGCGTCGAAGATCGCAACATACGCGCAGCCTGGCGGAAGCTGCGACAAGCCATGCGCCAAGTTCCCGGCCTTGTAGCCCCGGCGATCGGCACGACGCAGAACGCGGATGTCGACGCCCTGCTTCTTGCGCTCGGCGACCAAGCGATCGATCAGCTGACGCGTGTCATCGGTCGAGTCATCGAGCACATCAATCGAAAGATGCGGCCAATCGAGCGCGCACGCCGCGGTGATGGCTCGCGCGGCCACGGCTTGCTCGTTGTACATGGGTAGCTGCACCGTGATGTGGGGAAGCGCATGGGACGTGGCAAGCGGTGGCGGCAGAGCGGCAGGGGCTGGCTGACGAAAGCTCCACAGGCCAAGGCGCAGAAGGTGTAGCGAGGCAGCGAGCAACAACAAAAGCAGACCCAGCTTCAAGACCCCCAAGACCCAAAGCAACGGCCACGCGAGGTGCAGCATGGAGCTACCAGCGGTTCCGTAGCTCGCGCAGCTTGACGAAGATCGCCTCGTCGCTGGTCAGCTCGTCAAGCTCGGGGAAGCGCTCGTGCAGACGCGACCGCAGCGCGGGACTGCGCAGGCGGAAAAAGACATTGAACGTCTTTTCTTGCCCCAGCGTAGTGACGAGCGGCTGGTTCATGTTCTGCTCGCGAACGCGCGGCAGCAGCGCCTGCGCCGCTTGGTTGTCGGGCTCGCGATCGAGAGTGAAGCCGAGATTGCGCGCGATGTAATCGTGCCCAGGGTACACCCGCGTCGTGTCGGGCAGCTTGACGAGCTGTTCGGCAAAGCTCTGGTACAGGATGTGCGGATCGCCACCGTTGTGGCAGTTGCCGGCTCCTGCATTGAACAGCGTGTCCCCACAAAACAGAGCCGACGCTGTGCCTGCCGCGTCGCGCTCGGCGAATTCGGCGTACAGGCAGACATGGGTCATGGTGTGGCCCGGCGTGTCGAGGACGCGAAGCTCGACGCTCTTGCCCACGCGAAGGACATCCCCCGCGGACAGACCGCGATCGATGCCAGGGATCGCCTCGCGGGACTTCGCATGCGCAAGCAGCTTGGCATTCGTGGCGGCTCGCAGCGGCTCGTTGCCGCCTGTGTGGTCCGGGTGCTCGTGCGTGTTGACGATCTGCGTGATCTGCACCCCCAGAGCCTTGGCCCGCGCCAAGCACAAGGCATGGTCTAGCGGATCGATGACCAGTGCCTCTCCCGTCTGCGGACAGGCGATCAGGTAGTGAAAGTTGCGAAAGTCATTTCCGGTCCAGATCTGCTCGATGCGCATCAATCGCGCATCTTGAAGCAGGTGCCCATCCCTTGGCGATCGATTTTCGCCAGCGACGGTTGATAGACCCGCGAATGGGAACTTGATATGCTCAAATTTCTCATAGGAGTGTCCATGCCTGCGCACCGTTCCTTCTGTCTAGCAGCAGCTCTTTCTCTCTGCGGTATCGGCTCGGCCATCGCGCAAACCAGCGGCGATGGCAGCCCACCCGCTTCGCCCTCAGAGAGCACGACCCCGGCTCCGTCAGCCAGCGAGATCGCCGCAGCCAGTAGTGGCGAGTCCGGCGGCGGCATGAAACAGAAAATGAATGGTGTCACCGTTGCACTCAGCTTGATGACACGCTCGCCATTCGTGCAGACCAGCGGCACCAACTCGTTCGTGGGCAGCGGTATCGCAGGCGAGATGTTCGCGGGCTACAAGCTGGACCGTTTCTTCTTCGGCCTCGGCTTTTCGATCGACCATGCCGGCAACAGCACCAAGCTGGCCTCAGCCGCTGGCTACGCCACAACGACGACCGAGAGCACGTCATTTCTGATCTCACCGGGTGTGCAGATCGCAGCGCTGCGGGCGGCATCGGGACGCTTGGAGCTCTTGGGAACGGCGCAGTTCGGATTCGGCCGCGCCGTCACGTCACGCTCCGACGAGCCAGCGCTCCCCAACAACGTCTCGCCGAACTTTCCCAACACCAACTTTCACTTGAACTATCAGTTCGGGCCGGGCCTGCGCTTCTTCTTCATCCCGCAGTTCGCTCTCCAACTGCTGAGCGGCATCGAGGGCGACCACTTCTTTGCCTCGCAAGATGCCCCCTCGGGCCTGCGCTCTGACCAGCTCAATACGGTCAGCATTTACGGCAAGCTCGGCCTTTTGGGCGTGTTCTAGGCAGCCCGACGTCGCGTGCTCGCCCTTTCCCGACTGACCTTAGACCTGGGCTTTACGACCTGGAGGTTTCTCATGAAGAACGTATTTCTGCTCTGCTTCTCGCTTTGCGCGGCGGCGGCTTCGGTTGGCTGCGGCGTCTCGGTCACGACATCGACCACCAACCCAGACACCTATGAAGGCTATCTAAAAGCCGTCAATCAGCTCGGCTGCGAAGCCAGCGAGCGCTGCTGCGGCACGACGTGCAGCACCAGCAATGACATGAACTTTCTCAAGACCTCGACACGCGCGCTTGAGTTCATCAGCCAGGGACTGCTGCGCTACGACCCTGCTGCGGCAGCCGAGTGCTTGGCCTGGCAGAGCCAGCGCTTGAGCGTCTGCGATAAGCCGTCGTTCCAGTTGCCCAAGCAGCCGACCGCCTGCACCAAGGTGACCGTACCCAACACGCAGGCCGGTGGCATGTGTGACACCACGATCGGCAACTGCGTCGCCGAGACACTCTGCCGCTCGGGGACCTGCATCGCCATTCCCACCGTGGGTCAGGCCTGCTCGACGACCTTTTTCCCGCCGTGCATTAGCACCGCGTACTGCGACATCGTGGGCGGCAATGTCTGTCGCGCCCTGCCGAGCGGTGGTCAGAACTGTGCCATGACCAACCAGTGCGCCACCGGCTTCTACTGCGACTCGATGACCCGGCTCTGCACACCCAATGGGCAAAGTGGTCAGGCATGCAGTGGCACCGCCAAGCCATGCGACACAGCGGCCGGCCTGATCTGCTTGAGCAACTCGACCTGTGGCCTGCCCCAGCCGGACGGCTCGCCCTGCACATCGCCTGATCACTGCCAAAGCGCACGCTGCAGCGGCTTGATCACGGGCTCTACTTGCCAGCCTCAGCTCTCACCGACGACGCTGCGCCATCAGCTCTGCGGCCTGCGCTAGCTCACGTCCTGCCGCGAGAAATCTCACCGTCGCTGGTTGTTCATCCCAGCAGCTTCTAGCTGGGAATGTGCGTCCAAAGTCGCTGTAAAAGTCCTTCAGGATCTTCTGCATGGACCCAGTGATCGGTGGGCAGCACATCGCATGTGACCTGCCCACTGTTCGCTGCCAAAGCCTGCGCACGTTCGCGATCTTCGGTCGAATAGGAAGACGATCGCGCGCCAATGATCAAATGAACACGCAGCGAGGAGGGTGGCTGTTCGATCAGAGGCCACAGATCCTCTGCAAAGTAACTCGCGAGCAGCGCCTGCAGCTCATCGAGGTCGAGAGCAAAGCGTACGCTGCCGTCGGTGGTCTGCTCGGTGCTTTGTGCCAGCCACTGCGCCAGCATGCGGCTTAAGCCATGGGCCTGTACTGCATCAACAAAGGCGGCGCGCGAAGGGAGCTGGCGCGGCAAGGTGCGCAGCATGCGAATCACCGAAAGCGCGCTATCCCGACCTGCGACATCTTCAGGTCGACGCGTCCCTGGGTTGCTGTCGATCGTCACAACATGCACAGGCTGCGCAAGCGCGACCGCGTGTTCGAACGCTTGGCTGCTCGGATGCAAAAGAGCTCGCTGCGCAGCCTGCAGCGCGACCTTGCCGCCAAAGCTGTGTCCCACGATCGCCCCGACGGGAATCGATCGTGAGCACAAGGCCACGACATCTTCTGCGGCGGCGGCGAGCGAGGGCTGCGGGCTGCCCTTGGGCGATGCGCCATGGCCGCGCAGATCGACCAGCCAAGCATCCCAGGTCGGACGCTGATCCACGAACCTGCGCGCGATCGTCCGCAAGTTGGCGCCGCGACCCAGCATGCCGTGCAGAAACAACAGGCGCTGCGTCGCTCGCCCAGGGCCGGTCACGTGTTCATAGACCAGCTCAACAGAACGGAACGTATCCATCGTCCGGCGGGCCTAGAAGTTGATGCGCCGCATCACCGCGCGCGGCAGCGTCGCAATCGTTCCCATCACAAGCTGCCAGATCCACGGCGTGTACAGAACGGTTCGCGGATCGCGTCCACACAACGCGCGCCGCACATCCCGAGCCACTTGCGTCGGCTCTCCGGCAAATGGCGGTGGCTTCAGTCCAGCCGTCATGCCGGTCTTGACGAAGCCGGGCCGAACACACAGCACGCGCAGGCCCTGGCCGTGAAATTTGTGATCAATGCCGTCGAGGTATGCCGAAAGCCCGGCCTTGCTCGCGCCGTACAACACCACGGGCTTGCGAGCACGATCCCCCGCGACCGAACTAAACACGCATAGTGTCCCGCCCCCCTGTGCCAGCAAGCGCTTGCGGGCCTCTTCGCAGAACAACACGGTGTTGGTGAAGTTCACGCGCAGCAGGCGCTCTGTACGCGCTGGGTCTGATTCCAGCTCGTCCTGCGTCGCAAACAGGCCCGCAGTAACGACAATCGCGTCGATGGCGGCCCCCGCGAAATGAGCCTGCGCAGCATCTAGCGCGGCAGTGAATCCTTCGGGTTGTTCCAGATCGCAGCGAGCGAAGTGCGAGCGCGGCGCCACATCCGGCACAGATCCCAGCCCGGCGCGCAGATCTAGATCCACAGCGCTGCGCTGCAGATCCACTTCGCTGCGACCGAGCAAGAAAACGCGGTCGCCGTGCTCGACACACAGTCGCCCCAAGGCTCGCCCCATGCCCTTGGTACCGCCGAGTATGACGATGTTCATGGCTCGTCTCCAAACAGGCGCACCGACTGGGCGCTGCGCAGGCGATGCTGTGGATCCCAGGCCTTGCGCACAGCCAAGAAAGCCGACAGCCGTCCATCCATGGCGCGTACGTGCTCGGGCCGCGACAGCGCGTCTTTGGTCAGATAGATGCGCCCCCCTTCGCGGATGACGAACTCGTTTAGGCGATCGATGTGTTCCTGCGTCTCGGACCGTAGCGGCAAATCGAGCGCGATCGACGTACCGGGCCGTGGAAACGACAGCAGACCGCTGCCTTCTTCCCCGCAGTCCTTGAGCACACACAGAAAGCCTGCCGCGCGCAGCGACGTCAGAAGCTCCATATACCGCCGCACCGCGCCGCGCCCCGCAGAGTGCGGCAATACCGACTGATGCTGCGTAAATCCAGCCGATCCATACACGCGATTCCAGTCGCGAATGGCGTCGAGCGGATAGAAAAACTGCTCGGGTGAGACGAAGCCCCGCCGCTCTTGTTTGATGTGGCTGTGATAGACGGCGGCGTTGAAGGCGCGCACCGTAAAGGGCTGCATGATCCAGCTTGGCAGCGAAAACGGCACGCGCAGGCGCAGCTTCGGACGAGCCGGCAGCGACGGAGCTTCGTCCGCCTTGGCCCAGCGGCCACGGAACACGATGCCGCGTCCCATGCTTGCACCCGGCGTCAGGCAGTCGATCCACGCCATGGTCATCGGCCAGTCCCGTGCTGCCGCAGAAAGTCCATCCAGAAGCGCGTCTAGGTGCGGCACCCGCTCGCTCTCTTGATAGATCCAGCACGAGGGGATAGGCGACATGCGGAAGCTCACTTCCAAGATGTGGCCCGTCAGCCCCATGCCACCCAGCGTCGCATAGAACAGGTCGTGGTTCTCTTCGGGTGAGCAGTCGACGATGCGGCTATCGCCGACGCGCATGCGCAAGGCCAAGACATGCTCGCCAAAGCAGCCGGACACATGGTGGTTCTTGCCATGGACGTCGGATGCAACCATGCCGCCCAGCGTCACAAACTGCGTCCCAGGGGTGACTGGGACGAAAAACTTATGCGGCAAGAACAAGCGGTTTAGCTCAAGCAGCGAGATCCCCGCTTCCGCCCGCAAGGTGCCGGTCCGCGCATCGAATGCGAGCAGGCGATCCGCGAGCGTGGTGTTAGCGACCACCGGCCGCGACTGCGGCGGCAGCGACGAGTCGCCATAGGATCGACCGAGGCCGCGCGACAGCGGCACATCCGAAGTGAGGGGCACGAGATCCTCGGCGAAGCGCTCTTCCGCTTCCATGCCCAGACCACCCCAGCCCGCAATGCGATGCGGTGCCCGATGCGCAGAGCTCGTTTCTGACGGAGTTTGCACAACCGCACTCTATCAACAAGTGTGCCGCGCCGGGCAAGCTCGCCGCGAAATGTTGACGATGCTCATTGTTCTGCCGACGTTCTGCCGACG
>CAZKOY010000110.1:0-18194 GCA_964554495.1 uncultured Myxococcales bacterium
ACCCCCGGCTTGTAAGGCCGATGCTCTACCACTGAGCTATACGCCCTTGCTTCGTTACAGGCTGGGGACGGTGTGTGGCTACAAAGTTCAGTCGCTACAGCGCGTCCAGGCGGCTGTAACAGGTATCAAAACGCGGGCTTAGGGGTCAAGCGATTTTTTTCGTTTGTTGCTCCGCGGGCCGGGTGAACGCTGACCTAGGCGCCGGGCCGTTCTACTTCGATCCGCCAGCGCTCAAGCGGTGCCGTGGGATCGTCGAGATCGTCGAGGAATCGCGAGCGACGCAGAAGGCCACTCTGCCCACTGGTCTGCGGATAGCACAGGTAAAGCTCGTCGCGGGCCCGGGTGATGGCGACATAAAACAGGCGGCGCTCTTCAGAGAGTCCTGCGGCATCGCTGGCCCGTCGCGGATCGGGCAAGGCCGGTGCGGCCGGAAAGTGACCGTCGCAGAGCCAGATCACAAAGACCAAGCGCCACTCAAGTCCCTTGGCTTGGTGAACGGTTGAAAGAACGACGGCATCTCGATCGTCGCGCGCTCCAGGATCGCGTCCTTCGCCGAGCGTCGTACTGGCCAAAAATGCCGACAAGATATCGCTGGGTCCAAGCGGCAGCGCGGCCTGTTGCGCGTTCGAGCCGCTCGATCCAATCGATCCGGTAGCGCTTTCGTTTGACGTGCGACACAGCCCTTCTAGATCGGTGATGCGCTGCTCGGCATCGGCGAACGCGCGCTGGGCATAGTCGTGATAGTGACGCTCGATGACATGCGCAAGCAGGCGCGCTGGCAGCTGATCGCTGGGCTGGCTGCGACGGGAAATCTCGCGAAGCTCTGCCAACAGCGCGAACATGCGCAGAAGAGCGCGCTTGCTGTCCCCGCGAACGGATCGCAGCAGGCGATCGCTTACGTCCGGGATCGGGACACCCGCCGCAAGCTGCTCGTCTAGCTCGGCAAGAACGCGAGCGCGACCGGTGTCGCCAAGGCCCGCCACCTGACGCAGGATGCGCGTCCATGCGATGCGATCGTGTGGGTTGTGGCACAGACGCAGGAACGATAGCGCATCGCGCACGTGGGCCTGTTCGCTGACGCGCTGACCCGAGCGCACGACAAAGGGAAGCTGACAGCGCAGAAGCTCGACCTGAAGCTCGCGTGCGTGGCGATGGCTGCGATACAAGATGGCGATGTCGCGAGCCGGCACGCCCGCAGCGATGCGCTCGACGATCCGCTGCACCACGAAGCGCGCCTGCAGGCGCACTTCGGGCAGCGCCACCAAGGCCGGCGACAGCTTGAGCGCATCATCGCGACCCGAGCGCATCGGCGGGCGCGGAGCAAAGGCGGCGGCATGGCGGGCCACCGACTGATTCGAAAGCGAGACGATCTCGGGCGCTGAGCGGTAGTTGGTCGACAGATACAACACACGGGCATCGGGCCAGCGGCTGGCAAAGCCCTGGATGTTGCCAACGTGGGCACCTCGAAAGCCATAGATCGACTGCGCGTCGTCTCCGACTGCGGTCAGGCTGCGATAGCCCTGCGCGATGTCTTCGACGATCGCGGACTGGATGCGGCTGGTGTCTTGGAATTCGTCGACAAACAGGTGCTGAAAGCGACCGCGCTGCTCGTCGCGAACGGCCGGCTGATCGCACAGCAAAAGTCGCCAGCCCAGCAAGAGATCATCGAAGTCGCACAGCCCCATGCGCAGCTTGCGCGCGGTGTATCGGTCATAGACTTGCGAGAGCTGCGAGACCGACTCCAGAAGCTCGGGCGCGTGGCTGGACAGCGTCTGTTCAAGCGTCTGTTCGGCGTTTAGCGACAGCGAAAGCAGCGACTGCAACTGACCAGGGCGCGGCCAGGGACGCTCGCGCAGCGACGAGCGCGGCGGCTGCACGTCATCCATGCAGCTGGTTAAAAGATCGCTCGATTCGCTGCGGTCAAGGACCACGAAGCGATCGGGCAGGCCCA
This sequence comes from uncultured Myxococcales bacterium, assembly GCA_964554495.1. Classification (GTDB taxonomy): domain Bacteria; phylum Myxococcota_A; class Polyangia; order Palsa-1104; family JAEUJZ01; genus JAEUJZ01. The sequence continues at coordinate 1,952 of CAZKOY010000110.1, forward strand.
TGCGATAGCCATGCGCACGCAGCACGCGCAGCGCCAGATGGTGAAACGTTCCGACCCACAGCGACTCGCGATCCGCCAGAGCACGGCCACATCCAAGCGCGGACAAGCGAGCGAGCAAGCTGCGCGCGGCCTGGTTGGTGAACGTCACCAAAAGAACGCGCTCGGGTGCAACGCCATGCGAAAGAAAATAGGCGACTCGATGCGTCAGCGCGCGGGTCTTGCCACTGCCCGCGCCAGCCAAGACCAAAAGCGGCGCAGGAGGCGACAGCACAACGGCCGCTTGCTCATCAGACAGGCCGGCAAGCAGCGGATCCTTGGACTGGTCCGCGTCCTTCATGCGTCCGCTTTCGCCTGCGAATCCTCGGATTCCGCGCCGTTTTCCGCATGCTTCGCGGCAGCTTGCGCGGCAAGCAGGCCTTGTGCTGCGTCGAAATCCACGCGGACATGCTCTGCCACGTCTGCGTCCGTCGGCTCTGCGCTGCCTTCACGTTGCGCTGCGGGCTCGACTTCCGGGATCGGGGCAGGACGCAAGCGGCCGAGCAGATCGCGCAGTGTGGCGGACTGCGGCAGCGCGTCGATCTCAAATCGCAGAAGCAGTGGCAGCAGCATGGCGACGCGCTCACCGGGTGTGGTGCGGCGATCGATGATGATGCGGAACTGGCCTCTGACTTTGCACAGCCCACCTGAACCCAGCTCACCGCCGAGCGCTTCATAGGTCAGGCGCACGCCAAGCTGCTTGAACAGCTCTTCTAGTTCGGCGAGTAGCTCAGGGATCTTCAGCGAAGGTGCGGCCTTGCTTGGCTCACCAACTGCATCGCCGGATACCGACGGTGCCAACAGGTTTTTCTGCGCGCTTTTTGCCGCTGGCTTGGCCTTGGGTTTGGCCAGAAAGCGAGCGACCCCTCGCGCTGCAGGTTGGGCACGACTAGCCATCGGCGGCTGCTTTTACTGAATTTGCTGCAGGATGGGAAGCAGCTTGTCGGGTGGAGTGAACTCGCTGAGCTTCGCCGTCTTTTCACCGCGGCGGTTGAACAAGATCACCGAAGGCAGGGTCTCGGACTCGTACTTCTTTTGCAGTGCGTCGCTCTGCTCGGTGCCTTCGGTGCAGTCGATGCGCACCAAGACGAAGCGCGCAAGCTCGCGCTGCACGGCCGGATCGGCAAAGGTGCGACGCTCCATCTCTTTGCAGGGCAGGCACCACTCGGCGCTGAAGTCGACAAGAAGCGGCCTGCGCTCGCGCTGCGCTTGCGCAAGAGCTTGGCTTTCGTCGCGCAGCCAGGTGATGCCGACTTCACGCGGCGCCAAGAACCACGACACGCTGCCGAATAGACCGATCGTTAGAAGCAAGATGCCCAAGCTCTTGCGCGCTGCGGACGAAACTCCCCCGGAAAATGCCAAGCGCAGGCCACCGAAGGCGATGCCGGCAGCCATCAGCGCGCCATGGATGCCCAAGAACGTCAGGTTCGACTTGCCGTAGTCACGCAGCGGCGTGAGCAGGTTGCGCGCGAAGTACAGCGCTGCGACCAGCATGATGACGCCAAACATGTGCTTGATGGCATCCATCCACGCACCGGACTTGGGCAGCGTCAGCGCGAAGCCGGCGATGGCGAAAAACAAGAGCCCCATGCCCAGTGCATAGACAAACAGCAGCGAGCCGCCGAGCACGACGGACTGCTGCGTTCCGACGAACAAGAGCAGCGCGGCGAGCGGCGGTCCCGTGCAAGGCGCAGCGATCAGCCCTGCGACCAAGCCCATCAAGAACGCGCCGACAAAGCCCTTGCCACCGACCTGCGACAGGCGCGTGTTGAGCTCGGAAGGCAGCGTCAGTTCAAACGCACCGAACATCGATGTCGCCATCGTCAAGAAGAACAAGATGACCGGGATCATGACCACCTTGCTGGTCATGAACGTGCCGAACTTGGCGCCCGTCAGACCGACCAAGATCCCGAGGCCGCTATACATGCATGCGATGCCGCCGACGTAACACGCCGCAAGCAAAAGCGCTGTGCGACGCGAGGCCTCTTTGCTGTGGGCGCCAAACAGGCTGACCGTGATCGGAATCAGCGGATAGACACACGGCGTCAGGCTGGTGAAAAAACCGGCGAGAAACGAAAAGACATAGGCCCACACACCGGTCTGACCCGCCGACAAGGAAGCGGCGAGCTTCTGACCAAGATCGGTCTCGACTCCGTCGAGGCCTGCCAGCGCTGGCAGGGGCCACAAAAGCAGCCCAGCCAAAAGTCCCAGCGCCCCCATCCGAAGCGGGGCACGCGGCAGCACAGACAGCAGCAAGCGAGCAAGCGAAGGATGCATGATGTTCGTTTTATACCTGACCCAGGAAGCGGCGGCGCGGCCTTGTGATAAGAACGGCCCACTTCTGTGACTTCTTCCTCTGCTTTGCAGGAACCTGTTTCTTCGCTGTTTACGCCGGATCCCCCGACGCGGGCAGGCTTTCCCTTTGCGTTTGCCGTCTGTCAGATCGGGGCCGAGCGCGCGGTCAAGGCCGAGCTAGCTCGCGCTCGACCGGGCTATCGTCCGGCGTTTATGCGTCCGGGACTTTTGACGTGGAAGTGCGAGCCGGCGTTCGCGCCGCACGAGGTCTTGCCGTCGGTGTTTGCGCGGGCCTATGGCGCTTCGCTGGGTTCGGTGCGATCGCCGGCCGAGCTGGCGGCGCTTTTACCGACGCTGCAGGCGCACGGCATACGCGGACCTTGGCGCTTGCATGTCTTTGCGCGCGATGCCCACAAGCCGGGCGAGTCGGACCCAGACGAAGCAGAAGTTCGCCGTCGCATGGATGCAACAACCGAAGCGATTCGAGCGGCCGCCAAAGAGAGCATCTGGCAGGTCGGCGCGGCGCAAAAAAACGGCGAGTGGGTGCTGGATGTCGTGCTGCCTCCCGACGTGGCTGGCTCGGGCTCGCCCGACACATCGCTTGGCACGACGGAGCCTTGGCTGGTTGGCCTGCATCGCCATGGTCCGGGACACTCACCGCATGCCGGTGCTCGGCCGCCGCTGCGCATGCCAACCGAGGCGCCATCGCGGGCCTGGCTGAAGCTAGAAGAGGGCCTGGCTTTTAGTCGCTTGCCGCTGACCGCTGGCGATGTTGCCGTCGAGATCGGCAGCGCACCAGGCGGCGCTAGCTGGGCGCTTTTGTCGCGTGATCTGCAGGTTGTCGGGGTCGATCCCGGCGCGATGGATGCGCGCGTGCTGAGCAGCCCGCGCTTTACCCATCTGCAGACAAAGCTGGGCGAGCTGCGACGGGAACAACTGCCTTATCGTGTGGACTGGCTGCTTTTGGACGTCAATCTGGCACCGCAGGTCGCCCTGCATCAGCTTCGACGGATCGTCAGCACGCTGCGTCCGACGCTGCGCGGCGCTCTTTTGACGCTGAAGCTGAACGACTGGAGCATGGCCGGGCAGGTGCCGCGCTTTTTGTCGCAGGTGCAGGCCATGGGCTTTGACGAAGTGCGCGCCACCCAGCTACCGAGCAACCGACAAGAGATCTGCGTTGCGGCGCGTCGGCGACCGCGCTAGCAAGACAACCAATCCGCATCGGAAGCGGCGGCGAGTCGAGCCAGGCTGCTGCACTGCTCGGCTCACTTACGGATGCTGCAAGCGCAGGCGCCACACCACGCCCATTGCTTCCAGAAAGATGCGAGACGACATCTTGGACTGACCGGCGCGACGATCGACAAAGATGATGGGGATCTCGGTCACGCGAAAGCCGCGCAGAAGCGCGCGATACGTAAGCTCGATCTGAAAGCTGTAGCCTTCCGAGTGAACCGAGTCGAGATCGAGCGCTTCCAGTACGCGTCGACGGAAACACTTAAAGCCCGAGGTCATGTCACGGACCGGCAGCCCCAAGAACGTGCCAGGGCGCAGCGCGCCGAGGATCACGCGGGCGTACAGGCTGCCGCCGGCCGAGATGAAGCGCCGCACAAGGCCCCAGTTTTCCGTGCCTCCGCCGGGTATGCGGCGCGAGCCGATCACGATGTCCGCACCATCGTGCCGTGGAGCCGCGTCCTTCTTGTCGGGTTCGCCACCCGCAGCGCGCAGCATGATCGGCAGGTAACGCGGATCGTGACTGAAGTCGGCGTCCATCTCGAACACATAGTCGTAGCCCTGCTGCAGCGCCAAGCGAAAGCCCGCCAAGTACGCCGTGCCCAGACCCAGCTTGCCGCTGCGATGCAGCACGCGAAGCTGCGGATCGGTTGTAGCCAGCTCATCCGCAAGCTGACCCGTTCCATCAGGTGATGCATCATCCACGATGAGCACATCTGCGACGGGGAGCGCCTGGTGAATTTGGGCAATCAGCGCCCCAATATTTTCGCGCTCGTTGTAGGTGGGAATGATGATCAGCACCTTCATGCGCCGCACTCTACCGCAATTCCCGGCCCACGTTGCCGACAGGCGCAGGCCTGGCAGCAGCGAGGTTTTTGCGTGCATGTTCTGCTCTGCGCGGCTGCGAGGCGGTGCTTGCCCGATGAAGTGTTTGTGATATGGTCCCGCTCCGATGCAGATCCTGAAAGCGCGCTTCCAAAATCGACAGGACTTTGACGAGGCGTATCACGCCGACCTGCCCAACGGGGGGCTGTTTGTGGCGACCACGACTCCGCTGACCGTCGGAGATCAAGTGGTGGTCGAGGTGTTCTGCAAAGGCTTGCCGAACAAGATGCTGCTGCGCAGTGAAGTGCAGTCGTGGCGGCCCGCGCTGCCGCGTCTGCGCGTGCGAGCCGGCGCTGTCGTTGCGTTCCTGCCGGAAGAGCGCGACAAGCAGAGCTTCATCTTGAAAGCGCTGTCCGGTCAGGTTCAGGCGCGCAAGCGGCGCCATCCGCGGCTGCCTGTTCACTTGCCGGTGACGTTTCGCGTCGGCGGCAGCTTGGATACGCGGCAAGGTGAGCTTGAAGAGATCTCGCTCGGCGGTGCGCTATTGCGCTGCGATGCGCCGCTGCCTGGCATGGACTGCGAGGTGGTCGTCGATGTCCTTTTGCCAGGTGGCGCTGTGCCCGTGCCGCTCTCGGGACGAGTCGCCTATCTGGCGGGAACCGGCGTTGGCTTGCGCTTCATCTATCGCGATGGCGGCGGCTCACGTCGCATTCGCGAGCTAATCCGTCGCTTGAAGGCCTCGTAGCCTCGCGTCTAGCATTCGGCTGCGCGGCGCACATCGTCAGGGGACGAAGTGCAGTCACACGCACGCTGCGTCCGACGGCTGCGCCAAAAGACAAGCTGCGTCGCAACCAGCATTAAAAGGCCCAGGTGCCGCGGCGGCTCTTGCCCATACAGCCAGCCGAGCCCGATGAGGGCGACGCCCGCCGCAAACAGCGCAAGGCTTAGGCCTTCGCGATCGTGATCGGGGCTGCGTCGCACAAGCGGACCACCAATGAGCAGAAGCGAAATCAGGGTCAGCGCTGCCTCGATCCACTCGCTCTGCAGCCACAGCGCAAACGCCGGCAGTACGGCGGCGAAGAGCGCGGTGGCGATGCAGTGAATCAAGCACAGAACGGGCAAGAACGCGGCGACATGCGACCGCAGGCGCGAAGCAGCAGACGAGACCATGCGCCGCCATTCATGCAAATCATTTGCATTTGTGTCAAGCCGCACCGCACGCTTGGCAAGCCGAGCCGCCGGAAAGAACGCGCACTCGTCCAGGGGAAACGGACAGCAAGGAAGCAACGACGCACGAGAGATGTAGATGCGAGGGATGTAGATGCGAGGGATGTAGAGACAGGAGAGCAGTGCAGGAGCGGGAACGGCAGAGCCGACTATTCCCAGGTGCGCTTGATCTCGGGTACGGCTTCGCCCGCCGTAACCTTAAGCTTGATCTCCTCGCGCTTGCCCTTGGTGTCGTTCACCAGGAGGATCTTGTGCGCCCCGGCGCTGATTGGATAGTTGCGCAGTGGCGTCTGCTGTAGCTTCTTGCCGTCGAGGTACACGATCGCCCACGGCCGCACCAAGACCGTCAGCGTGGCCTTGGCCTTCTTGGCTGCGTCGCCTTCTTTGCCCTTTTTGCCCTTCTTCTTGCTGTCGTCTTCCTCTTCCGGCTCGTCTTTCTTCTTGTCGCCCTTCTTGTCGGTCTTGTCGTCTTTCTTGTCGGTCTTGTCGTCTTTCTTGTCGTCCTTGTCGGCCGTCGGCTTCTTGCCGTCGTCTTTGCCCTTGTCGCCGCTGGGCTTCTTGTCGTCGCCGTCCTCGTCGTTCTTGGATACGTCGGGCTTCTCGTCAAAGACGCTCGGATCCAGCGTCTTTTGCCGCGTGCCGGCTTTGAACAGCTTGACCTTGTACGGTGGGCGAGCGTCTTGCGTGAAGGCCAGCGTGACTTCGTGTGCGTCGTATCCCGGCAAGCTGATGCGGATGCGGGCGCTCTTGCCAATCTCGCCTTTGACCTGGGTCGGCGTTTTTTCGTCGAGAACTACGCCGTCGACCTGTACCTCGGCGCCGGGTGGATCGCTGGTGATCTGAATGGCTCGCTTGGCCGCAAGGAAGCTGGGTCCGCCGCCACCACTGCCCGTTGCCGGAGGCCAGATGCGGTTGGCAATGGCCGCAGTAATCAACATCACGACCAAGGCGAGAGCCGGGCCGATCACCCACTTGCCCGTGACAAGGACATGGGTGCTGGCTGGCGCCGCACCAAAGACCGCGCTGGCTGGGCGCAAGGGCAGGGGCGACGAGCGTCCGCCGGGTGAAGACGTAGGCCCACTGTTACTGTTGCTGTTGTACATCGTGGCCGCTGCATTGAGCGGTGTTCCACCACCCGCCCCAGGAGGAGCGCCTCCCGGCCCGGCAATCAAGGTCGCCTGACCGCCCCCGAGCGCCGGAACGGCCGGGGCTGTGGCCAGCATGGTGCGTGCGCCAGCGCCGTCGGCAACAGGTGGCGAAGCCGGCGGTGGTGGGCTGCTCGGCAGTGCCGGAGCCGAGGCAATCATGGTCCGTGCGCCTGCCGCAGCGCCTGCCGCAGCAGGTGGCGGCCCGGCCGCAGGAGGCGTGGCAGCCGGGGGGGCGCTGGCACCTCCGGGGCTGGCTTGCGTTGCCAGGGCACTGGCTACCTCTGGCGGCATCTCGGTTGCGATCTGGGTCTTCTGCTCTGAACCGGCCATGGTGCTCCCTGGCGCCGATGAGCTTGTCGTCGGCGCGCTTTCTGAGCTTGCGGGTTGCGTAAGATGTCGAGTCGGCTGCGGCGGCGGAGGTGGACGCCCCGAAGTCGGTGGTGGGCTGGGGGCAGACTGCGGCTTCGTCGGATCCGAGCCCTTCGCAGGCGCGGGCGGCGGCCCTGAGGAAACCATAGCCAGCGTCTTGACTGGGCTTGGACCTGCGGGCTCGGCGACCTCGGTCAAGGCGCTTAGCTCTGCCGTCGGCAACGCAGCGGGTGGCGCCCCCGATTGAGCGGGTGTGGCGGCCTTCGCATTCTCGGCGTTCGTCGGGACGACGATCTGCATGGACACAGACTGCTCGGCGCGCGGCGCGGTCTTGTTGGGCGTCGCCAAAAGCGTCTGCAGCATCTGCGTCCAGTTGCGCGTCTCTTCGGGAAAAAGAGCGCGCATGTACTCGCCCAGCGCCTGCGCGTCATAGTTGTACTGCGGCAGCGAACACAGAGCGCGCACGACCTCGCCGGCCGACTGATAGCGCTGGCTGCGGTTCGCCACCAGCATCTTCATCACGATCTTTTCGATCTCTTCCGGGATCTCGGGATTGAACTGACGCGGCGGTGGGACGATTCCATCGCGAACCCGGCGAATCACGTCGTGCTCGTCGGGGCCAAAGAACAAGCGGTGGCGCGTCAAGAGCTCCCAGAACACGATGCCCATCGAGTAGATATCGGTGCGCCCGTCGAGCGGCTGCCCGGTGATCTGCTCGGGACTCATGTACGCCAGCTTGCCCTTGACCGTGCCTGTCGACTGCGCGGATGCGCGCTCGGCGACCTTGGCGATGCCAAAGTCCGAGATCTTCACGTCGCCCGAGAAGCTGATCAGGATGTTGTGTGGCGAGACGTCGCGGTGAACGATCTCAAGCGGCTTGCCGTGATCGAGGCGCGTGTGGGCATAGTGCAAGCCCTTGAGCGCTTCGGCGATGAGGTAAATCGAAAGCGAGATGGGGAACCAAACACCCGCTTTCGCCGACGACTTTTCTGCCTGTCGCAGATCGCGCCCTTCGATGAGCTCCATCGCCAGGTAGTAGCGATCGCCCTCTTTGTCGAAGTCGAAGATCTGCACGATGTTGGGGTGGTGCAGCTTGGCGACCAAGCGCGCCTCGTCGATGAACATGCGCACCGACTCTTCATCGTTGGTGAACTTCGGCAGGATGCGCTTGATGACAAGGTCTTTGGTAAAGCCCTCTGAGCCGAGCGTCTTGGCGCGCCAGACTTCAGCCATGCCACCGACGCCGATGCGCTCAAGCAAGTGATACTTGCCATAGCGCTCAGGCGCGACGGGGGCCGTCGTGTCATACAGCGACGGAGTAGCCGAAAACGTGATCGGCTTGGCTTCTGCAGCCTTGGCTTTGGCCGCGCGCAGCGCACTGGGACTTGGGGCGATGCCTTGCCCGGTCAGCTTGCTCGGACTGGGCGGCGGCGTACGAGCACTCGGAGCAGGCGGTGGCGTCTTGGCGCTGGCTGGCGACGGCGTCTTGGCGCTCGGAGCGGCGGCGCCCCGTGCCGATCCGGTTGCAGCGGCAGGTGCTTTGGCCTTCGCCGATGGCGCAGCCCCTCCGGTCGGCGCGCTGGTAGCAGGCGCTCCGCCTATCGGCTCGGTCGCAGATGGAGGGTTCTTCACCGCCACGATGACAAGAAATACGCACCCGTAGCGTATCACATCTCACCGGGCGGCAGACGGTCTGGTCGCCGACGCCGGCAGGCTGCAGCCTGACTCCCCACCAGGGGCATGAAGGCGCGTGTAGTTCCCGCTGCGCCGGCCGTGATCGTCGACAAAGCGGGTCCTTGCTAGGCCGCACCGGTCGGCGGTATGCTGCGCCGGTTTCGACGTCGCGAAAGCGGGTGAGGCTGCAGGCACAGGTCGGCTGCGCCTCGCTTCTCCGTCGACGAGAACACAAGACATCGGCGTAGGTCGACGGCAGTGGGCGAGGAAAAGCAGCTGTTTGGGACAAAAGCAGAGGCAGGCTTGGCAGCCAAGCCTGTACCGCCGTCTTTCCCCGTCGCTGCCAAGGGCCTGGCCACGGGAAGCGCAGGTGGGGCCGTCATCGACGGAGGTCTGCACCCCGTCTATGTCGTGGCCCGCGATGGAGGGCGGCTGCTGTCCCAGCTTCTGGGACCCGTCGACGGCTGCCAGCTGCTCTTGTTTTCCAGCACGTCGACAGCCTTGTCGGCGCTGGCCGAGGCCGATCCACTGCCTGCCCTGATCGTCAGCGAAGAAGACATGCCGGATCTCGACGGCATTGGCTTCTTGTCGCGCGTCCGCCGGGAACACCCAGACATCGTTCGCGTGCTTCTGACGGCGGGGGCAGACAAAGCCGCCTTGATTCGCGCCGTCAACGAGGCCGGTATCTATCAGTACGTCGAAAAACCGTACGATCGCGACGCGCTGCATCTGCTTTTGCGCAACGCTTGCGAGCGTGGCGATTTGGTGGGCACCCTGCGACGAACGGTGCGAGCCCTGCGCAGCAACAACGAAGCGCTGTCGGCGGCGCTGACCCAGATCCACCGGGCGCATGAGCGACTGATCGAAAGCGAGCGCATGGCCGCGGTGGGGCGAGTGGCCTCGGGCATTGCCCATGAGATCGGCAATCAGCTATCGGTGCTGAGCTACGCCGAGCTAATCCGCGATCGCTATCCTGACGATGGCGAAATCCGTCTGTTTACCGCTGCGATCTTGAGCGCGCGAACCCGCCTGGGCGGCTTGGTTGGCGAGATCCGCGATTTTTCGCGCGTACACGGCCAGCTGGCACCGAACCCTGCAAGCCATGGAACGTCTGTGAGCCCGTCGGACCCTGCTTCAGCCCCGAGCAAGCTTCAGGGCTCGATCTCGGGCGGCTTGCCTGATGGTGTGCTGCGCTATCCGCTGACCGAAGAAGCAGTGCAGTTGTCGGTGCAAGAGGCGCTGAGCATCCTGCGCTTTGATCCGGCATATCGCTTGCGCCACGTCGAGCGCCTGCTGGGTTCAAGCGAGCGCCCACCGACGGCGATGGTCAACCGCGACAAGCTGGTTCAGGTCATCGTCAACCTGCTGCGCAATGCCGTCGATGCCACGCCGGCTGGCGGCGAGATCTATGTCGCAATCGATGCCGACGCGCTGCCCAGCGCACGGTCTTTTCCTGAGCGCGACGCCAGCGATGCGAGCGCGCTCGGCGTGCCACAGGTGCGCATCCTGATCGAAGACTACGGCGAAGGAATTCCCAAAGACGTGCTGCCGCGCATCTTCGAACCCTTCTTCACCACCAAGGGCGAACGAGGCACCGGCTTGGGCTTGGGCATCTGCCGCAGCATTGTCGCGCAGCATGGTGGAGAGCTGCGCATTGACTCTCCGATTGCTGATGATGGCCGCGGACCTTTGATCGGTGCGCAGCGCGGACCCGGAACGCGCGCGGTCATCGTCTTGCCGAGGCGCGGATGAAGGAACCTAGCGTCATGGCGGCCTCTGCGGTCACGGTCCCGCCGCTTGCCGGTTCAGACCCGTCGCGAGAGCAGCTACACAGCTGGCTGCGACTGCACTTGGTCGAGCTGGTCAGCCCAGCGCAGCTTGGCATCTTGTGCGCGCGGGCCGAGCTTGGGGTGTCGATGGCGGACCTGGCTCCCGCGCATCTGCCCCCGCGCGAGCGAATTGAGCACGTGCTGGCGCAGCTTCTTCTGCAAGAGCCTCAGGGTGATGGGCAGCCTTCCGCCCTGCGGGGGCTGGCTTTGGCTCTGCTCAGCGACGAAGATTTCGGTCCCGAAGCGCAGGCGCGCGGCCTGCAAGTCGTGCTCGATGAGGAATCGTCCGCCGAGACGCGGAACGGGACGCTCTTGCCACCGCAGTGCGCGCACCCACTTTCTGTGCCGCGATCAGGACGCAGCGCAGAGCTGTCGGCGCTCGATGCCTATCTGCAGTCCGGGATTCGCTGCACCGTCGTGCGCGGCGCGCCTGGCAGCGGCAAGAGCGCTCTTTTGTCATCGTGGCTGCAGCCGCTTTTTGATGCGCGCAGCAGCGACGCGGCGGCGATAGAGCCCAGCGCGACGGGACAGCCCAGCCCATTGAGCCTGGCTTGGCAGTCGGGTGCGCTGTCCGGCGTGTTTTATTGGAGCTTTGCATTTGACGCCGAGCTTCTGAGCTTTCTGCGGGCCTTGGCCAGTTATGTCGCTGGCAGCGTCGCGGCCCAGCAGGCCGAGTCGTCAAACCTGGGCGACGATGCCGCGTGCCGTCGGCTGTGGCAGATCGTGTCGACGGGGCTGGCGCAAAAAGCCGCGCCGCTCTTGCTGGTTCTTGATGGGCTAGAGCTGCTGCAGACCTCGTCCTTGACGGGCCCGCTGGTGCGCTCAACGGCGCGCTCACCGACGCTGAGCAGCCTGGCGCGCGGGCGCCATATCGAGAGCGCGGCCGACGCAGACCCGACCGTACTTGGCGAGCTGAGCGAGCCGTTTTTAGAAACGATGCTGCAGTCGTGCATCCTGGGCAGCGTCAACTGCCTGGTGGTGGCGACCGCGGTCGCCAAGCTGTCTTTGATCGCGCCGTTTCGCTATGCACGCTGCATCGAGCTTGATCTGCCTCCGCTCTCGCTGGGCGAAGGCATCCGCTTGCTGCGCGAAAGCGGCCTGCGCACTGGCAGCGATGGCGAGCTTGGGCAGCGCGTCAACGAGCACCGCGGCCATGCGCTGACCCTGCGGCTTTTTTCCGGCTATGTCGGGGCGTTTTTCGCGGGCGATGGGCGGGCCGTGACCCGAGAAGAGCTGCCCAGCAATGAGCCCTTCCTTGCGCTGTCCGAGCCACCGCTGCCGGCGGGGGTAAACCCCGGCGAGCTATCGACGCTGCCCTCGGTACTGCGGGCGCATCTTTTGGCGCTGTCGCCGATCCTGCGCCAGATCCTTGACCTGTGCGCGCTGCTGCCGCCGCCGCTGCGCTTCTCTGAGCTGCTGCTCTTGGCCTCTGAGATCGAGCGCATGCCGCCGGTCACCGTCTCGGCGCTGTGGTCGTCGCCGAGCGTCGATACGGGAAGTGGCACCAGCACCGCTAGCTTTGGGGCTCCACCGACGGCGGTGGCGCTGTTGGCAATCAGCCGCGGCGTCGCCACGTCGAGCTGGCTGCGCGAGCGCCTAAGCGAGCTGGCCCGCCTGAATCTGATCGATCTTTTGCCCGCGGTTGGCTCGGCGCTGACTCCGCCCCCGTCGCCGCCGACCAGCGATACGGCGCGCCGGCATGTTCCACCCGAAGCCGATCTGCTGATCGATCTGCAACCGCAGCTTCGTCCGCTTCTGGTCAGCGAGTGGCTGCGCGAGCGCGGGGGCGCCGTCGTGGATCCGCGCCTGCCAGCGCTGGGTCCGCTGCCGCGTGGCGAAAATGCCCTGGTGCTGCTAGAGCTCCTCGCTCGCTTGCTGCTTTCGATCGGTCTTGCCGAGCGCGGCTACGCCCTGCTCGTCGGAAGATTAGGTGGTTATCTGTATCATGTGCATGGCCTGGGGCGCGGTCGCCGTTTCCTAAGCTTGGTGCGACAGCTGTATCCGCTGGTGGCCTCGGCGGCGATGCACGATCCAACGTGGCAGCGTCGCTATGCCCAACTGCTGACGTGGGAAGGCGAGACGCTGCGCACGCTCGGTCAGCTAGATGCGGCGCTCGTCACGGCGCAGCGGCAGTGGCCCCTGGGATCGCCGCCGTCGCCTGAGCGGCTTTGTCAGCAGGCACGCGTGCTTATGCGCTTGGGCAAGTTGGCGCAGGCGGCGCACACGGCTCGCTTGGCCCGGCAGGCGACGCAGTCACCGCTTTATGCAGCCAGCGCAGCGATCGAGCTTGCGGCGATCGAGCTTCTGCGCGGCGATACAGCGATGTGCCAAGTCCACTTGCAAGATGGCAGCTCGGCCTTGGCAGAAGAGCCCTTCCTGATCACGCAGCCGGCGGGAGCAGAGCTCTTGGCGGTGCTAGAGCTTCTGTCGGCGCAGCGGGCGCTGCGACTGGGCATGGACGCGCAGGCCAAAAGTGCAATCGAGCGCAGCCGCGCATCGGCCTTGCTGCGGCACAGCGAGCGGCTTCTTGCGAGCTGCGATGTCACGCAGGCCGAGCTTCTGCGACGCGAGCGCAGCTATGAGCCCGCGGCGCAGGCGCTGCATCGCGCCGTCACCTATGCCAGTCGCAGCGGCGATATGGAGATGCTCATCGTTGGGGGTCTGTCCCAAGCGCGCCTGCGCATGCAGACCGGGCACCTGGAAGCGGCTGGCGCGGCGCTGACCGCAGCCTTAGCGCTGGCCGTCGAGCACAGCTTTGTCTGTCATCGCATCGATCTGTTGATTGCCCGCGGGGCGTTGGCGCTGCGGCGCGGCGAGAGCCTGCGGGCCGAGCGCGATGCGCGCGATGCGTTGGCCTATGCCATGGCCCCTGGGTGTCAGTACCAGTGGGGCGAAGCCGATGCGCTGCACCTTCTGGCGACGTCGCTTTTGGTCGCACGACCGGCGGCTGGGGCGCCACGACATGGCGAGGCCATTGCCCACCTCAGCGACGAGCTAGAGCTTCGCGAGCGCATGTGTGATCCGGCGACCCCGGATATTCACTTTCAGCTACGCCGCCTGCGGGCGTAGCGCCGACGGCTCGCGCTCGCCTTGCATCAGCGCGAAGTACACGGCTCCCGACACCAAGAAGCCGACGAACCAGGCATAGTCGAAAAGCGGTCGCAGCGTCGGGATCACAAGTCCCCCCCAGGCCAAAAAGCAGCCAGCCAAGGTCGCCACCACGGCCTTCCAGTTCCAGCCCGCTTGATAGCGATACGAGCCGTCCGGCAGGTACAGATCCAACAGCGACAGCTTGCGCTTTCGAATCAGCCAGTAGTCGACGATCATCACCGCCCCGATCGAGCCCAGGCCGCCTGAGTACGGCACCAGCCAGCCTTCAAGATACTTGCGCGGGTCTTCGATCAGCTTCCATGGCATGCACAAGATGCCCAGCAGCCCGGTGATGAAGGCGCCCCGGCGAAAGCTGATGACGCGCGGCCACGCGTTCGCGAAGTCGTTGGCCGGCGACACCACGTTCGCCGCGATGTTGACCGCCAGCGTCGCGATCACCAAGGTCAGCGCCGACAGGCCGACCCACAGCGGGTGCTTTAGCTCGCCGATCAGCACTTCCGGCTGCCAGATGGCGCGGCCGAAGATCACCTGGGTTGCGCTGGTGATCACCACCGCCATCGCCGAAAAGCCAAACATCGTCGTCGGCAGCGCTACCGACTGACCGATCATCTGCGCCCGCTGGTTTTGCGCATAGCGCGTGAAGTCCGGCATGTTCAAAGACAGCGTCGCCCAAAAGCCAATCATGCCGGTCAGCGCCACCGGAAAAAACGCCCAGAACTGCCGACTGGATAGCTGCGCAGAGCCTCCTGCTGCGACGCGGTCCTGGAAGATCGGGCCGAAGCCGTTGGCCTTGTTGACCGCCCAGATCAGCAGCACGGCCGCCATCACCAAGACGAATGGAGCAGCGAAGTTCTCGACGCGGCGCACCAGATCCATGCCGCGATAGATGACGTACAGGTTGAGCAGCCAGAACAAAAGGAAGCTCAGCCACTGGCTGGGCAGATAGCCATCGATCGCCGTCGCGCCGAGCAGCGTCGGCCAGCCGCTGTAACAGGCGGTGAAGAACGTGTGCAGCACGGCGCCGCCGATCCAGGCGTTGATGCCAAACCAGCCGCAGGCGACTAGGGCGCGCATGATCGCCGGCAGGTTGGCGCCGATGGTGCCAAAGCTTGCGCGCAGCAGCACCGGAAACGGGATGCCATACGCAGTGCCGGGGTGGCTGTTCAGCAAGATCGGCAACAGCACGATCGTGTTACCCAAAAGGATCGTCAAAAGCGCCTGCCACCACGTCATGCCGGCGCCGATCAGCCCCGACGCCAGCATGTACGTCGGGATGCAGTGCGCCATCGAGATCCACAGCGCCGCGAAGTTGTACGTCGTCCACGTGCGCTCGGACAGCGGCACCGGGGCTAGATCGCGGTTGTAAAGCGGGCTCTGCGACTCTTCCAGCCGACGGAATTCATCCAGCGAAAGCTCGCGCAGGCGCAGGCTTTCGGGGATCGGCGGCGACGGCTCAGACGAGCCCAGGGCAGGGGATGCGTGCGCCATAGATGACTCGCCGGGCTATGGGTAGGTGGCCGTGACGGTGCTGAAGCCGATGCCAAAGGTCATGCCGTTGTACGCCGTGCCACCGCGCACCGGCTTCCACTTGCCCATGGCGTCAAAGACCTCGACATCGGGTGCGATGATCGCGCCGAACACCGACGCCTTGATCTCGGCCGGCAGGATCACGCAGGTCGAAGGGCTGGTCTTGCAGCACATGCTGGGAACCATGCACTTCATGGCGCTGGCCGGCTTCGTCACGTCTTCAAACAGGTTGATGATCGTCTTGGTGGTCGAAGACGTCGGGTCGCTGTTGATCAGCATGGTCACCGTCGTGGCAATCGCCGGCAGGATGCGGCTATCGATGTCGGTGGCAGCGATGACGCCGTGCAAGACGCCGTCTTTTACGCGCGTGATGCTGCCGATGCGCTCGACAGAGCCTTCGATGTGCAGGCCGTGGACAGGCAGCGTCATCACCATGGCGCCGATGTTGATCTGCACATCCAGCACCGCCTCTTCCGCGGCTGTCAGATCCTTGCTGGCCTTGGTGTTGAGCTTGCCCAGAGTAATGCTGCCAATCAGATCGGCGGGCAGCGTCATCGCTTTCGTCAGCACGTCGGTACCGTCGAACTTCGGCGGCATCGGGGTCGGCTTGGCCGGAATCAGCGACACGCCTGTGCAGGTCGATCCGGTCAGGCTCGCCGTCTTCAGGCTGGCAAGCTGCAGCGTCAGGCCCTTTCGGACCGAGTCGTCGATGGACGTCTGCAGATCCAGGCCCGCTATCGTGACGGCTTGGACCAGGGTGCGGAACTGGTTCTTGGTCCGCCCACTGCCGTCGTAGTCATAGGCAAACGTCCGGCCCGAAGCTGGCAGCTTCAGCGAGTCGGTGACCGTCTGATACAGCACGCCCGGCGCGTCGGCACCGCGGCACGTGTACACCGTCGTCATATCGACCGGCGGCGTGCTCATGTCGACCGGCGTGCTCATGTCGATCGGCGGCATCGCCATATCGCGCGG
>CAZKOY010000111.1:0-15630 GCA_964554495.1 uncultured Myxococcales bacterium
TCAGCCGGCAGCCAGTTCGGCCCGCAGTTCTATGACGGAGCCCGCCCCTTCGCCATCCTCAAGAAGTCGCCTAACGAGCAGTACCAGGCGAACATCAACATCGGCGGCCCGATCATCAAAGACAAGTGGTGGTTCCACTTCTCGTACCAGTACCAGCATACCGATTCGTCGATCAACATCGGCCCGCCGATCAACCTGCAGCACCCGACGCGGCAGTTCCGCGGACACTACATCCGCTTCAAGACCGCGATCGCGCCTTCGCCCAAGCATCGTCTGACCTTGGCGGTCTCGGCCGACCCCGCGACGATTGGCAACACCAACCAGGACAACTTCCACCTCGGCGTGGCTGAGGACTATCAGGCGCAGGGCGGCGCGTTCACCATCCTGACCTGGGACTTTTTCGCCAGCGAAAAGGTCAACACCAAGATCCAGACCGGCTTCCAGCTCAACACGATCGACACCGGTCCCCAGGGTTACTTCGGCACCATCGACAACTCGGCGTACAAGGGCACGGGACGCTTCTCGCCCGCCAACGACGAGTGGGTGGCCGAGCGCCCGCAGCACGTCAACAACACAGACGGCACGACCTGGTATCAGGGCGGCTCAATCTTCCTCGACAAGCGCTATACGTTCCAGTTCGACCCGTCGATCTCGGTGCGTGGCAACGCCGGCCGCTTCGGCAAGCACGAAGCGAAGTTCGGCTTCCAAGGCCGCTATATCCGTCACACGGGTGACTTCCGTCTGCCCGGCAACGCGACCTATGCCGACAACGGCGGTGGCCCGCTGGAAAGCGGCATCTGCGAGGCCGACGGCAACATCCCGACGCCAGCCGGCATGCCGGGCCGCTTGGATGGCTGCTATCAGAAGACGACGCAGGACCCGTACACCAACGTGCAGGACGGGTTCTCGATGGGCTTCTTTGCGCAAGACCGCTGGAAGGTGAATAGCTGGCTGCGCATCAACCCTGGCCTGCGCTTCGACTATGGCCGCACCACCAACAGCCGCGGCGAGGTCGTCTCGAATCTGTGGGGCTTTGGTCCGCGCCTGGGCTTGGTCTTTGACATCACGCAGGACCAAAAGACGATCTTCACGGCGTACTACGGCCGCTCGAACGAAGTGCTGTCGCTGCTCGCCGCTGCGTATGCCGACGTGACCTCGGTTGCGACGACGTACCAGTTCAACCCTGACGTGAACATGGGCAAGGGCGGCTGGGACATGCTGTACCAATCGGGCGGCCCCGGTGGTTATGCCCTGCGCCCCGACGGCACGCCGCCGCACACCGACGAGATCACGCTGTCGATGCGCCGCGAGGCCTTCCAGAACTCGGTGGTCGGCGTCGATTACACGTACAAGCGCGTCGGCAACATCTGGGACAGCCAAGAGATCAACCAGATCTGGGATCCGACGGGTCAGCGCGTTGTGCGATATGCCGACGGCAAGCCGCAGCAGGTCTTCCTGTACACGACCTTCGATCAGAACTGGCGCGTGTACCAAGGCGTCGACTTCATCTTCGAGTCGCGGCCGCGTCAGGAATGGGACTTCGCGGTCATCTATACGCTGTCGTGGCTGTATGGCCCCGGTGCTGAGCAGTTCGCCCAGATCAGCGGCGCGCAGAACTTGGCGCAGTTCTACAACCCGCGCCTGTTCCAGTTCTATGACGGGTTCCTGCCGGAAGATCGCCGCCATCAGCTCAAGATCCGCGCTTCGTACGCCTGGAAGGGCCTGACCTTCGGCGCCTTCCTCAACTATCAAAGCGGCACGCCGCGCACGAAGCGGTTCTTCAACTCGCTCGACGGCAGCTACACCTATCTGCGCTCGCCGACGGGAACTGAGCCAGGCAACGATCCGAACAGCGCGTCTTCGTACAACGATCTGACGCGCATTGCCGAGTTCCGCGTGCCGTCGCTCTTGGTGATCGACGCCCGCGTGACCTATGACCTGGCCAGCCTGTTTACGGAAAAGGTCCACGTGCAGCTGATCGCCGACGTGTTCAACGTCTTCAACTTGGACACGCCGACCGGCGTCGTGAACCGCGACCTGGCGACCTTTGGTCAGGTGACGACGCGCCAGGCTCCGCTGCGTGCGCAGCTGGGTCTGCGCGTCATGTACTAAGCCGTCCCAGCAGCAGGGCCGGTCGCTTCCGTCTTTTTCCGTCGCTGGGGGGGATGTTTTCGCTTGTGGCTGCTTAGCCTGCGTTGACGGCGTGGGGGTAGCTGCGCGGCTTTGAGCAGCCATCCAAGTCAGCGCATGGCTCTTTGTCGCCGCGCAGAAACGGCATCGGGTACGATGGCGTTGATCCACATCCGTTGGGTCAGGTCTGTACCAGCATGAAATGGGAATGCCACCAGTGTGGCGAGCAGCACGAGAGCTTGCCAACGCAGTGTCGAGCGTGCGGCACCGCGCCCGAGATCGTCGAAAACGTCTGGCGCTGTCCAAGCTGCGGCACCGATGCCATCGCGGGGACCCGGATCACGTGCCCGCAGTGCGGTGCATCCAAGGGCCATGACGCGGCCGTTGCGGTGGCGCCTGATCGACGTCTTGAAGGCCCCCACGCGCAGGCCCTGGCTTCGGGCGTGTGGCGGTACTGCGCGTACTGCAAGACGCAGGTCCCGCCGGTTGACCTTCGCGGCCAGCCCAACCTGCGCTGTCCGTCCTGTGCCGGACCGCTTAGCGAGTCAACCGAGAGTGCTGCGCGACAGACTCGATCGGCAAGCGAGGCGGCCACGTACCAGCGACAGGCGCTGGCCACCGCGCCTGCGCTCGGCAGCGCGGCTCAGGGTCTGCACACGGCATCGGCCGCGCCGGCTGCATCCGATCGCTTCGTCCGCCGCGGCTCACGAGTCTGGCTGTACTGCCTTGCGGCGCTGGTCCTTCTTCTGCCTATCTGCATCTATGTGTTTGTGCAGCCACCGCCGACGGTGCGACTTGTGGTTCTGGATCAGACCTGGACGCGCACGATCCTCATCGAAGAGCGGGTGGCCAAGACGCAAGAACAGTGGATCGGCAGCGTCCCAGCCGATGCCCGCAATCGCGTGTGCGAGCGCCGCAAGTCGTTTGACCGACAGGTGGTCGATCACGAAGAGGAATACTTCGAAGAAGTAGAGGATCGAAGTCGCTGCCAAGAGGAGCGCGAGAGCCAGACCACCGTCGACGTCGCGGATGGAGAAGAGACGTACACAACGCAAGAAGAGGACGGCAAGC
Organism: uncultured Myxococcales bacterium; assembly: GCA_964554495.1. Classification (GTDB taxonomy): domain Bacteria; phylum Myxococcota_A; class Polyangia; order Palsa-1104; family JAEUJZ01; genus JAEUJZ01. The sequence continues at coordinate 3,202 of CAZKOY010000111.1, forward strand.
GCTGCAACAGCTTTGGCTTTGAGACCAACGGTGGCGTCTCGGTGAAGAAGTGCCTCGAATGGCAGCCAACGTACAAGACGGTCACTCGCACTAGGCCGCGTACGCGCAAGGAAGTTCAGACCCACCGCGAGTGTGTGCGCTATGCGACACGGCGGGAAAAGCGGATCCGCCCCGTGTTTCGACAAGAGCCAGTCTTCGATGACTTCTGTCGCTATACGGTCGATGTCTGGACGCCGCTCAAGTCGCTGGTTCGCTCGGGAAGCGATGTACACCCAGCGTGGCCAGATGAGCCGCAGCTTACATCGACGCAGCGAATCGGCGGGCGCGTCGAGCAGAACGTGCTTCGCCTCAAGCGACTCTCGAAGCCGCTGTTCATCACGCGTGGACGACGCAACTCTCCCGCCTGTATCGACGGGCCTTGCGAGCTGTCACTGCCCGAGTCCGAGTGGCGCCGATATTCCCCCGGCATGCACGTTCGCGCCAAGACGCTGTTCGGCAAGATCGACCACTTGCTCGAAGACTGACCTTTCGGCGCGGCTCGACGCTTCGGTGCGTCTGCGCCCCCCCGCTACGCTCGCGCCATCTGCTGCCGCGCGAGTGCGTCGTCGCGCCATGCTAGACACGAGCCTGGTCCCACAGCTACGCTGTCCGCCTAGCGTTCTGTAAAAGGGACTCGCCATGCCCTCCTCTACCGACTCCATCGTCAGCTTGGCCGATCACCTGGCACTTCTTTGGTCGACGTATCCGGCCGCCCTGGTTGGCGATGCGACCCGTACCGCGATTGCTGCTCTTTCGCGGGCTCTTCACGGAGACCTGATACACAACCCGCTGATCGTCGAGTGTCCGCTCGGCATTCCCGACGCGGTTGCTGACTTCTCGATTGCGGCGCGCGGCAACGATGAGAGACCGCCGCGAGTCCCTCTTTTGTCCGCGCACCCCGAATCACAGGCGCTGCGCACCCAGCCAAGCTGGCAGCGGATCGACAGCTTTGTGCGAACGTGGACGCAGGCCTGGACTGCAGGGCATCGCGACCTGCGCGAGCTGTGGCTGGAGTTCGATCTGCCCAGTCCGCAGCACAATATTCCGTTGCCGAACCTGTTTTTCGGCGGACCTCTCGGTGACGCCTATGCCCGAAACCAGTCCTTCGCGCAGAATGCCGAGCAGATCGTCACGGACTTGACCGGGCAAGCCCCCAGCGGCGCGTTCTCGACGCGATTTCGCGACCTGCTGAGCAAGCTGCCCGATCGCGGCTTTGTGTATCAGGTGGGAATCCTGGGCGCGCGTGGCAGCACGGCGCTGCGCCTGTGTCTGCATCTGCCGCAGCCCGAACAGATCATCCTTTATCTAAAAGCGATTGGCTGCGATCCGGTGCTTACCGAGCGCGTCGAAGCACAGATCGAGCACGTTCGTTCCTATTTTGATCTGTACCTTCTGCACATCGACGTGGCTGAAGATCTGGGTGCCACGATCGGGGTCGAGTGCTTCCAGCGCTATCACAAGCAACCGACGACCGATGCGCGCTGGGAACAGGCTCTGGAACAACTAGTTCAGCGTCAGCTATGTACGCGCAGCAAAGCAGTGGGCCTGCTTGCCTTTCCTTCGTCTTCGACGTACTGGTCGCCGCTGCTTGGCGCAGAGTCCGCGACGTACACCAGCCAGCGCTGCATCGATCACCTGAAGTTCATCGTCGAAGACAAGCAGCCAACACGACTGAAGGCGTACCTAAGCCACCAGCTGATCGCTGCGTCGTAACGCGCTGGCTGAAAAAGGACTCAACGCCTCCTTGCCCTCGTGCAGTGGACCACAGCCACCCATTCCTTTTGCATTTACAGAGGAAGCGGCCGCAGCCTATGCTCGGCTAAGGTGCCATGACTAGACGCATCCTGGTCACTGGGGGGGCTGGCTTCCTCGGCTCACATCTGTGCGAGCGCTTGGTGGCCGATGGGCACGAGGTCACGTGCCTCGACAACTTCTACACCGGCCATCGCGAGAACCTCAGCGCTTTGCTGGGGCACCGCCGCTTTGAGCTGATCCGTGGCGACGTCAATGAGCCGCCCAGCTTTGAAGTGGATGAGATCTATCACTTGGCCTGTCCGGCATCGCCGATTCAGTACCAGCGCAATCCCGTTCGGACGATCCGCACCAGTGTCCATGGCACGCTCAACCTGCTGGATATCGCCCGGGATGCTGGGGCTCGCATCCTGATTGCATCGACGAGCGAAGTGTATGGCGACCCCGAAGTGCATCCGCAGACTGAAGAGTACTGGGGACACGTAAACCCTGTGGGGCCGCGCGCTTGTTACGACGAAGGAAAGCGCTGCGCAGAGGCGCTCGCAGTGAGCTACGCGCGTCAGTACGGACTACAGGTTCGCATCGCACGCATCTTCAATACCTATGGCCCCCGGCTGGCTCTTGACGATGGTCGTGTGGTTTCAAACTTCATTGTGCAAGCCCTGCGCAACCAGCCCATCACGCTGTATGGCTTGGGACAACAGACGCGATCGTTTTGCTATGTCGCCGACATGATCGATGGCCTAGTCCGGCTGATGAATTCAGACTGCAATGCCCAGCCCATCAACTTAGGAAATCCCGCCGAGCTGACCATTGCGGATCTGGCAGAGAAAGTCCGTTCGTTGCTCGGATCCAGCGCGCCGCTTATGTACCGCGATCTGCCTGTGGACGATCCGCGACAGCGGCAACCAGACATCGGCAAAGCGCGACAGCTCTTGCAGTGGGAACCGCGAGTCGGCATCGAAGAGGGGCTGGCAAAGACGATTCAATACTTTCGACAACAGGTCTCGGCGATCGAGCCCACGTAAGGTCAGAGGGAACCTATGGACCTGCCGCCCGCGCGCCGCATCGTCTTTGACCAGGCGCTCTGCCATGCCTCTCTGCTGATCGAGAGACTCCTTTTTTACACGCGCAACCTGGGGCTGTTGCCACGTACGTCAACAGCCAACGACCCCTTGGGGCCGATCGTCGTCAGCGACGAAGATGTTGCGACGATCTTCAGCGGATTCCGCAAGATCAGCAAGACCGATGCACAGCGCCGTCCGACCCTTGTTGCAGATCCACTGGGAGCCGAGATCGCAGAGTCTCGCAAAGCCTTCCTGGCCGTGCTTGCTGAAGAGACCGCAAAGAACATTGGCTTTGTCGAGATCGTTCGCGCGTTTGGCCTGACAGAAGCAGCGCTCGATCCATTTCTTCTTGCCATCGTTCCCGAGTGGGATGCTCGCTTCGGGCGCTTGTTTGGCTTCCTAAACAACGATGTGTCTCGTCAGCGGCCGACGTTTGGACATCTTCAGCTTGCGCTGCAGCAAGGGCTGCCCACCGTTAGTATGGAGGCTCTGGACGTCATCCAGCGCCACCTGCTGCGTACTGGGCTGATCGAGATCGACAAGGTTGGCGATGTGCCGCAGGCCAATCAGGTCGTGCGCGTTCCCAGCCACATTGTCGAATTCAGCCGCACGGTCCTGCATGGCGTCGAAGCGCTGACCGAGCGTCGCGGCTGGAAAAGACTGTTTTGGGAACCAGAAGAGAAGCGTCGCTTCTCGCGAGCTCTGCGTCGCGAGATCATGGAACGGCCCGCGGCCAGCCGTCTGGTGATCTTAGAGGGGACTCCAGGCTCAGGCCGCTGTGCTGCAGCCCACGCAACCGCTGAATCAGCGGGACTTGGCAGCATCGAATGCACGCTGTTTCCCGATCCTGAAACTGACATCGAGCGTCGGCTTGCCGAGAAGCTCTTTCACGCAAAGATCGCTCGCGCGCTGCTGATCGTCCGCAGCGATGGAGTCTTGGGTGCAAAGCCTGATCTGTGGCGCAAGCTCGCACAGCTTGCGGCAACGCTCGAAGTACGCTGCTTTGTCTTGGTGCGCCCGGATGAGTCCCTTCCTGAGGACAACTCCACTCGTTTTATTCGCCTGACTCCGCCGCTGATGATGCCGTCGTACCGACGCATGTTGTGGTCAGAGGCCTTTGCCAAAGCGCACCTGTCTGTCGATCCTGACCTGCTGCATCACATCGCGATGCACTTCAGCATTACGCCCGGCCGCATCCACGAGCTTGTCGCTGAGACGCAGATCCGCATGAAGGCAAACAGCACGGCGCGGATCGAAGTGGCAGAGATCAGTGCCGCGCTGCGCGATATCACCGTGCAGAAGCTCAAGGGCCAAGCCTCGCTGTACGTCGCCGATTCAACCCTTGACGATCTGATCTTAGAAGCCTCGACCCGCGAGCGCTTGGACGAGCTAGTCCATCGCATGCAGCTTCGCTACGAAGTCTTGGATGGCTGGCGCTTTGGCGGTCGCAGCATGCGAGGGTATGGCGTCACTGCGCTGTTTGCGGGCCCGCCAGGAACCGGTAAGACCGCGGCCGCAGGCGCTGTGGCACACGCACTGGGGCTCGATCTGTACATCGTTGACCTATCGCGCATCATGTCAAAGTGGGTGGGCGAGACCGAGCAGAACCTATCGCGCGTCTTCGATGAAGCAGAGGCATCCAGCGTCGCGCTTCTGTTCGACGAAGCGGACTCGCTGTTCGGCAAGCGATCCTCCGATGTGAAGTCCGCATCCGATCGCTTTGCCAACGTGACCGTGAACTATCTGCTGCAGCGGATGGAGCGCTACTCGGGGCTGGCCATCCTAACCACCAACCTGGAATCGGCCATCGACTCGGCGTTCTCGCGTCGTATTTCCAGTCGTATCTATTTTGCTGAGCCGGACGAAGAACATCGTCGCAAGCTGTGGAGCCAGCTCTTGCCACCCGGTGTTGAGTTTGATGCCGATGTTCAGCTTGGCTCGATCGTCCGCATCTTAGAGATGCCGGGTGCCCGCATTCGCAGCGCCCTGATGCGGGCCGCGTTCCGCGCGGCGTCGCTGGGCCGCAAGCGGCAAGTGCTGACGCAGAACGACATCTATTGGTCTGCGATGATGGAATACGAAGACATGGGGCGCCTTCCCCCGATGCCAGAAAAAGGAAAGTCTGCTGAGGGGCGCCCATCCGGTCGGCATTCCGCCCGCATCGAAGACAGCGACCAAGAAGACGAATCAGAAGATGGCGACGATGACCAGGACCGCGACGAGCGCGAGGGCGACGGCGACGAACGATGACTTCCTTCGCACGACACGGGAAATCAGATTCCGGCTTGCGGATCGGGACGGCGAAACACCATAAAGGACTGATAACCCGTGTCGATCAGCACATGCTGCAGCGTGCCTTCGCGGATTAGCTCACGGCACACCTGGGCAATCGGTGAGCGATTCTCTCCTTGCTCGTCGTACCAGCCGAAGAAGTCGTGCAGAACAAAATATCCCCCGTCGCGCAGGTTCTTGGGAATAAGCCGGCGAACATCCGCGCGACAGCCTTCATAGCTATGGTCGCCGTCGATCAGAATGAGATCGGCTTCGCCATCTAGCTGAACGTTGTCGGAATAGGTATCCAGAAATTCAACATAGCTTGACAGACCGGCCTCTTGGATGAGCGACGTCGCTTCCGGGGTGGGCGCAGGATCAATCGAGATCAACGTACGCTGCCTGGCCTGCTCGAAAAGGGAGTAGTCAATATCGGGTCGCTGCTTGTGCTGGCTGGGCTCGTCCCACCCCACTTCCTGCAAGAAGCGCAGAGCACTCGCCAAGGCCAGCGTTGAGAATCCCTTGAAGCGACCGACCTCGATGATGGTGTGAGCTTGGATGCTGACGGCGAGTCCGAACAGATACACCCCAAGTCCGAACTCGGATCCGCCCGAAACCAGAGCCCGCCGCATGAGCCCATACATCGTTCCAAAGTACGGACTGATCGGCTGATCGTTCTTTGGCAAAGGCTCTGTTACAAAGGCATTCATATCGGTGTGCGAGCGCGTCACGAAGCCAATCATAACGCGGCGCCTGCACCACCCACCCAAGCAATGCGGTACCACGATGCCGCGGCGAGAGCCTTGACCGTGTTGCTCGTCGGGCTGTAGCCTAAAGACCGTGGTGTCATCTATTCCTGTCTTTTCGACCTACTACCATGCGCCACATGCCGAGATCCTCGGCAAGGTCCTTGCCATGGCGCAAGGACAGCGCTGTGTCGTTGAGATCGGTCCCGGCGGAAGTCCGTTCCCAGCCGCCACAGAGTTTGTTGACTGGATCGACTACATCGGAATGGATGGACGCAAGGTTCACAAGGTTGATCTGAACCATGAACGCTTGCCCTTCGCGGACAAGAGCGTCGACTTTGTGTACTGCCGCCACGTGCTTGAGGACCTGTACAATCCACTGTGGCTGTGCCGCGAGATCTCGCGCGTTGCCAAGGCGGGCTACATCGAGACGCCATCGCCGATGGCCGAGTACTGCCGCGGAATGAACGGGATGCTCTTGCCGGAAGGATCGTTCTGGCGCGGATACATTCATCATCGGTATTTCGTCTGGGCAGAAGAGGGGGCGCTCTGCTTCCTCGCCAAGTACCCGCTGGTCGAATACATCGATCTCGACTGCGATGATGAAGTCGCTTCGCTGCTTCAGACCGAGCCGCTGCACTGGAATTCCTATTTCTTATGGCAGGGAGAGCTGCGGACGCGTCACTTGCAGCACGATATCGACTACAAGATTCAGACGAACTATTCGGACATGATTGGCCGCAGCATAGACGCCGCACTAAAGTCCAACCTGGCATTCCGGTCGAGTCTAGGACTCGTCTAGGTATTTCGGAGGGCTCGATACCCGTGGACAGGACAACCGAGCTGCTCGCGAACTGCGCATGGATGTTGGGGTTCGATCGCGTTATCAACCTGTGCCATCTGCTATTCCAGACGGAAAGCGTGGCGGGGGCCATTGTCGAGTTTGGGACCGCCAAGGGCACGACCGCGATGTTGATGACTCACTTGTCGCGGCGACGAGTCTATGTCTATGACAGCTTTGAAGGACTGCCCGAGATTCCCGCAGGGGAACGCGTTCATCCTGGCTGGAAAAAAGGAACGTTTTCGTATCCGGTGGAGGAGCTTCTGTCAGGATTCCAAAGGTACGATCTGCCACCCCCCGTAATCCACAAAGGATGGTTTAGGGACGTTCCGGCAGAGTCCTTGCCCCCGCGAATCTCATTCGCCCACCTCGATGGCGATCTATACGAGAGCACGTACGATGCACTGAGCAAAGTCTACGACCGACTCGCGCGCGGTGCGGTGTGTGTCATCGATGATTACGGGTGGGAGCTTGCACAGGGAGTTGAAGCCGCATGCCTAGACTTTCTGCACGACAAGCCAGAAGAGATCATTCCGCTTTGCACCCGACCCGGCCAGGGATCCCACGCCTGCTTCATCAAGGAATGAACTTCGTCGCGCGCGGATGGACGCTGCGCAGATGGACCGCGGGACGCTGCGTGGGGATCGGCTGCACCGGACGCATACATTGACGACCGAAGCGCCCGCGTCATATCCTGCTTGCGGGTCGCCTTGTTATGAGCTCATCTCCCTGCTTCCTGGATCCAGTTGTGATCCCATTGCTGCGAGGCAAGACGCTGCTGGATGTGGGCTGCGGGTACGGCCGCTGGGCTAGCTTGGTCAGCACGAACTATTGGGAAACCGAGAGTGGCGAGCCGATGGAAGTGGACGGCTTTGACGCCTTCCTTCCCAACGTGGCGCTGTGCCTAAAAAAGAATGTGTATCGGCGCGTCTGGCAGCAGCAGCTACCGTCCGCCCTCAGCGGTCGCTGGGACACCGTGCTGGCCAGCGAAATCCTCGAACACCTGGATGAAGAGCACGTCCCTGAGGTCCTAGAGACGCTTGAGAAGGCAGCCAAGCGGCGCATCATCATCACGACGCCGAACTGGGCGTACTTCCGCGGCGGGGGGGACACGATCGTTGGGTACAACGAGTTCGAAGCGCACAAGACCTACATTCCGCGCGACTATTTCCTAGAGCGAGACTACACAGTCGTTGGGGCCGGCTTCGGGAACCCGACACATCCGGTGGTGAACGCATTCCGCAGCATGCAGGGAGACTGGAAGAACGCGCTTGAGCTTCTGCCGCGTCTGATTCCCGAGCTTGCGCACACCGTCGTCGCCTTCAAGGATGTCGACGCTTCATCTGAGGACAACGCGACAGACCCCCAACCCAGCGAGGTCCAAGCACGAAAATGAGAGCGCACGCATGCTGAATCGCTCGAAATGCGTGGTCATTGTCCCGGTCTACCAGACCATTGATCCAAGCTGCGAGCAGTCCCTGCAGTTATTGGAAGCTCAGGGCTATCGCGTCTGGCGGATGGATGGAGGCGCGGCCATTGATGTCGCGCGCAATCGGCTGGCCACAGCGGCTCTTTGGCAGGGCTATGACGAGGTGATGTGGATCGATTCCGACATCGCATTCGAACGCGATGCCGTGGATCGGCTGCGGGATCACGAGCTTCCGATTTGCGCGGGCATCTATCCCAAAAAGGCCCAAGCGGCCTTTGCATTTCATTCCTATGACAAGCAGATCACGGTGGGGTCAAAGGGTGGCCTTTACGAGGTGGTCTATGCCGCAACCGGTTTCATGCATGTGCGGCGCGAAGTGTTCGAGGCGGTCCAGAAGCAGTTCAACCTGCCGATGTGCAACGAAGCATTTGGGGATCTCTTTGTGCCGTACTTTATGCCGCAGGTGATCCCATACAAAGAGGGCCATTGGTACCTGGCTGAAGACTACTCGTTTTGCCACCGCGTCCGTCGCTGTGGATACAAGATCTTCGTCGATACATCAATTCGTCTGTTCCACATTGGTCGCTACGCGTACTCGTGGGAAGACTCAGTGGGCGATCGCGCGCGTCACGACTGGACAGAGCTCAACCTCGATACGATTCCGAAGCCGGTGCGGGAACCGTGGAACCCTGACCATGACGGACGTGAGTAAGACACCATGAAGGTTCTCTTCATCGTGCCGCACGTGCGTTCGTACGACTCGGCAAGCGTGCGCTCACAGGCAACGGGCGGAACCGAGCGCGCGGCCACGTTCCTGGGGGAAGCTCTGGCCAAGCTGGGGCACGACGTTCGCTGGATCACAACCTTCGCGGATGCCGTAGCGTTCGACACTGCGTGGCCCGAAGTTGTCATCACGCAGCACGCCGAGTACTTCCAAAAGCTGCCGGAGGGCACACGCAAGATCTGGTGGTGTCACCAGGCAACGGATCGCCCTTTCATTTGGGAAAGCTCACGCATTGCTCGGCGCTTGGCCGATGATGTGGTGACGCTGTCGCAGTTTCATCAGCGCGACTTCGCGCGGGCCCTTGGGATCGAATCGACGGTGATCGGCTACGGCATCTGGCACGACGAGGTGCTGTCCGCAGAAAAAGATCCGGCGCGACTGGTGTATTGCAGCGTTCCCTATCGTGGACTTGAGCTGGTAGCCGAGCTGTTTCCATTGATTCGGCAAGAAGTACCAGAGGCCAGCATTGCGATCTGTAGCTCGATGGCAACCTGGGGACGCGGCGAAGAAGACACGCAGTACCAAGGGTTGTTTGAGCGGCTGGCGCAGATGCCCGGCGTGCTCTTGCGTGGCGCGGTCGCGCAGCCAGCGCTGTGGCAAGAGCTAGCGAAGGCTTCGGTGTTCTTTTATCCCTGCACGTACGAAGAGACGTACTGTATGGCGATGGACGAGGCCATGGCACATGGCTGCGTTCCCGTCATCCCAGCCATCGGAGCCCTGCCAGAGCGCTGGCCTCCCACGTGCCGGCTCGTCCATCAAGTTGTTGAAGAAATTCGCGTGGCTCGCGCTCGTTCGCGCCGCATTGCCAAGCCACATGATTGGATGGTGATCGCAGAGAAGTGGGACAGCTTGCTTCGCGGGTAGCCGCTGCCAGAGCAGGGGGGCCCGACCTGCCATCGGTGGCCGGACAACGAAAGCTGTGCGGATCCGATAACAGTGAAAAACGCTTCTTTTTTTCTCGGCCGGAAGATGACTTTGCGGTTCGTCGGAGGATGATTCATGTCTCAAAAAATGTCCGCTGGTGAAAAGGCGGTACAAAGAAAGATCGAACGCGGCGGTCGCCTGAACAGCGATGACCGTCGCATTGTGCAGGCCCGTCTGCGCAGTGTGCAAAAGCGCGGGCAGTACAACGGCGCCACAGCCATTCCCGGCAAGACGCTGACCAAAAGCGTCGGTCTACGAGCCAACGCGGTTCAGATCGCGGTCAGCAATACCGCCCGCGCACTGAACCCAGAAAAGTGCCCGATCATGACGGCGCTTACGGCCAACGTGGAACAGTGTCGCGTGTCGATCGAGAACGGCGGAACCGGAACCTTCTCGGGCGAGTTCTACAACGACAGCGGTCTCAATACGAAGTGGACGGTCAGTGGCTCGCTGTACATGGTTGACTGCAAGTCGCAGTCAAGCGGCGGCGGTGTCGGCGTGCAAAACACGGGCGGCGGCACAAACACCACCAACGCAAGCGGCGGGCAGAGCGGATCGGGCTATGGCCTTTCGGCAGGCGGCGGCGCAGGCCAAAACCAGTCGGTGGGTGGCTCTGTGCCGGTCTCAGGGGCAACCGTGGGTGTGGGCGCGGGCCAAGGGGTCAGCGGCGGCGGCGGCCTCGGCTATAGCTCGGGCGAGTCGCACTCTGGCGGCGGCAACAACGGACTTTCGACCAGCGTGGGCACGAACACGTCGGGCCAGATGCTGCGCGAGACGTACTTCGCCAAGCTCAAGGCCGAGTATTCCGTGACCTACGAAGCCGCTGGAGGCTGGCAGAGCTTCTGGGGTCAAGGATCGGGACAACAGAACGGCGAGTGCGACGCGGGCGAAGTGCAGTTCACGGTGGAAGAGGCGGCATAGGAGATCGAGACGATATGGATGCCTTGGCAAAAATTCAGCCGGTAATCGAAGGCGCGCTGGTGCGCATGGGACAGTCGCTGCGAAAGATCACAGCGGACGAAGCGCAGAAGTTCTCGAAGCCCTTCGATGTATCGCCGCAAGCGCACTACCTGCTGGACATCGCGGGACAAGAGGCCGTGTTGAGCCTTTACTATCTAGGCGACGAAGATCCACGCCGGATGGAGCTTCTGACGCAGCTTGCTCAGGCTTCGGCAGCCGAGCGCAGCGCGGGATTCGCGGTTGCGTTCCATGTGCATGCTCACAACAAGATGAGCTTCTTTGCGCATCTGACGACTGGGCTGGGCCAGCGCGAAAGCGGCTTGCAGAGCTTCTTGCCCAAGCTCTTTGCGCCCAAAGCTACAGCGGATGAGCTGATCAAAGCGCTAAGTGAGGTTAGGCTAGAGCCCGCGTAGCAAGCTGTCTGGCCCCCAACCGACGAAGGATACTTCCGATGAAATGGCTCGCTCTGCTTCTGCCGCTGGTCTTCGCTGCTCCTGCCTGTCACCATCCCCCTTCGACTCCTGATGCGGTCATGGCGGCTGTTAAGCCCGTGCTCGATAAGGAGCTGACGCGCATTGGGCAGGCTCCGAAGAGTGTCTCTGCGGATGAAGTAGCGCGCATTGCCAAGCCATTTGACGTCTCACCCCAGGTGCATTACCTGCTGCAGGTTGAAGGCAAGGAAGCAGCGCTGAGCGTCTACTACCTGGGCAACGAGGAAGCCAAGACCTCTCCGCTGATTCTGCAGCTCTCGAAAGCGTCAGGGGCCGAGAAGGACGCCGGCAAGCCAGTCGCGTTTCACCTGCACACGCACAACAAGCAGGCCTTCTTTGCACACTTGGCCGCCAGTCAGGGGCCGGATACCGGCCTGCAAAACGTACTGCTGCAAATTTTCTCTCCCGGAGCCGGGATGGAGATAAGCAAAGCGCTGAAGTAGACTTGGAGCCGTAACACATGTCGCAGCAACGCAAGGGTGGTGAGTTCTGGTTCGAACAGCAGCACGAGGACCTAGCTCAGCAACACGAGGGGCGATCCGAGCGTGAGCATGCACCACTCAGTCCGGTGGCACAGCTTCAACGGTATGTCGGCAACTCGCGACTGCTGCAGCTGCGGGCCCGCAACGCCGCCGTGCAGCGCCGCATGAGCATGAGCGAAGCGACGCAGCAGGCCGAAACCCACGCTGAAGAGTCCTTTGCCGAGCAGAGACAGGTGGCCGCCGCCGAGCCGGACATCAGCATTCCGTCGGGGGGCCAGGCGCTGCCCAAGGGAGTGCAGACCATGGCAGAGCAACACCTGGGTGTCTCGATGAGCGATGTCCAGGTTGTGCATGGCGCCGATGCCGCGACCAAGCCGATTCAGGCGCAGGCCTTCGCGACCGAAGACGCAGGCGTGCCCAAGGTCGTGCTCAGCAGCGATGTGGATCTGCAGTCGCGAGAAGGGCAGTTCACGCTCATGCACGAGCTCTCTCACATTGGCCAGCAGAAGAAGAGCGCCACCGGTTCGCTGCAGGGGCTAGGCGGAGACGAAGGACACCGCGAACACCTGGAAAGCGAAGCCGACAAGCAGGGCGCACGGATGTTGAACCAGCTTCACAAGTAGCGCCGTGGCCTCGGGGCCGT